>NZ_JBDYQK010000001.1:0-486956 GCF_043832615.1 Klebsiella sp. KE9456
ACCATCGCTGTCGTTCAATGTGGCAGTTATTGAAAAAAGTACGCCATTTTATGGATACCGCCAGTCCATTCCCGGGAGGAAAACATGGACTTGCAAAAGTGTAGCGGTATTAGACGCAGCTATTTAGACACTTCCGAGCCGTTGATAATACTGGTTTTCATATTCTGTCGGTGACATCTGATCGCTGGAACCATGCCGACGCTTACTGTTATAAAACATTTCGATGTAATCAAAAATATCGCTGCGGGCTTCTTCCCGCGTCCCGTAGATCTTTTTCTTTATCCGCTCGCGTTTCAGTAACTGGAAAAAGCTTTCTGCAACTGCATTATCGTGGCAGTTACCACGACGGCTCATGCTGCCCTCCAGGGCGTGTGATTTCAGGAACGACTGCCACTCATGGCTTGTGTACTGACTGCCCTGATCCGAGTGAACCAGCACCTGTTTTTGGGGATTACGCCGCCATAAAGCCATCAGCAGTGCGTTCAGGACAATATCCTTTGTCATCCGGGATTGCATGGACCAGCCGATAATTTTGCGTGAGAACAGATCAACAACCACGGCAAGATACAGCCAGCCTTCGTGGTCCTGATGTAGGTTATGTCCGTTACCCAACGCTCATCCGGAGCATCCGGATTGAACTGCCGCTGGAGCCTGTTGGGCGACACGATACTGGCCTCGCCTTTGCGGGCACGCGGGCTCCGGTAGCCGACCTGAGCCTTTATCCCGACACGTTTCATCAGTCGCCAGACTCTGTTGACTCCGCACTGATGCCCGCTGTCCCGCAGATCCAGATGGATCTTGCGATAACCATAGACGCATCCCGATTCCAGCCAAACTGTTTAATCTGTCCTGTCAGCCTCAGCTCTGCCTGATGGCGTTGTGAATGCGGCTGCTGAAGCCAGGCGTAAAATCCACTGGGATGAACATCCAGCACCCGACAGAGCAGGCGTACAGGCCAGCAAAAGGTGTTGTCACGGATAAAGGCGTACCTCAGTCGGACAGCTTTGCGAAGTACGCCGCGGCTTTTTTTAATATGTCCCGTTCGTCGGTAACCCGCTTCAGCTCTTTCTGGAGACGGCGGATCTCGGCCTGAGCATCTGACTGTTCTTTATTCGTGGAAGAATCCGGACCGTACTTCTTTATCCAGACGTAAAGGCTGTGGGTGGTGATATCGAGACATGTTGCAACGCTGGAAACAGAATGGCCACGATCAACAACCTGTTTGACTGCTTCAATTTTAAACTCTTCGGGATAACGCTTACCGCTCATGGGCACCTCTCTTTAAGCCATCTTAAATGACTCTGAGGTGTCTGTTAAACCCGTGGCTATTCATAAGGCGTTGTTTTAAAATATCCATATCAACCACTTTCATCGGAGAAAACTACATATTACTCACCCAAAAAACGATGTCTACATCCATTTGACGTCGTATTTCCCTGTTGGTACTATCAAACTGTTGTACTGTCGCACTGGCGACCACCAATGCTCTTGTAGCCTGTGATGAGCGCCTTCGGGTGGCTACAGTCGCACTTAAGCTGCGACCACCAATGTTCCGGCAGTCTGTGAGGCGCGCCTTCGGGTGACTGCACAATAAAACTCTCTAAGCCTGAAAGGGAGTACATGAAAAATGTGGCAAATCTGCTCACCTTTGAAAGCAGATATCGTCTATGAAAGCGCACTATGACGCGGCGATGAAGGTTTACTGTGTAGCAAATCTGCCAGTTTCAATTCACTTCCGTTCTGTGAACGGCATCAGTTCAACGTCTTCTCATTTGCAGTGATACGCCCTGAGTTTCGTACGACTTTTGCATCGACGGATAAGGCCATTTGGTACATTTGGCCGCTTACGGAGTTGCATTAGGAGCACGAAGCTGCGCGGCGTCACTTGTGAAGTGGCGAAGACACTACCAAGTGACGCGCGCAGCGCATAACGTCTCAACCCACGTACGACGTGGATTTCAACGTTTTACTACCATCTGACCAACATGTAATCCGTGTCAGTACGGTATTAAACTCACTTTTTTACATCAACGTAAGTACGACGGGAGGCCGTCTGAACGTTCAACTATCAGTAAGGAGGAAATCGACTCGGTATCGATGGCGACACTACGAAGAGTAGTGTTGGAGGCAGCTTGACGTAAGTCAGCTCTGCATAAGC
Source organism: Klebsiella sp. KE9456 (assembly GCF_043832615.1). Taxonomy (NCBI): domain Bacteria; kingdom Pseudomonadati; phylum Pseudomonadota; class Gammaproteobacteria; order Enterobacterales; family Enterobacteriaceae; genus Klebsiella; species Klebsiella sp. KE9456. Next base: position 2,159 of record NZ_JBDYQK010000001.1, read on the forward strand.
AGCAAACAGATCAGAGATCTGGGGTGCCTCGCAAGAACTCAACAATTCGCCGCCCCGATGCACAGATACCAGTCGAGACGCATGAAGCGCAAAAGCAACCGTGTCGTCGGGGAATGAATTGCTGGTCTACAGATCCGTCTGCTTCTTTACAAGCAGAGTGACGTGTATGCCTGTGGAGATATTGAAATGTCCAGATTCAGTAAACAGCTGTGCAAACAACTTGTCACTCTTGCTCGTCAGGGACGGGGAAGTTATAAAACTGTGGCTGATCGCTCAAGAATTGCAGAACGATTTTCTGAGAGACTGTCAGATCTGAATATTCAGATTAGGGACGTGAAACACATTAAAACTTCACATGTTGAAAAATATATGGAAAGCAGGAAGACGGAAAACCTTTCTCTCAGAACCCTTCAGAATGAAATGTCCGCAATCAGATCTATCTTGCTATCAGCCGGAAGAAATAAGCTTGCTGACCCTAATCATATTAGTTTGAGCAATCATGCGCTCGGAATTTCCGGAGCAAACAGAGATGGTACGAAACTACCTATTACAGACGAAAAACTCAACGCTGTAGTCAATTTTGCTCAAAGAAAAGACGAAGGCGTAGCTCTTGCTGTGCAACTTTCCCGATATCTTGGGTTGAGAACAGAAGAAACCGTTCAGTCTGCAAAGTCTTTAAAAACATGGAGACAAGCATTGATTAATAATCATGAACGTGTCCGTATTGTATTTGGGACGAAAGGCGGGAGGCCGAGAGAAACAACAGTTTACAATCGTGAAAAAGTTTTATCAATTCTTGATAAAGCAATTCAATATATCAGTGAACATAACGGGAAGCTGATTGATAAACCCTCTCTGCATACCGCAATTGATCGCTACCGAAATATTGTAAGAGAGGCAGGGATGAATGGTAAAAATGCGCCGCACAGTTTACGTTATGCTTATTCACGAGATGCTGTAAATCATCATATTAAAAATGGAATGAGTCGCGATGAAGCCGAGGCATTAGTTTCAATGGATCTGGGCCATGGAGATGGCCGGGGGCGTTATATCAAACAAGTTTATTTTCGTAAGGAAACAGAATAGATTGTATCGCTACTGAATTTTCAGGATGTAGAGCCACAGCTCATTCAGGGCTGTGGCTTTTTTAAATTTCCAATCAGTAAATTTACATATTCGAACAGCTTTCATGCTTGTTACGCCAGCAAGTCTTACTGTTTCATTTATTGAGTTTCCGTTCCGGAAAGTATTGATTGTCTCTTTTTACTTGTTGGCTTTATTTTTAATGTAATAATTTTTTGACATGTAAAGAATGTCATTTCTTTATTTTGTGGTTGGTTACCATAAATTTTTCATTGTAGATAATAATTCCGATGTCAGATCGTTTGGTTCTTTTTGGTTTTTGTATTCGAAATGGTGGTGTTTTTTATTTTAAACTCAGAGTCTGTGGTTGTTAGTGTTTTACAATCCCATATCTTACGATACCGTTTAAACCATTAAAATCGCTGCCATTGTAAGAATGAGTGTGTCATTGATACTTAAAATGAATATAGGTTTTATTCAGAAAATTAAATCCGCACCATTCCTGATGGAGTTAGAATTCACTTTCCTTATCGTTCAGGTATTTTCGGAACTCATCAATAAATGTGCGAATTCGTGCCGGTAGATACCTGCGGCTGGGATATATGACATGGACGGCAAGCTCTGCCGCGCTTATTGACGGCAAAACTTCAACCAGCTTGCCTTCGTTCAGTTCCCGTGCCACGACAAAGCGAGGCAGAAGTCCGATTCCCATACCCTCTGTCGCAGCGACCCGGATGGCATCGCCACTATCGAATCGGGCGTAAATCCTGCCGTTGACGCTGACCGACTGACCTTCTTTATCGATGAAGTTCCACGCGGTGGTAGTGGTGCCAAGCCCGTAGATGAGGCGTTGATGTTTTTCCAGCCCGGAGGTGCTGAGAGGAACGCCCTGCTTTTCCAGGTAGCCCGGCGCAGCATAAAGACGCGGCCTGGCGCGCGCTATCACCTGCGTCACATATTCAGTGCTGGTCACCCCTTCGCCCACCCTGATAGCCAGATCAAACCCCTCTTCCACAAGATCGACAATCCGGTCCGTAAAATTGGCCTCAACGCTCAGTTCGGGCGATGCGGCCAGCAACGAGCCCAGAAACGGAATCACTATCGCTTTGCCATATCCTTCGGAAACCGTTAGCCGAAGCGTGCCGCGGGGAAGCGGATGGTCATGCCGGATACTGGCTTCGGCTTCCTGCACATCTTCGATTATCTGTAAGCAGCGGGAATAAAATTCATGGCCTTCCGTTGTGAGGGAAAGCCTTCTTGTTGTGCGATGAAACAACCGGGTCCCCAGGTAGTCTTCAAGACGAGACAGCGCTTTTCCCGCCGCAGAACGCGTCAATCCCACTGATGCCCCTCCCGCGACGAAACTGCCAGCCTCAGCTACGGCGACAAATATCCGGATCGCCCGGAGATCGAGTTCGGATGTTAACGGATTTCGTTTCGGGACTTTTGCCGCTCTCATAGGGGAAACATATTCGCTAATTAAAGTCGTAACATCATTATTGTCGAATAATAAACCAAGAGGTAAGAGAATGCTCCCGGAACAGGCACAAAACGCACTTGATGGCTGGATCACCGCCGCCGCCCCCGTGGTCAAGAAACTGTATGGCGAGACGGAAACCGAATGGCCAGAGGTTCGCCGGCAATATATGCATGGCATGCTTAATCTCTTTCCGGCCATCCGCGGCGTTTCCTACAATACAACAATGTTGGGATCCACCCCCGCTCTCTGCGCGACGCCAGGTGATGTTGAGACAGAGCGTACAGTCCTTTATATCCACGGCGGCGGTTACGTTCACGGAGGCGTAGAAGCCTACCGCGGCCTTACGGGACGTCTCGCCAACCAGCTGAAGGCAAAAGTCTACACCCCGGCCTACCGCCAGGCGCCTGACTTCCCGTTCCCGGTGCCAATAAACGATGTTTTTTCTGCCTATCGCGCCCTCCTGGCCTGCGGTAGCGATCCGCGAAAACTCGTTCTGGTCGGTGATTCTGCTGGCGGGGCAATGGTGGTAACCATGATGCGTAAGGCCCGTGACGCAGGTATTGCGCTGCCGGTGGCGGGAGTCGCCATCTCCCCATGGGCAAACCTCACGCACAGCGGTTTTTCCGCAACGGTGCGCGATGGAATAGATCCGCTCTGCCGCGTGGCGTTTCTCAATATCCTCGCGCGCACCTTCCTCGCGGGTGCGCTGCCTACGCATCCCGATGCGTCTCCCGTTTTTGCCGATGTTCACGATCTGGCGCCGATCCTGATTCAGATCGGTGAAAATGAAGTCATGCTCAGCGACGCGATCCGTCTCGCGTCCCATCTGGGCGAAGCGCGGGTACGCACGTCGCTTGAGGTCTGGCCGGGAATGTTTCATGTCTGGCATCTGTTGGCCGGGACGTTACCCGAAGCCGACCAGGCTCTGCGTAATGCGGTCCGTTTCCTCGACGACGCGCTGAGGATCGCTGAAGCTAGCGGGAAGTAACCTGCACAGGTACGGGCGGCGAACGCTCGCCCGTAGGCTAACAAACGTACTCACGCGCTCCTCAAGGTAAAGCCGTAGTGCCCCGCTGGCGCTGTGCAAAGGCGAGGCACATTTTTAAGGCCCTTCTATTTTACCGTTCAAATTCCCACACGAAGCCCTCTTCTGTGCCGGTAACGCGCCCCACAGAACTTGCTGAAAAGTGGCTTGTGAATACCGTCGCCTGACGTTCGGCGGCAAAGTTTAAGAACCACTTCCGGGACTGATTCGCCTGCAGACTATCCTTGCAAAATACGGAACTCAGGGCGTGATGAGACACCTGCAGCGGGGTATGCATCAGGTCGCCACAAAAAATCGCCGTTCCCTCTGTCGTTTCAACGGCAATGCTCATATGCCCGACGCTATGCCCCGGAGTAGGGTAAAACAGGATCCCCGGGAGAAATTCCGTCGGGGAATCCGCTACCGTCACCAGACGGCCGCTCTCAACAATCGGCAAAATGCTGTCATCAAATACCATTTTGCGCGCGGCAGCTGCCGGAGATGAGACAAAATTGAGCTCAGATTGAGAACAAACCCATGTCGCGTTGGTAAACGCAGGCCGCCATTTTTCCCCATCCCAGAGGGTGTTCCAGCCGACATGATCGGTGTGTAAATGGGTATGCAATACATAATCGATATCATCGGGTTGAATACCAGTCTGCTTTAAATTTTCCATCCATGGCGAAGAGAGCTGATGAAACAAGGGGCTAAATGGCCGATTCTTGCCATTGCCGGTCGCCGTATCAATCAGTATCCGGCCCTGCGGCGAGTCGATTAACCAGCTATGCACGCTCATTTCGATCGGCGTTTGCGCGTTCATCCCTGCAGGAAAACGAACGCCTGCGGCATCCGGCAATAATTTAGCCAGCGGCATGCTAAAAAGCTGTTCAGTAATTCGGGTAATAACCACATTTCCGAGACGATAAGAAGCGGGGGTAGACATCGGTGGCATCCTTTTGATAAACACATCATTAATCATGGCTGACAGCTGTAGCACTGCGCTTCATGGCAAGAGTATAAAACAGAGTCGCAGCCGTTGCCGCGCTGACGCTCACTATCGCCAGCCCCAAACCAAGCGCATTGTCAATTCCGTGAAATTTCTGGCTTAAATATCCGACCAGAAACGGCCCAATGCCCCCGCCCAACAGGTTAGTCATAAAAACCAGCAGGGAAATCGCGCGGCCGCGCATTCTGTTGGGGATCGCTATTTGTAACGGAATGGGGGCCAGCGCCATGGTGATGCTGGCGCAGAACAGCGTTATGGCATAAAAGATAATCGCCGTAGAAAATGGCATACAAGAGGCGAGTACGGAGAAAATAATCAACAATCCGCACGCGCAAGCAGACACTTTGAGCGAGTCTCGTAGCAGGTTTGCCGGTAGCGCCGCGCGCACTAATTTCCCGGCCAGCAGAACCCCGACAACCCCCGCACACATATATACCGGTCCGGTAATTTGCCCAACATAGCCCGCCGTGAGAGTAAAGTGCCGCATCATGACCGTCGGGAACCAGGCCGTCAGCGAATAAAACAGCATAATGAGGCAGGTGTAGGCAAAATAAAAAGGCAAGCAAAAACGGTTCTTCACCAGCAGTTCGTTAAGTACGTCGCGGAACGCAGGCGTTCCCTTTTCCACCGATGTCTGACTCGCCTGATGATTCCGCCGGGCGGGTTCACTTACGGTGAAAAAAACCAATATGGAGAGTAATATGCCGGGTAACCCGACGATTAAAAAGACCCATTGCTAGGGATGCATTGCCGCCAAACCGGGCATATGGCCCATTTCGCGGGTTAACCACCCCAACAACATTCCGCCCCCGGTGAGTGCCAGGCCGCTGCCAATATAGGGGCCCAGCATAAAGATTCCGGTAGCGCGAGTTAAACGGCTGGCAATAAACATATCAGCGAACAGCGACAACACGGCCGGACTCAGAGCGGCCTCCGCTATAGCCGTTCCACCGCGCCAGATCAACAGCTCCGTATAGCTACCGGCGGTAGCGCACAACATCGTTGAACATGCCCAAATGGCCACGCACACCGCAATTAATCTTACCCGATTGGCGCTGTCCACCATTCGGGAAATAATCACCCCGGCGGTAGCATAGCAAAGGGTAAAAGAGAACCCCTGAAGTATACCTATCTGAATATCTGAAATGTGTAAAGTAGCTTTTAATGGCTCAACCAGGATACTCATTATTTGACGATCGAGATAGGAAAAGGCAAAGCAGGCGAGGAATAACCCAACAGGGTAGGCGCATGCGCCCACCGTGGTCCCCTCTTGACTAGCACCGGATCGAATATTCATCGGGAATGCTCTCGTAGCGGATTAATACCAGGTGGCAGGCGAAGCGATCACCGCAATACAATCACCGGCGACGACATGAGAAAACGTGCGCGTGACCATAATCTCTCCGGTCCCGGAAAAATAGTGCTCTTTTGCCGGTTCCCAGGGGGCATCGAGGTTATAGAGTCGCCCGGCAAGCTGATCCTGTTTAACGCGATCGCCAAGTTTAAAACAGGGCTCAAACACCCCTCGCCCGGCAGAGAATAGATAATGTCCGGCGCCGCCTACCTTCATCAGTCGCGTCTCATTTTGTGAGGCGACGGGGGCATGCTTCGTGACCCCTGATGCCTGCAAAACGCGTCTCAGCCCACTCTCGACAATCTGCAGATTATCCGGGTTACAGGAGGCACCGCCCCCAAACTCACCGCAGAGAAAAAGCTTTCCGTGACGTTCCGCAGCAGCGCCGTATGTACGATCTTCTCCCAGCAGATCCATGATCATGGTCGTCGGCGCATTGAAAGCGTTAACGAGCTTGATGTAGTCGCGATGATGGGCCGCGTTTTTCGGAAGCGCGGCTAATAACACCGGCGCATGGTTAAATGATGCGCCGCCGGCATGCATATCTAAAATAATGTCGGCGAGCGGAAATAATTCCGTATCAACATAATGCGCGATCATTTCCGTCAGGCTGCCGTTCCGCTTCCCGGGGAACATTCGGTTCAGGTTGCCATTATCGATAGGAGAAGTGCGTGTACCCTGCTGAAATGCGGGGAAATTAAGCCCCGGAATCACAATAATTCTGCCATTAATTTTCCAGGCTGCCATTTCCTGGATAATTTTCATCAACGCGACGGGTCCTTCCAGCTCATCGCCATGGTTACCCCCGGTCATCAGGACCGTTGGACCTTCCCCTTGTTTCAGGACGGCGATCGGAACGGGAATACGCCCATAGGCGGAGGTGTTGTGCGAATAAGGAAGCATCAGCACGCCGGTTTGAAATCCCTCTTTATCAAAATCGACGGTGGCACTGATAAGCGAACGTGGTGAGGTCATCTAACACTCCTGATTCAGGTCGTTTGCGGATGGGCCTCAGTATGAATTTAGCCGTCGAATCAATAAAAGTACTTAATAGTACCCATTGTGATGCTTTAAAAGCATCACTAAGGATAATGTAAGATATTTAATGACTCATGGAGTGAATCTAAAAATCGTTTCACCAGCGGAGAGTTATTTTCTGCCAGAAATGCGAATTTTAATGGCATCATAATACTTAGATCTGACAAACGGACTAGTCGCACCCCTACCGGAAGACGTGAAATAGTGGCGGAATTAACCAGGGCGACGCCAATACCGGCATTGACCAGCGCCAGTATTGCGGACTCTGTTTGCGCTTCCTGTACCACGTTAAGGGTAATTCCCATGCTGTGGCAGGCGGCCATAACGTGATCGTAATAGGCGGGATAGACCCGGCGGAAGGAGGTGATAAACGGTAAGTGCGCCACCCGATGTAGCGATATAACGTCGAGATTATCCTCAACCGGCCATGCTTTTGGCAGCGCTAAGCGAATATCGTACTGATACAACGTTTTAAACTGACACTGTTCAGACATGGCGCCAAACCCATAAACAAAACCGCCATCGAGCTCGCCCTTTTCAATCAATGCAATCTGCTCCGGCGTGTTCAGCGGAATCAGTTCAAGCGTTGCCCGCGGCACAACCTGCTTAAAGTGACGCAGCGTGGAAGGTACAATCCCATCCCAGCTGCTGTTTTCCACAAATCCAAGTCGCAGATGCCCGTCAAAACCGCTGGCGATGCGATGCGCCTGTTCAACAGAAAGATCCAGTCCAGCGAGCATTTTTTTGATATCACGATAAAACGCTTCACCCGCCAGGGTGAGAGTAAGCCCGCGAGGATGACGAATAAAGAGTTTGACCCCAACTTCAGTTTCTAAGTCCTGTATTTGCCGGGAAATAGCGGGCTGAGTGACGTGAAGATAATGAGAGGCCAGGCGAATGCTTTTATGCTCGGCAACGGTGATAAAATAGCGTAAATGGCGTAGCTCCATTTTTTGCTCCAGAATAAAATTGCAGGTTCGCTGTAAGATTACAAGAGATAGACATGCTTGCATTTTTTTGAAACAGACTATCAGGATTAAACGAGACCTGCGTGGGTCTTCAGGATATTAACTGACGGTAATAATTAACTGGTTACTTCTGTAAAACAACCTTAGCTATGCCTGACCGGGTTAGAACTCAATCAACTGTGTGAGTCTGACAGTAAGCAATGACACCTGAGGCAGCGATGATAGTTCTTTCAGAACTTCCAGGGTAATTAGCTCAGATAATCAATCATTTCGTCAATAAATACCTGATACCTGCTTTCATTTACCCGTGAAGGGTCGTAGAGCAAATGCATTTCCCGTGAGGGAATAGTGAAGTTCTCCAGGATAGGAACGAGTTTTTCCCTGTTGATAAGTCGCCTGAGCTCTTTTTCATAACCAATCAGCACACCTGTGCCTCTTAATGCCGCCTCAAGGATTGCTCCCCAGTCGTTAATCGCCAGGCGAGAGTTTACCATCACTTCAGCAGGACCTTCAGTGCTGGCAAAAGGCCAGTAATGGGTTAACCCCGCAGACCAGGGTGCAAAAACCAGACACTCATGATGTTTCAGATCAGAAGGTTGTTCTGGATGACCGTACTTTGTCAGGTATTGAGGAGCAGCACATGCAATAAATCGGTATGCAGGCAACGGTTTTGCCGCAAGCCGGAGTTTCTTATCAAGCTCGCCGATTCGTATCACCAGGTCAAAATCCTCTGAAGCAGGATTAATAACGTCATCAGTAAGAACAAGTTCAATACGCATTTTCGGGTAGCGCTCAAGAAATGTGCTCAAAAAATCTACCAGGACATAACGGCCGAACGTTACCGGCGCATTCAGCCGCAGCGTACCTGCAAGAACTCCGCTCGTACTGCTTGCTTCCCGGTCAGCGCTGTCGATGGCCTGTAAAATTGTTTCACAACGCCTGTAGTACAGCGATCCTGCCGGCGTCAGGCTTTGCCTGCGCGTCGTTCGGTTAAGCAGGCGCGTTTCAAGCTGCTTCTCAAGTGTGGCGATATGGCGGGCCACCATCTGAGGCGACATACCGAGTCTGTCTGCGGCCGCGACAAAAGAGCCTGTCTGAACCACAACCACGAAGGCCCGCATTCCGGTAAGTTTATCCAGCATTCGCTACTCCTGGTTGTTTCAGAACTCAATATTGGCGAATTTTAAAAACTGCTAATACTTATTATGCTTATTTTTTGTCTTATGAACAGGACAGCGAAAACGATGCACATTTATATTGTCAGAATGGACCATCCGGACGGCAGCGGGTGGAATACCTTTGTGCGCGAGCATGTGATTTATCTGAAAGGTCTGATAGAACAGGGCAAACTGTTAGCGTCCGGTCCGCTCAAAAACACGCCACTGCGGGCGGGATTTCTTATTTTCAGGGCTGAGACGCGCGATGAAGTCCAGTCCATGATCGGTGCGGACCCTTTTGCACGTGAAGGCCTTATTGCCCACCTTGATATCCAGCAATGGGACCCGCTGTTCGGGCAGCTCAGCAGTTACTCAAGCCATAATGCAAGCGGGGATTTGAAGGATTTAATTGATTAACCAATTGAGTTAAGAAAAATTTCTCTCAGTCTGCCGGATGATCCACATACAGGGTATGGGGAAGAGGAACGCCTGTATTCATGGCGATACATTTCCGGTATGTTCGGTAATGTATCGCCATTAACCAATTCTGGTTAGCATGGCAGAACATTCAATCCATCAGGTCGCGCCATTTTACCATTCTGTCACTGAGGTCAAGCGTCTCTCCGTCGACACTGAAACGGCCATCGCCCTGATGGTGGAGCAGGCGCAGTTCCTGCCATGAGCTGTCAAGCCAAATCCGCCGAACTTCCAGCACCCACAGGTTATAGCGCCGCACCTGGCTGTCATCCACCACTCTGCACTCCAGGTTAGCCAGGCATTTATCTACCAGAGGCGCTCTGACCGATTGCGCGGCAACGGGGGTCAGGCCGAAACGCGCAAATTTGTCGTCTGTTTCTCCCGAGCAATTACCGATGTCCACAACGGCCTTTGCCATCCCGGCTGGCGGTACAGCCAGAACACATTCCCCGGTATCTGACAGCGCCTGATAGCTGTAATCCCAGGGGCCGATAATCACACCAACCAGCGGTGGGGCATGCTGCATCATCATGTGAAAACCTGCGGTCATCAGATTCGTCCGGCCATCTGTCCCCCTGGTGGACACCAGAATAACGGGACCAGCTTCAAGAATACGGTACGCTTTTTCCGCAGGCAGGCTGTCATGCATGAGATATCCTCCAGAAAGAAAATCAGGGACAGTGTGGTTCACATGTCCCCGGGGGTTATTACTCTTCAAAATCCGTGGCGTCTGACGCGCTTCGCCAGACATCAAGGTCCTGACTCACTGCATGCATTTTTTGTTCAGCGAGGGTGTTGGCAATCTTACCAGCAAAAAGATGCACGGGAGGGGCGTCAGCAAAGGCCGCCTGCAGTATCAGAGAAGCGACTTTATCAGGATTGCCAGCCTGTTTGCCGTCCAGACCGTTCAGATGGAGGTCCAGCGAGGCCTGAGCTTCGGTATAGTCAGCGATTGTGCGCTGGGCCACGACCAGCGTCTCTTTCGACAGAAACCCGGTGCGCACCGGTCCAGGATAAACCACTGTGGCTCTGATGTTCAGCTCGGCCAGTTCGGCCGCCAGGGTTTCGGTCAGACCGGCCAGTGCGAATTTGCTGGCGACATAGCTGCCCCAGCCCGCGTAACCGCCCTGAAAGCCCACGATCGACGCCACGTTGAAGATATGTCCGCTGCGCCGCGTACGCATATGCGGCAGGGCATGGCGCAGAACATGCAGGGGAGCAAACACGTTAACATCAAAATTGCGACGCAATTCGCTGTCGGTTAATGCTTCAATGGTGCCCTGCTGGCCGTAGCCTGCGTTGTTGACCACACAGTCAATGCGCCCGAAGGCGGCAATGGTGCTGTCGATGGCTTTTTGAACGCTGGCTTCGTTCACCAGGTCCACCTCCAGCGCCAGCAGTCGCGCGTTATCGTCGCCGAATGCCTGACGCAGACTGGTCAGGGTGCGGGAGGTTGCGGCTACGGCATCGCCTCGCGCCAGTAACTGGCGTGCCAGCGAAAGGCCAATACCACGAGCAGCGCCGGTGATAAACCAGACTTTTGCAGGGGAGGTTTGTTGTTGCATTGATGAAGACTCCTGTTGTTGAAAAATGAATTGCATCACTGAATGGCGACACTCATGCCACCGTCGGCCATAACTACTGCGCCGACAATGTAACTGGCCCTGTCTGAAGCCAGAAAGGCGGCGACTTCTGCGATTTCATCGGGGTGGGCTGCACGGCCAACCGGCGCTTTACGACCATGCTCTGCCAGATATGCCTGCCCGTCGGGCTGGATTGTATTCGTGATGTTTGTCACCGCATCTCCGGAGCCGACTGCATTAACACGAATACCGTGAGTGATAGCTTCCAGCGCGAGTGTACGGGTTAACTGTGCCAGCGCCCCCTTGGAAGCTGCATAGGCGGCGATACCGGGAAAAGACTGATAACAGGCGTAAGAACCAATATTAACGATTGCACCCGATTTTGCCGCCATCATTGGGCGCATGGCTTCCCTTGAGAAAAGAAATGCGCCCGTGGCATTAACAGCCATGACCTGGTTCCATTCCCTGAGCGTCATTTCTGCCACCGGCTGGTTGATGATGATGCCAGCGTTGTTGATTAAGACGTCGAGGCGACCGAATTGTTCTGTTGCAGTCCGCACGGCCAGTTCCGCACTGGCTTCCTGAGTCACGTCGGCGACAACGGGGACAATACCTTCACGTGCAAGCGCATTGACATTATCCCCCCGGCCAACTGCGACGATACGTGCACCCTGGCGGTGCAACAGTTCGACGGTCGCCAGGCCGATACCGCTGGCGGCACCGGTGACGATCGCAACACGGCCTGCAAAGGGCATAGCCCTGGAAAAAGAGCCTGACTCTGACATGAACACTCCTGAATAAATGAAAACATGTTTACGGTTAATGAGGACTGGCCACAGGACGGACGATGAGTTCGCTGATATCAACGCCAGCGGGTTGTTCGATGGCATAGGCGATTGCCTGCGCCACGGGCTCCGGAGGTAAGGCGATGCGCCGGAATTCGCGCATGGCAGTCCGGGCTGTTTCGTCCGTAATATGATCGGCAAGTTCTGATTCGACCACTCCCGGGCTGACCAGTGTCACCCGGATCGCATCGGTCTCCTGCCGAAGCCCGTCAGAAATAGCGCGCACGGCAAACTTGCTGGCGCAATAGACAGCGGCTGTGGGCGAGACCGTATACGCGCCTGTGGAGGCAATATTAATGATGTGACCATAACCCTGCTCCTGCATGATCGGCAGGACGGCGGCTATCCCGTGCAGAACGCCCCGAACATTGACATCCAGCATGCGGTTCCACTCTTCGACCTTCAACGCTGCCAGCGGTGAGAGTGGCATAACGCCAGCGTTATTTATGAGCGCGTCAATACGTCCGTGCTTCTCCAGCGCCCTGGCTGCGATGCGTTGCAAATCTTCTTGTCGCGTGACGTCAATTGCCATGGCATCAACACTACCCCCCGTTGCCCGCAACTCTGTCGCCAGTGCGGTCAGTTTTTCAATACGTCTGGCACCGATAAACAAATGATGCCCCTTCCGGGAAAGATGACGGGCTGTGGCCTCACCTATACCACTACTGGCACCGGTAAGAATGACCACTTTAGACGTTTCTGATACCACTGTTTTCATCACTCCTCCTTGCCTGTCACCGGGCGGGACAGGGAATGTCATTGGAATATCAAACAGGCAGGTATCATAAAGAGAGGGCACATACGACGACAGGCCTGACACTCTTGCATCATTGCCTAATCCTATTTTATTTATTGATTTTTAAGCATGCAGGGAGTGAAAATATAATCATTAAATTCAATTAGCAGGTCTGCTGTATGCCAGAAAGATTGCCCTCCATATCTCAACAGTCCGAAATGGCGGCTATGATTTGCCAGCTCGCCCCTCATGAAGGTCACACCCGTACGTTGCTGGATGGCGTGCGTCTGATGCGTGCTGACGGCGCGCTGGGGCGTACCCCCGTGTTGTACGAACCAGGCATTGTTATTGTCTGTCAGGGGCACAAAAGAGGTTACCTGGCCGACAGGGTTTACCACTACGACCCATTGCACTACCTGGTGCTGTCAGTACCTCTGCCATTTTCAAGCGAGACAGATGCCAGTCCGGCAGAGCCTTTGCTTGCTGTGTCCATTCGTCTGGATATGACAGCTGTGGCAGACCTGGTTATGGCTGTCGATCACCATGCCACTGCATCAGGTTCACCCGTTGGCATTGTCTCCACACCACTTGACGACACGCTGGCAGATACGACAGTTCGTCTTCTGAAGGTATTATTTTCACCACTTGAAGCGCGGGTTCTGGGCCCGGGGATTGTGCGGGAGCTGATTTTTCGTGTGCTGCTGGGTGAACAGGGCGGAGCCATTCGTGCTGCGCTGGCCTGTCATGGCAACTTTGGACGTATTGCACGTACGTTACGGCGTATCCACCTCGATTACGCCCGTCCACTGGATGTGGCTTCACTTGCGCACGAAGCTGGCCTGAGCGTTCCGGCTTTTCATGCGCATTTCAAAGCCGTGGCGGCGACTTCTCCCATTCAGTACATCAAGTCAGTGCGTCTTCATCAGGCGCGACTGATGATGATACGGGATAACGTTACTGCAGCAGGGGCAGCAGCGCGGGTCGGCTACGAAAGTGCGTCGCAGTTCAATCGGGAGTTCAAAAGACTGTTTGGTCGCAGCCCCGGAGAGGAGACACGTAAAATGCGCACAGCATTCGCACTGATGGAACCTGCGCAACTCGAAGCAGCGACGTCGACACACTAATCTGCAACTGTCGATATTCATGCGCAAATGTTCACTGTAAACCGGACTGAGACGCCAGGACGCTAACAGTTCATGCTGATATGAAGGTTATCTGAATAACCTGTAGGATTTTCGTTCGTAACAAAAATGTCAGCTACACCTGCCGGCACATCAACACCGGCAGCCAGAACCAGTATGTACCTGTACCTCTGTGAACTGCGTGGAAGACGAACGTAAAACATCGCAAAACCTGGTGCGAAAGCGTAAAGCAGTCGTGCCATTTATATGCGCAGATTGCCGGGCTAACCGTCCTGCTTTCATCACCAGGTTTTCAGGCCCGTTCGAGTTACAAACCCAGCTTGTCTTTCATTTCTTTTTCTTCAATCGCCTTGGCAATAGCGTTTCTCATCACTTTCAGAATGATCCCACTGAACATGGCCGTTAAACCGATGGTAAAGAATGCCGTAACCGCAAGGTCAATTAACCAGAATCCTGAATGAACAAGAACGGGCCTGTAAATTGCAACACCGGCAAAAACCACCCAGTGACTGAAACAATAAAAACAACTGAACAGGTAACCTGCCATGGCATTTTTTTTGACCATCCATTCACGCAACGGGCGAAACATTTCCTGCTGTGTGACGGTGATTGAAATGCAACTGGACATCAGTGCAATGACGAGGCAGACCCATAACTGTTCTGACACATTATCGAATGACATAAAAAATACTCTCTGTATGGATTTCATGTAATAGTATAAGATACATGACATCGCACCGCTTATGCAACAACGAAAGTTTCATAAGAAGCTTCGCAGTAAACAGGATAAAAAATGAGAAAAGACCACCGGCTGTCCCGTGCATTACACGTGCTGATACATATGGATAAAATACGCGATCCCGTTACCTCGGAAGATATAGCATTGATGATCAATACGAATCCGGTCGTGGTCAGACGCCTTTTCCAGGGGCTCAAACAGGCGGGTATCATTCATTCTGAAAAAGGGCATGGAGGTGGCTGGACACTCCAGAAATCTCTCGGAGACATCACTCTCCTTCAGGTTTTCCACGCTATTGGCAGCACTGAACTTTTTTCAATAGGCTGGGCGACTGAGCATGACAAATGCCAGATAGAGGATGCAGTTAACAATGAAATAAGTGATACGCTTGAAGAGGCTAGGTGTCTGATTACGAACCGCTTTGCTGAACTTACCCTTGATAAGCTTGTGCCGGAAGTCCTTAAACATAAATAAATTCAACAGCCGGGCATCATATAATGTCCGGCTGTTGAAAGGTCATGATAAATTTTTAGTCTGAAGCCTGTTCTGTTACCGGCCGTTCCTCAGGCGCGTCCGGTAAAGTGGCCGAGTGCAGTGGTTTCCCTGATATTTGTCGGGCTAACAGGTAGAACACGGGGGTCATAAACAAGCCAAAAAGGGTGACGCCAAGCATTCCAGAAAATACCGATATCCCGATAGACTGACGCATCTCAGCGCCAGCGCCATGCGATATCATCAGGGGGATTACACCCATGATGAAAGCCAGTGAGGTCATCAGAATAGGACGCAGCCTGAGACGGCATGCTTCCTTCACTGCGCTACAGGCAGACTTACCTGAAAGTTCAAGTTCACGGGCAAATTCAACGATAAGAATGGCATTTTTAGATGCCAGCCCGACCAGGACGATAAATCCAATTTGCGTAAAGATATTATTGTCCCCATGAGTGAGCCACACCCCGGTAAGTGCAGAAAGGATACTCATTGGAACAATCATAATCACAGCCAAAGGGAGCGTAAGGCTTTCATACTGGGCAGCCAGCACCAGGAATACAAGGAATACACAGAGTGGGAAAATCCAGACGGCACTGTTGCCTGCAAGAATTTGCTGGTAGGTCAGGTCTGTCCACTCATACTCTACGCCGGGTGGAAGTGTTTTCATCGCTATACGTTCAATCTCTTCCATCGCCTGACTTGAAGAATAGCCTGGAGCAGGAGCGCCACTAAGATCGACCGCTGTAAAACCGTTATAACGGGTAACCAGCTCAGGACCGTGTGTCGGCTCAATACGGGCTATGGCAGACAGCGGTACCATATTGCCATCGGCATTTCGGGTCTGTAGTTTCAGTATATCCTCCGGGGTCGCCCTGAACTCTGCGTCGGCCTGCATTCTTACCTGATATACACGACCTATTATATTGAAATCATTTATATAATATGAGCCAAGATAGGATTGTAATGTTTCGGTGATATCACTGATGTTCACCCCAAGTTGTTTGGCGCGATTACGGTCAATATCGACATTAATTTGTGGAAAATTATTCTGGTATGTTGAAAAAAGTGGCGTCAGCACAGGTGATTTAGCTGCTTCTGCCTGAAAGCGTCGAAGTACTTCGGCCATTCCGTCGTAACCTATATTTCCTCTGTCTTCAAGCTGCAATTTGAATCCCCCCAGGGAACCCAGACCCATAACGGGTGGTGCCGGGAAAACGGCCGCAAAATCTGCGCCAGGTAGTGACTGATATCTGGCATTCAGAGAAGCGGCAACATCATCTGCGCTGATGCCAGGCCGTTGCTCAAAAGGCTTGAGGAGGACAAATGTCAGACCGGAACCAGGGCTTGTGGTGGTGCCGTTTACAGACAATCCAGCATAAGAAGATGTGGAAGATACTCCTGGCTCACTTCGTGCTATTTCATTCATTTTTTCCAGTACCCGGTCTGTTCTGGACAATGATGCGCCAGCAGGAAGCTGCACAAAACTGATAAGGTATTCTTTATCCTGAGCAGGGATAAACCCCCCGGGTATAGACCTGCCCAGTAACAGCGTAATTGCCAGCAGAATGCCATAAATCACCATAATCAGAATCTTGCGCTGGCCAAGCGCGCCAACACCTTTTTCATATCGCCTGGCACTACTGTTGAACAGGCGGTTGAAAACAGTAAAGAACCGTCCACAACTACGATGCATAATGCGCGTAAGCCAGTCGCTGTCTGAATCACGTGACTTCAGCAGCATGGCAGAGAGAGCCGGTGAGAGCGTAAGGGAGTTAATAGCGGAGATAATCGTTGAAACTGCTATTGTCACTGCAAACTGCTGATAAAACCTCCCGGTCAGGCCACTCGTAAAAGCCAGCGGAACAAATACGGCACTCAGCGTCAGCGCGATCGCAATAATGGGACTACTGACTTCCTGCATAGCCTTGCAGGCGGCATGATATGGCGTCATGCCTCTTTCTATGTTTCTTTCTACATTTTCAACAACAACAATGGCATCATCAACGACAATGCCAATAGCCAGGACGAGGCCAAAAAGGCTCAGGGCATTGATTGAAAACCCAAAAAGGTACAGAAATGCCATTGTGCCGGTTATCGAAACGGGAACAGCCAGCAGAGGAATGACTGAGGCGCGCCAGGTCTGGAGGAAAAGAAAAACAACCAGTACCACGAGGAGTATGGCCTCAAAAAGAGTATGAAGCACAGCTTCTATACCCGCCCTGACTGATTTGGTTGGATTGTAAACTATCTGGTAATCCAGTCCTTCGGGGAACTGTTTTTTCAGCTCTTCCATTGTGCGACTTACCCGTGAGGCAATTTCCAGAGCATTTGCGCCCGGAGACTCCTGTATGGCCAGCGCTACCGCAGGCTTTTTATCCAGGTAAGTACGCATGGCATAATTTTCAGCGGCCAGTTCAATACGGGCGACATCTTTCAATAATGTCGTTCTGGTATCCTGTCGGGCATGAAGCACAATGTTGCCAAATTCTTCAGCCGTTTTAAGCCGACCGCTGGCATTAACTGACAACTGTAACGGTGTTTCTTCCGCCATAGGGGCTGCGCCAACGCTTCCCACTGGTGATTGGGCGTTTTGTTCACGGATAGCAGAGGCGACATCTGATGTCGTCAGTCCGCGAGCAGCCATAGCATCAGGATTAAGCCAGATTCGCATCGCGTAACCACCGGGGCCCCATACTGATACCTGGCCAACTCCCTCAATACGCGAGAGCTGGTCTTTGATGTTACGTATGGCGTAATTACTGATGTAATTATCGTTATATCTGCCATCAGGCGATATCATATGAACGGCAAGTGTGATATTCGGCGAGCTTTTATTCGTTGTGACACCCAGTCGCTGGACATCTTCAGGTAACCGGGGCAGAGCCTGCGACACCCGGTTCTGCACCCATTGTTGAGCCTGATCGGGATCTGTGCCCAGTTTGAAGGTCACTGTCAGATAGAGATTGCCATCCTCATTTGAAAGTGACTGCATATACAGCATATTCTCTACACCGTTCACAGTTTCCTCTATTGGAGCTGCAACCGTCTGTGCAATCGTGGTGGCATTGGCTCCAGGATACTGGGCATGAACGATAACGGATGGGGGGACAACCGGTGGGTATTCCGATACCGGCAGACGAAATATGGCGATAATCCCTGCCAGAATGAACAACGCAGACAGTACTCCAGCAAAAACCGGCCTGTCGATAAAGAATTTTGATACTTTCATGATGACTTATTTCCTTCCCGGGATTTTGAAGAAGGGGATTCGTCTTTGCTGACAATGACTGTTTCACCGGGACCGACCAACTGCGCCCCACCGGAAATAACTCTGTCACCCTTATTGAGGCCTTTTTTCACAACAATCAGTTTCCCCTGTCTGTTTCCCAGTTCTAGGGGGCGATATTCAACTTTGTCACTGTTTCCGACTACTAGCACATAGCGTCTGTCCTGGTCGGTGCGGATCAGTGTCTGGTCAATCATTACTGCTGTATAAGATTTGCTTGCCTGGAGTCTGACCCGAGCCTGTAAACCGGGAAGCAACCTTGATGTTGGATTATCAAGAAGTGCGCGCATCCTGATAGTGCCGGTTTCAGTACTGAGATGATTATCCACAGAATGAAGAATGGCTTTATGTGGATAATCTTTTTCATCGGCCAGTCCTACCAGCACTTCAGGTTTGTCTTTATTTGAAAGCTTGTCGATATAATTAAGATAGGTTCGTTCATCCGCATTAAAAGCGACATACAAGGGATCAAGAGCAACAATGGATGCAAGAACCGGACTGTCAATACCGGCTGCGACCAGATTACCGACTGTCAGTTCTGCTCTGGAAATACGGCCAGTTACCGGTGCGGTAATCCTGGTATAGCTTTCGCTGAGCCTGGCGCTCTCAACCTCAGCTTCAGCAATCTCTCTGGCTGCTTTCGATTCCCGGGCGGCATTGTTCAGAACGTCATAATCGCGCTGTGAGATAGCATGGGTCCCGATAAGTTTTTTACCCCGGGACAGATCCAACAATGCCAGGTCCTGCTTCGCTTTTGCCTGCGCGTATGCTGCACGAGCCCGGGCCAGTTCAGTCTTATAAGGGGCTGGATCGATAATAAATAAAATATCGCCTTTCCTGACCAACTGACCATCCCTGAACTTAACATCCACAATCGCGCCTGTAACTTTTGAACGTACAGCGACCTCATCGGTGGCTTCCAGTTTTCCCGAGAATTCGACCCAGTCGTTTACCGTATGAACAACTGCGGACGTAGTTCGCACCGTTTTAAGGTTTGATGTCTCAAGTGCATACGCGTCGGGTATGACGCTCTGTTTTGAAAGGAACAGCCCGATGACAGCCAGTGTACTGGTTAAGCACAACATGCGACGTTTGAACGATACAGTCATAAATCAGTCCAGAAATGATTTGATTATGAAATCGGACGTTAAGAAATTTATCGATGCTTAACGCCAAACTTTTTGTCTGAGTTGCTTCACTGATACGAGGGCGCAAAAGGATCTGGCTAGCTGGTATCAAAAAGCGAAATCATGTAACTTCATATGAGTCATGAGATAGGCTATCACAAGAAACAGATAAAGTTACATGATATTTTTGCGTGAAGAGTTTTTCTCTAGAAAGGTTTTAAGCTCAAGGAAAGAAGAGATTGCTATATTTAAGTAAATTCATGCATTAATGTTGTGATGTGCTCGCCATAGAATGTGGACTGAACTGTCCTAACTCCCGTAGACGATCCTGCCCTATAAATGTCTCTGGTATGTCTGTTAAACCCGTGGTGATTGATGGTATTTAATAGGTATACCCATTTGATACCATATTGACACAAGCTCCATTTGCTCTGAAAATGAACAGGCTTATACGTTGCTTTTGCAACCACCAATGATTCAGTAGCCTGTGAGAATCGCCTTCGGGTGGCTACAACAAAAGCTCCTGTAACCTGAAAAGGGGCAAAAAATTGGTAAATCTGCACACCTTTGAGAGCAGAAATCGTCAATTTAAGCGCACTATGACGCGACGATAAAGGTTCCTTCTGTACTAACCAGACAGTCAGAATGTTGTTTTTTCTGACTCCCCGACGGGAAACACTTCCCGCTCGGGCAGGTGTTTCCTTTTTTTATGGAGAAACACAATGTCTGTCATCTCTTCTGCGATTTTCCCTGAACATATCCTTACTCAGCTTCAGCAGTCTGCTGACGCAGCTGTCCGGAAATTGAAATCTTTCATTTATCTGCACCGCAACAGCAGCTGGTATGTCAACGGTTCGGGCAATTATGCCGTCCGTGCGCATATCACTTGTGTTAAAGACCAGGGCGTTAACGTCTTTCTTACCGTTCGTACAGGTTGCCACCGCACTGAGTATGTTTTTCACCGCCTGCCGGTTCTCTTTCCTGAGGGAATAACAGGTCGTCGAAACGCATACCGTCAGGCACAGCATCTGGCACACCTGCGCTACCGTCTTCTTTCCGGAGGGCATTCTCATGACTGAAGCACTGCACTATGTCACTTTCCGTATTCTGTCGATGTTTGAGACGCGACGGGATGTATGTCCTGCTCAGTATGGCCTCGTAAGTGGCGTTTTCATCCGGGGCGAAATCCTCAGAGATAACGTCTCCTGTGGCGAACAGGTTTTTGTCGCACCGCTCGGTGATTGTGATCCAACTGACCCCGAACTTTGCGTCTGGTGTCAGTATCACGGATATTCTTCCCTGGTTAAAGCCGGCGACATACTGGATGGTGTGGCCGTTTCTGGCATAAATCTCACCGATCCACTGTCGTTAGCTGTTCTGCAACGCCTCCGCTTTAATCCTAAATATGTGTATCAGGAGCATTCTGATTCATATGCACTGAATTGATCGGCTGATGAAGGCCGTGACCGTAAAATGTTGTGGACCCTGACGGGGATATCTCTCCGTCGGAGGGAATATCCCGTTATTTACCTGAGGATATACCCATGCACACAGACGTTTATACGCTTAAAACTCCACTGGACACGCTCAGCTGGCTTTGCCTGCTTGAGAGTGAACTCCTGAGCATCAGGGCATTTCAGCGTCTCGATCTACATACGGACCGGGATGAACCAAATGAACTGACGTTTCTGGAAGATTCCATCATTGGCACCGGCACAGCTTATGGCTGGTTTGTCTTTTTACTCGGGGAAGGCGATATTCCGCCTTTGCCTGATACGTCTAAAAATCTGCTCTTTACGCTGGACGAGCTGGGAAAAGAAATTAACCGGCCCTTCTGGGAGAAGGCCGTGGATGAAGGTATCCAGGATGCCCGGTGTGATCGGGCTATAGCGGCTCTCGAACGGATGTAACCAGCAGACAGAACACACCCTGACGGGGATTGACTCCCGTCCGGGGGATTAATCCCCCTTTTTTCATCGCGGAGGATTTATCAATGAAAGACCTGTCTTCTTCCCCGGCTTCCATGTCGGTTGTCTACACCATCGAGCACGTCAGCACGGTTCCGTTGCGTCACTGGCATGCTTTCGTTCTGGCCGTAACAGAAACCTTCTGGCAACTGCCGGTGCGTCTGCGTCCGGGAAATATGTATCTGCCGTCTCTTAACCGCGCGGCTGACCTGTTTCCGGTTGCTGATGTCATGGCGTTCTGTGGCAATTCAGGCGGCTGTTTCTGGCCGGTCAACATGACCATTGAGCGGGAGCGCAGCCACAATACGCTGAGTATCCAGGAGCTGGATTTTCAGCATCAGCCCTGCGATTTCTTTGCGCGTGTTGTGATGGTCCTGCTGCATAACCTGTGTCCGGACAGCTTCCGGATACATTCTTCAGACGAGGGTCGCAGCTGGGCGTTACCGTTACGCTGGATTGAACAACATCTCGGCCTGCCTGAGCAACCGACGCTGACCGCGCCTCAGCCGGTACTGAAAACACCGGTAGGCGAGGGCGCGTTTGATTCCCTGCTGCTGCAGCTGCTCTCCGGTGGTGAGCGGGTGCTGAGCAATGAGGACTGGAATGCATTCGTGCTGGCGGAATTCCATCTGTACGAACTGAAGCGGGTCGCGGAAACATCTGACTCGTTTTAAACAGTAATGACGTTAACCCCGTCGGGAGAGATGACTCCGGACGGAGCGGCTCTCCCGTTTTTACAGGAAAGCCCCATGCTTTTTTTCGACAATAAAGACCTGACGAACGTCCTGCTGACCGCCCGCATGCAGGGAGGCCAGCTTCATCTGGCAAAGGATGAGGGTGTTTATCTGATGCCGGCCACCGGTGCCTGGCAGGGCAACGATCCGGTGCCGCGTATTGCGTATGCCGCAGGGTGTCACCCTCAGAAAAATGAGGACTGGTACGACACGGCGCGCCTGCTTGCCGGCGGCGATGATTTCATTGAATCACTGACGATAAGCGACGCGATCGCCACCTCTGTACTGTCCGGCAGGACGGACCTGAGGATCCTGATTACCGACACACAGATACAGGTGCTCACCGCAGCGACTGACCGGGTGAAAGTGGCGCAGTATCGCCAGAAGGCCGATCAGCTTTTGGCGAGTGCAGTCTGTCACTTCAGTGCCTGTGTCGGGCCTGATGAACTCTGCCGCTGGCGTGAAAACGCCGTGCGTATGCTGACGCAGGCGGCCTTCATCAGCTGTAAGCGGGCGAAGCCTGAAGATCATCAAACCTTTCTGAACGCCTGTGGCAGGCTGCAGGCTAGGTTATCGCAGGTGACCCCGCAGGGGGCGCTGCGAATAACCGGACGTTAACTCACCCCGGCAGGGACTTTTCCTGCCGGAAAGGTTCCTGCCTCTTTCTGAACCGAAGGAGGCCCGTATGGGACTGGATATTTTTCTCTACAGCCAGCACAGGCAAAACGTCGCAATACCGGCACCGTATCATCTGGTGTGTGAACTGAGCCGCGATTTTTCACTGATTACCTGGGTGGATAAGCATGTCGGTGAGGTGGAAAACGCGACCTGTCTGGAACTGTCACGCGAGCATATTCAGCAACTGAAAGAGAGGCTGGACTGTGCGATTGCGACATTTACAGAGGGTAATGAGGATAATCCGCTTCTTCAGCGCCGGCTGCAGTACGTTTTTACCCTGCGTGACAGGCTGGAAAGCCTGCTCAGTGATTTTGACTTTGAACATGAATACCTGTGGTTTTATGCCGCATGGTAACTGACTTCTGAATTTCCCGTCGACGGGCGTATCTCTGCGCCCGCCGGCGCAGGGGTATGCCTCTGATTAAAGGTATACTCATGAAAAAAACGACTTCACACAAGGCGGCCCGCCGTCCGGCAAAACAGACTGACCTTTATCGCCAGATCACCGACCGCATTGTTGTCGCGCTGGAAAACGGCGTCGCGCCCTGGCGTAAGCCGTGGCGCGCGGCTGCCGGCAGCGGTCTGGCCGGTCTGCCCCTGAATGCCACAACCGGACGTCACTACAGCGGCGTGAACGTCCTGCTTCTCTGGATGTCAGCGGAAGAGCAGGGTTTTCGCAATAACCGCTGGATGACTTACCGGCAGGCGCAGCAGGCTGGCGGGCAGGTGAGTAAGGGAGAGAAAGCCACCCTGGCGGTGGTTTATAAGGACTGGACGAAGCAGGCGGAGGATCGTGAAGGCAACCGCCTTTATGACAGTGACGGTAAACCGCTGACGGAAACCGTGCCGATGCTCAAACCCCTGCAGCTGTTCAACGCTGAGCAGTGTGAGGGGTTGCCGGCAGAGGTTGCGGCTTCTCCTGAACAGCCCCCGACGGTGGATGAGGACGGCATACTCTGTCCGGACGTGATGAATAGGGTGATCCGGATGTTTAACGCCACAGGGGTTAAACACCGGATGCTGCCTCAGAACCGGGCTTATTACCGCCCGCTGACGGATGAAATTGTGATGCCGGTGGCTGAGCAGTTTTTTACGGAGGCGGACTGCTGGTCCACGCTGTTGCATGAGCTGGTACACAGTACCGGTCATGCGAAGCGACTTAACCGGGAGGGGATAACCTCCTCATCCCGCAAGTTCGGGGATCCGGTGTATGCCTTTGAGGAGCTCATCGCTGAAATGGGCAGTGCGTTTTTGTGTGCCCAACTCGGGGTGTTCGGTGAGGTTCAGCACGACAGCTATGTGGACCACTGGCTGAAGGTGCTGAAATCTGACAAAAAGGCCCTGTTCCGCGCCTGCCGGCATGCCCGGGAAGCGTCGGAATATCTGCTGGCACTGCCTGAAAGTCAGGCTGTGGCGGCGTAATTAACTTATCCGGTGGCGGTTATTCCGTAACTGTCGCCGTCCCGTGAGGACACCGCTCCTCACGGGGCTGTGTCCTCTTTTTTTTATGAAAGAGGAGTATTCACTATGTCCGAATGGTGTCATAACCGCCTGGAAATCACCGGTAAATCCGTCTGCATCGATGTCATGCTGCAGTGGATAAACGGCACTGACGTACCGCGTCACCGCCACGCAGTGCAGCAGAGCATACAGCTGTTTCTGGCTGGCGCGGCGGGGATACTCAAGCCGGTGCGCACCACGTCGTATCCGCCCTGTCAGGGGCTGGTCCGTGCAGGCACAGGGCTTTCCACTGCGGCCAACCAGGCGTTTGAAAACTGGCTGGCATTGTTGCTGAAGGATGTCGTTCTTGATGCAGAAACCATCAGAGCCGTGGACCGGCTTTATCACCAGTCAGGTCTGGGCGCGCTGAAATGGGAGAATATTCCCGGCCCGGCACGTGAGATTATGGCGGAGCTGATTGCCAGACAGTATACCGACTGGTTTGGTCTGGTCAGCGCCGGCGATGAGTCTGATGTCGCAACTGCCTGGGAGCGGCTCAGCCAGTATCCTGAACGCTCCCAGCCCTGCGATATGCTGGCCGTCATACCCACGCGGCTGGCAGCAGAGCTGAACGGCTCCGGGGGGCTGATGTCCGGTGTGTCGACCACAACCAGCCTCTACTGCCGGCAGTACGGCATGGAGTGGCCGGCCGGGCACAACGTCAACTGGCAGCGCCATACGCCTAACAGTCTTACGCTGCAGATGGATACGCCCTGGCTCCCGCCGTCAGGTGAGGTTGTCGGGGAAATCTCTGCGGTGTTTGACTGCGAGGTGCGTCACAGCTACAGCGAGCCCGTGAGCGGGCTCAGCGGTTACGACTGCTATGACGGCGGCGAACATGTCGACGGACATAAAGGTGCGGCCGGCGCGTCTCAGCCCGGTCAGGTGCTTTATCTCGTCAGCGATGAGCCAGCGTTACCTGCTCAGGATGCAGCATCTTATCGTGAGGTCCGGGGGTAAAAGCCTGTTCCTCCGTTAACCCGGCCACGGCAATGCCGTGGCTTTCTACCCTCAGGGGACACGTCCCCTGGTCAGGGTGCGTGTTCCCTTTTTTATGGAGAAGACGCATGCCTGGCATGATTAACCACGAAAAAGCCTTTGTTAAGTTGTTCAGTCAGACGGCCCGGTATCATCACCGGTTTAAAGTGTTCGAAGACTTCATCAGCTGCAGCGTCATCGCGCTGGAAAACCGGCTTTGCTTCAGTGAAGCCCGGGAGCAGAAGTATCTGCGTATAGTCGGTGGATACGAAAAGGAGGACGTCACGCACATGGCGCAGCTGCTGGCCCACGTTGTTAACGGGCTGGGTGACGCGCCCGGGGACTTCCTGGGGCGTGTCTTTATGCAGCTGGAGCTGGGTGACAAATACCGGGGGCAGTTTTTTACGCCCTGGGACGTGGCCAGAATGATGGCGGCCATGCAGCTGGGCGACACTGAAGCGTTGTTCCGTGACAAACCTTTCATCACCCTGAATGAACCTGCGTGCGGGGCCGGCTGCATGGTCCTGGCATTTGCTGATGTTCTGCAAAAGGCAGGGTGGCCACCGCACCGGTATCTGTGGGTCTCCGCGACAGATATCGATCCGCTTGCGGCCGGTATGGCTTACATACAGCTGTCCCTGTGCGGGATTGCCGGCGAAGTGGTGATAGGCAATACCCTGGTGAATGAACGACGCCGGATACTTTACACACCCGGGCATTATCTCGGCGGCTGGCCTGTTCGTCTGAGTTCACGGCACTTTCAGGCGGCATAATCACATCCACACGCTCCCGGTCGGGAGCGTTTTTTATTTCTGAAGCAGGGTATCTGGTTTTTTATCGTAGTGAACGCTTCCCGCTGTCAGGCTGTTTTTTTCACATCTGCTGCTGCGGGAGAACACCGTGAACTGGAAAACAACAGCTGAACAAAACGCCATCATCCAATGGAAGGGTAATCATCTTGTGGTAAATGCGTTTGCCGGCACAGGAAAAACCTCCACGTTAGTGAACTACGCTGAAGCCAACCCGGAAAGTAAGATGCTTTACCTCGCCTATAATCGCGCTGTGCGGGATGAGGCTGAACGTAAATTCCCCTATAACGTAGAGTGTAAAACGTCGCATCAGCTTGCATGGGCCCGTTTCGGCAAGCATTTCCGTGACCGGCTGACAGCCAGTCTGCGCATTACGGATGTGGCCAGAAAGCTCAATACCCGCCACTGGCCGCTGGCGCGGCTGGCGCTTAGCGGACTGAACATGTTCCTCTGCAGCGCAGACCCCGAGCCAAGGCTGATACATCTGCCTGCTGAGGATGATCGCCACGGTCTCGATGCAGGTAAAATTCTGGGGGCAATCCAGATCCTCTGGTATGAGATGAGCCGTACTGATTCAGTCTTTCCCGTCACGCACGACACCTACCTTAAACTGTTCCAGCTCTCTCATCCTGATCTGTCAAAACGCTGGGACACCATACTCTTCGATGAGGCCCAGGACGCCAATCCGGTGACCAGTGCGTTTGTACTGAATCAGCCCTGCCGGGTCATCCTAGTCGGCGACCGTTACCAGCAGATTTACCGGTTTCGTGGGGCAGATAACGCGCTCAATGCCCCGCAGCTGGCGAAGGCAGACCGGTTGTGGCTGACGGCGAGTTTTCGTTTCGGCCCTGAGGTCGCGCGTATGGCCAATATCCTGCTGGAGCGTGCCGGAGAAGAAAAGCGGGTGACGGGAAACGGGGGGCAGGACGCCGTCGTCAGCAGCATCCCGGATGAGGCTGAGCACGTAGCTGTACTGAGCCGGACGGTGTCCGGCGTGATTGGTAGCGCCCTGACGGCAAGCCTCATGGAGAAAAAAGTCTTCTGGGTCGGAGGGATTGAAGGCTACAAAACGGAGGAGCTGGAAGACCTGTACTGGTTCTCCGCCGATATGCCTGAAAAGATGCAATCCCCGCGCCTGAACCGGGACTACCGGGATTTTGACGAGTACTGCTCGATAGCCAAAGCCACGCAGGACGTGGAGATGAACCAGGCTATTCGCCTGCTCGATGACTTTTTCCCGCTTCCGCAAAAACTGGCCATTATGCGCCGTCAGGTCGTCACTCATGAAAAAGACGCTCAGGTCACGGTTTCAACCGCACACCGCAGCAAAGGGCTGGAATGGCCGGTGGTAATGCTGAGTGAGGATTTTACTGACATTACCGATCCGCTCCTCTCGCAGGAAGAGCGACAGGATGAGACTAACCTACTGTATGTGGCTGTCACCCGCGCAAGAGAGACGCTTGTGCTTAACGAGCTGATGCGCTGGCTCAGTGAGGCCGGTGAGGGCGATGATGAAAACGATGCCGTTATGCCCGGCGACACGGGAGAAACTTACGGGACTGAATAACTGGTTTTTTATGGTGCGGAGCAGGGAGGGTCATAACACTGAGCAGCCCTGTACCAGGAGAACATCATGCTCAGCAGAATCCGGACCCTGAGGTCTCTGTTTTCAAAAGGTGAACCAGAAGCAGTACAACATATATCCACGATTACGCCTGTCGGCTACCACGCCCCGCGTGAGGCCAGTAGGCTGTGCGCCAGCCCGCTACGAGAAACCTGCCTGCAGCAATTGTGGGAGAACTGTTCTCTGCCCGCAGACATCTATCAGCGGCTCTATTTAGCGCCTCTTAATGGTTTATTAGCCAGGGTACAGAATGTGCCGGCCGCACAACAGGGAAGGTGGTCACAGTCAGACGGCTTCGGCGACCTTACGCTACAGTTCACGACCTGTGCGGTCAGGCTGGCAAAAGGGTATATGTTTCCCCCCGGCGCGGCACCGGAAGAGCAGGCAGCGCAGAATGTGATGTGGAATGCGGTGATTTTCTGGTCGGCACTGTTCTGGCACCTGCCTCTTCTTGCGACTCTGGAGGGGGAGTTGCTTGACGGTAAAGGCTGGTTTCCGGGAATGACCGTTCCGGACTCGCCTTATCGTTTTCGGTTTCGGGAAGCAGGGAACGCATCAGCATTTGCGGCCTTTGCCGCCGGACAACTTATGCCGGCAGAGGCGACGGGCTGGCTGGCAGAGAATCCCGAGGCACTGGGGAACCTTGCCGGCGCGCTCTGGAACCAGCATCCGGGCATGCCACTGATACGAAGCCTAATGAAGCAGGCCGCTGAAAAGGTAGAATCGCCTTCGCAGGAGATATCAGGGGCACATGAGACAGTCAGTACCCCCGCAGAGCCGGCCCTTTCCATTCTACAAACGCCGCCTGATCAAGAGACTAAATTACAACCTTCATCAGATGTAACACCCAAAACTGCATCGCCCGAAATCTCAGATATGCAGGTTACTCAGCTTGCATCTTCTATCACACCTGTCTCAATGGTCGATGGCTTCAATCCGGTCAGCAATGAGAAGGCAGGTGGGGTTACGGAATGTGATCCTGGCGATAAAGAGGAAGCTGATACAGAGATGCTACTGAGTCTGTTCAGTGCAACCGAAATGACTGAAGTGACCGGGGCCAAAGCGGGTGAAGAAGATTCCTCAGCCAGTACTAAAGCAGATGACGGGTCAGAGTTTTTATCTCTTAATGAACTGCCTCTCGAAATTGATAAGCATCAGATGAATCAGACAGTAGCGGAAGACTCTTTCCCTGAGCAAGGTGTTGAGGATAGCATCCCGTCACACAGCGTTAACATTGATGTAAAAAAAACACTAAAAAAAGAACAGGCTGGAACTGACTTCCTCAGGTGGCTTTCTGAAGGGCTTAAGAGCAAGCAAATCGACATTAATCAGCCTGATTCCAGGGCGCATGCCGTCGCAGGATTCATCTTTCTCAGGGTGCCGGACATATTTTATCTTTACATCAGAGAAAGCGGGACAGAGCTGAGCAGGGATTCCATACAGTTGGAATTTGAGAAGCTGCATCTTCACAGAGTGCGGCGGGGCGAGCGTTTTAATAAGGCAAAACTATACCATTCGCCTGACAAAGCAGGCACGTTTAAACCTGTAAGTGGGTATCTCGTCAAGACTACACACCTTTTCAGAGGGGCATCTTCCCCTGAAGACAGCGAGCTTCTGTCTTTCCTTTAAAGGAGGGGCAATCCATGAGGGCCCTTACGGGCAGCTTGATATAGAAAAAGGAAATGCTGTATGTCTGACAAAAACCATCATATGACATGGGAAGAATTGCTTGAGGAGTACTTCTTCGCCCGAAACCTGCGCGCTGCAACAGAATGGAGCTATACGAAGGTTGTGAAGGGGTTCCGGAAATTCACGGGTGCTGACAAAACCCCATTAATGGTTACTCATCATGAAGTACTAAGATGGCGGCGATATGTACTCAGAGAAAAGCAACAATCTGCGCAAACCTGGAACAACAAAATTGCACATCTCAGGGCCCTCTATAACTATGCGATGGAAAGCGGTTTATTGCCTGAGGGCAGAAATCCTTTCAACAATTGTACCGTACAGCGCGACAGAAAGAAAAAGCGCACGTTAAACCGCTCTCAGCTAACCCGACTTTATCTGATAATGCAGCAGGCTGAAATTGAGTCATACAGGAAAATTTTTGCACGTGGCGGGCGGAGTGCGCTTTACCCGGTCTGGTTCTGGATAACCGTTCTGGATACGCTCAGATATACGGGAATGAGGCAAAATCAACTGCTGCATATTCAGCTCAGGGACGTCAATCTGACAGAAGGCTATATAGATCTGCGCCTTGAGGGAAGTAAAACGCACAGGGAATGGCGCGTTCCCGTTGTCAAACAGCTGCGTTTGCGGCTACAGCTTCTTCTTACACGGGCAACGGAGGCTGGAGCCGGGCCAAAAGATAACCTCTTCGATGTCAGTTTTTACATTGCCGGGAAAAAAGCAAAATTTGACAGAAATGATGTGACAGTGATGCATCAAAAGATCCGCTCCTTTTTTCGCCGTCTGTCAAAGGAATGTGGTTTTGCCGTTTCGCCGCACCGTTTCAGACATACCCTGGCTACAGAACTGATGAAAGCACCGGAAAGGAATCTTCAGCTGGTTAAAGATTTACTGGGTCATCGTAGCGTAAGCACAACAATGGAATATGTGGAACTCAAGATGGACATTGTGGGAAAAACACTGGAAGAAGAATTGTCGTTACACACAGATCTCTGTGTAGAAAGGGAATTACAACTATTGACACAAAACTGATTGACTGGGATTATTGCCAGTGATCGAGAGAAGGGAGCCTGCAGCAACAGGCTCCCTCACTTGAGGGACTGATTCAGAAACGTTAACCAGTGCAGATACGCCTACACCGGAGGACATTCCGTAATGACCGGCCCCTGTATTAACCGCCCGTTAAGGTTCTCATCTCTTAACCAGCGTGCTTTGATGCAAAATTAGTGGTGCCCGAACTCGGAATCGAACCAAGGACACGGGGATTTTCAATCCCCTGCTCTACCGACTGAGCTATCCGGGCAACGGGGCGCATTAAACCTGATTCGCCGCACCTCGTCAACGAAATTTATCTATTTTGTAGCAGACTGAACAATCTATCATCACATTGAATCCAAAGCACGCATCATCAGGCGAATAATGCTGTCCAGGCGACGGAAATCGGCATTGCCAGCACCAGCGCGGGCAGCATATTCACCACTGCGAACATTTTAATCCCGCAGATACGCAAACCTGTCGCGAGCAGCAACATTCCCCCGACGGCGGTGAAATCCGCCATCATCATCGGTGTGGTCAGCGGCATAATCAATGACGCGCAGGTCGCCAGCGCTAACTGAATCAGCAGCATCGGTACGCAAATGGCGGAAACGGCCATTCCCAGGGTGCAGGCGAAAATGATGGCAGTAAAGAAGTCAAGAAACGCCTTAGCAATAAGGATGCTGGGGTCGCCGGTCATCCCTTCGCGCATCGCGCCGAAAATCCCGGTGCCGCTGGCGCAAAATAGCACGATGATGGCGACATAACTTTGAATATAGGACTCGTGCGTCGACGCCTTTTTCTGCCCTTTTTGGCGCGTAAGCAATTGCTGTAGCTTGCTGACCAGCGTATTAATGCCCTTTTCCATATTGCACACTTCACCCAGCAACGCACCCACCAGCGTTGAAAGCACCATCACTGGCAGGTTAACGCACTTGTTGACCAGCAGAATCCCGATACCTAACGAGGCGAGACCAAAAATAGAGGTCATTGATGTACGAATCCGCTCTGGTAATCTCTGACTTAACAGTGCGCCAATCATGCCGCCCAAAAGGACTGCGCTGGCGTTAATAAATGGCCCTGTAATCAAAATACAACTCCTGTTAATGATTTCTAATGATGCGGTATTATGGCGCGATTATACAGTGAAGGCTCGCGCCTCTGTGGTATGACGGCATAGGTAATTCATCTTGCGCGCCCCCTATAAAGGTGACATGATTGCGCGAATTTTCTCCCCTTAAGAGATAAGGCCGCCGTGATGATGACATCGCTATTACATCGCCGTTGCCGCTGCGTACAGATGCGCAGGTTGCCTCGTCTTGCTACCCTTACTTTTCATCCCCTATCCACCATGCGGTGAGCGTAACGCATGCTCACTGCAGGACAACAGTAAGAGCGGACACGGTCTGCTTTTACTGATGTCTGGCGGTCGGAGCTGGGATCCAGTCAGGCCCTGACATTTCGTTGGCCAGCGCGTAGATGCCTGGCCGAAGCCTTTTACTCTCCGGAAACGGGTATTCGCGCTCATGAAATCAATGCACATTGCCGCCAGCCACGAGCTGGTATCCCGCCTGTCCACCCATCGCCTCGTGGTGGCGCTGGACAGCACCGATTTTACCGATGTGGCGGCAGTCGTTATCACCACAGCAGAAAGCCGCAGCGGCATCCTTTCGTTGTTAAAACGTACCGGCTTCAACCTGCCGGTCTATCTGTTCAGTGAAACTGAACACGAAAAACCGGAAGGCGTGGCGGGGATCATTCGCGGTAAAGAGCAGGAGTGGCTGGAACTGGAAACTGCGGCCTGTAACTATGAAGAGAATTTGCTGCCGCCTTTCTTCGATACTCTGACGCAGTATGTCGAAATGAATAATAGCACCTTTGCCTGTCCCGGCCATCAGCATGGCGCGTTTTTCAAGAAGCATCCGGCGGGGCGCCAGTTCTTCGACTTCTTTGGTGACAATCTTTTTCGCGCTGATATGTGCAATGCGGACGTTAAACTCGGCGATTTGCTGATCCATGAAGGTTCAGCCAAATACGCGCAGAAGTTCGCGGCGAAAGTCTTCAACGCTGATAAAACCTATTTCGTGCTTAACGGTACTTCAGCGGCGAACAAGGTAGTCACCAACGCATTGCTGACCCGCGGCGATTTGGTGTTATTTGACCGTAACAACCATAAATCAAATCATCATGGCGCGTTGATCCAGGCCGGCGCGACACCGGTTTATCTTGAAGCATCGCGCAATCCGTTCGGTTTTATTGGCGGTATTGATGACCGCTGCTTCGATGAAAAGTACCTGCGTGATTTGATTCGTGAGGTGGCGCCGGAAAAAAACGATATGCCGCGGCCGTTCCGTCTGGCGGTGATTCAGCTCGGTACCTATGACGGTACAATTTACAATGCGCGGCAGGTGGTCGATAAGATTGGTCATCTGTGTGATTATATTCTGTTTGATTCCGCATGGGTCGGCTACGAACAATTTATCCCGATGATGGCTGACTGCTCGCCGTTGCTGCTGGATCTGACGCCGGAAGATCCCGGCATTTTTGTGACTCAATCGGTGCATAAACAGCAGGCCGGCTTCTCGCAAACCTCGCAGATCCATAAAAAAGACAATCACCTGCGCGGCCAGGCGCGTTTTTGCCCGCATAAGCGGCTGAATAGCGCTTTTATGCTGCATGCCTCAACCAGTCCATTTTATCCGCTCTTCGCAGCCCTGGACGTGAATGCCAAAATTCACGAAGGGGAGAGTGGGCGGCGCCTGTGGGCCGAGTGCGTGGCGCTGGGAATCGAGGCGCGTAAAGCGATTATCGCCAACTGTAAAATGATCCAGCCGTTTATTCCACCAGTGGTGGCAGGGCGTCCGTGGCAGGATCATCCCACCGAAGCCATCGCCCGCGAGCGGCGTTTCTTCAGCTTTGAGCCGGGGGCGCGCTGGCACGGTTTTGAAGGTTACGCCAGCGATCAATACTTCGTCGATCCCTGCAAACTGCTGCTCACCACACCAGGTATTGATGCGCAAAGCGGTGAATACACCGATTTCGGCATTCCGGCGACCATTCTGGCACACTACCTGCGTGAGAACGGTATTGTGCCGGAAAAATGCGATCTCAACTCAATTCTGTTCCTGCTGACGCCCGCCGAGAGCACAGAGAAGCTGGCGCAACTGGTGGCGATGCTTGGGCAATTTGAGCAACATATTGAGTCCGATAGCCCGCTGGCCGACGTGTTGCCGACCATCTATAACAAGTATCCGGTGCGCTATCGGGATTACACCATTCGCGAACTGTGTCAGGAGATGCATGACCTGTACGTGAGCTTTGACGTGAAGAGCCTGCAGAAAGAGATGTTCCGCAAGCAGAGTTTCCCGCGTGCGGTGATGAATCCCCAGGATGCCAACGGTGAGTTTATTCGCGGTAACGTTGAACTGGTGCGCTTAAGTGAAGCCGAGGGGCGGATTGCGGCGGAAGGCGCATTACCGTATCCACCAGGGGTGCTGTGCGTCGTACCCGGTGAAATCTGGGGCGGCGCGGTGCTGCGCTATTTCCTGGCGCTGGAGGAAGGCGTCAATATGCTGCCGGGCTTTTCGCCAGAGCTGCAGGGGGTTTACAGCGAAACGGATGCGGATGGTATCAAGCGGCTGTATGGGTATGTGCTGTGTTAACGCCGGATAAGCGCTGGTAACTCTGGCGGTTCCAGCAGAAGAAGGCGCTTGAGGAGACAAGGGCGCTCAGATTGCTGATAAAGTGCGTTGGTCGCCGCCGACGGAAATACGAGCACAATGTCTGATACAGGTTTGTCATCAGTCTCAACGCCCTTGAGGAGACAAGGGCGTTTGGGGGATTAATAACGACGATAGCCTTTTTGCGCGGTGTTGACCTTGTACAGATAGCGGCGCGACTCCGCGGAGGGATGACGGCTGGTGATGGTCTGATAAACATCGCCCGGCGTCATGGTATTGATGATATTCGCAGCCTGAGTCTTATCGCTGGAGAAGAGACGCAGCACGCTGCCCGCGCCGCCGTTATACGCGGTAATCACCGCATAACGGCGTGAAGTTGGGTTCTCAATACCGGCCAGATAGACGTTGTTCAGCATCGCCAGATAAGCCGTGCCGGTGTTGATGTTATTGACCGGGTCGAACAGATAGCTGCGGCTCGGCAGGCCTGATTTCCCCTGCGAACGGAACACGTCCTTACCGGCGCTGTGCTGAACCACCTGCATCAGCCCCAGGGCGTCGGCATGGCTGACCGCATAGGGGTTAAAGGAGGATTCGGTTTGCATAATCGCCAGAATAAGCGACTCATCAACACCATATTTCTGTGATGCCTGGCGCACTATCCCAAGGTATTTATGCGCGCGTTTGTCCAGGTGGTTCGGCACCAGGTTAATGGTGATGCTGTAGATCATCCGTGGGCCATTCCTGCGGCTTTTCAGGCGGTTTTGCAGTAAATAGTCGGCAAAGCGCGAGGCGCGCCACTCCCAGCGAATTGACTCGCCGGTGTTATCCACCACCTGACCATAAAGAAACGGCTCTTTCGAAATCTGAATATCATCAATGTCGGAATAGAGGTCGATGGAGTTAGGATCGTCGCCCATCAGCAGGGTTTTAACGATCGCCTGGCGCAGACGACCCGCCGGGTCGGTACCGGCAATGGTTTCGACGGTAATGGTCCCTTTATCAAAGTTAATGTGGCTGCGGGTTTGATACTGGTCGGTGTATTTAACGTAGTCTTTCGGCCCGGCCAGTAGCACTTCGTTATAACCCCAAATGTTCTCGATGTTATGGGCGAACTGACCAACCAGGATATCGAAGCCGTTGGTGTCCTTCACCCACGCCTCGTTATACCCGGTGTCTTTTTTTGGCGAACTGGAACACGAAACGAGCAGGGGCGCAATCAGCGCTAGCGCTAAGTATTTTTTCATCATTCCGGGAGTGCAAGTTGTGTTTATGTGAGAAAGGGCCTGCAGGCCCTTATTATTTTTCTGGCGGCGTATAGCCTTCGATGTGTACGTCTTTACCTTCGAACAGGAACTTGACCATCTCCTGCTCCAGCAGTTTGCGGTGCTCCGGATTCATCATGCTGAGTTTTTTCTCGTTGATCAGCATGGTCTGCTTATGCTGCCATTGTGCCCAGGCTTCTTTGGAGATTTCGTTATAGATACGTTTGCCAATCTCGCCCGGATACAGCTGGAAATCCTGACCATCGGCTTCGCGCTGCAGGAAAGTACAAAAAATCGTTCTGCTCATTATTAATCCTCTTTAATCGCCAGAGAGCTAAACCGGTGCCCCGGCCTTCAACTGTTGCAACAGGCGCTCCACGGGGGCCGCCAGGCCGACGGATGGCGGCTGCGCTAAGTTATACCAGAGTGCGTTCCCTTCATCCATGCATGTGCTGGATGAATGTACTGTAAGCCACATCGGCACAATATCCAGATGGAAATGGCTGAAAGTGTGGCGGAACGCGGTTAATTGCGTCAGATTATCTGCCTTAATCTGACGTTGCGCCAGCCACTCACGCAGTGCATCTTCATCCTCAAACTGCGGGAAGCAGA
This sequence comes from Klebsiella sp. KE9456, assembly GCF_043832615.1. Lineage (NCBI taxonomy): Bacteria > Pseudomonadati > Pseudomonadota > Gammaproteobacteria > Enterobacterales > Enterobacteriaceae > Klebsiella > Klebsiella sp. KE9456. The sequence goes on from NZ_JBDYQK010000001.1 coordinate 38,264, forward strand.
ACAATCCTCCCCACAGCCCCACCGGTGGACGCTGAGAGAGATATACCTCATCGCCGTGCTGCATTAGCAGAAAATAACCGGTACGTTCCGGAAGCGTCTGTTTCGGTTTTTTCCCAGGATATTGAGTCCATGAATGATTTGCGTAGGCCAGGCAGCCGTTATTCAATGGACAAAGCTCGCATTTTGGCTTTGAGCGGGTACATACCATCGCGCCGAGATCCATCATCGCCTGGTTAAAACGTTCCACACCTTTGGCTGGCGTGACTTCATTACTGATATCCCACAGCCGCTTCTCAACCTCTTTTTTCCCCGGCCAGCCGCTGACAGCATAGCAGCGTGCGAGCACGCGTTTCACATTACCATCAAGAATCGGATAATGCTGACCGAGGGAAAGGGACAAAATCGCCCCTGCGGTGGAGCGTCCAACGCCGGGCAATGCGGAGACCTCATCAAAAGTTTGCGGGAATTCGCCGCCATGCAGCGTTGCGACCTGCTGCGCCGCTTTATGCAAATTGCGCGCGCGGGCGTAATAGCCCAGCCCGGTCCACAGATGCAGGACCTCATCAAGAGGCGCGTTAGCCAGGTCGTTAACCGTTGGAAAACGTGCCATAAAGCGGTCGAAATAGGGGATGACCGTCGCCACTTGCGTTTGTTGCAACATCACCTCGGAGAGCCATACTTTGTAAGGCGTCTTGCCGATTTGCCAGGGCAGGGTTTTACGCCCGTATTTGTCGTACCAGTCCAGTACCTGGGCTGAAAATTGCGCGGCGAGAAAAGTCAAAGCTACAGCTCCGGGATTGCGATTATAAGGTGGCAGATTGCAGCACAAGGGCGAGAGACTGTAAACCCTTGCATCCGCCGGGTAACTTTGGATAATGCCCGTTTTCCGAACACTCTCACAAGCAGACTTAACTTTTATGAAAAACGACGTCATATCCCCGGAATTCGATGAAAACGGTCGCCCGCTGCGCCGTATTCGCAGCTTCGTCCGTCGTCAGGGGCGCCTGACGAAGGGTCAGCAGCATGCGCTGGATAACATTTGGCCGGTGATGGGCGTTGAATTCAACGATGCGCCGCTCGATTTCGCCGCCCTGTTTGGCCGTGAAGCGCCGGTCACCCTGGAGATCGGTTTCGGTATGGGCGCTTCGCTGGTGGCCATGGCGAAGGCGAAACCGGAACAGAATTTTCTCGGCATAGAAGTGCATTCACCGGGCGTTGGCGCCTGCCTGGCTTCCGCCGAAGAAGAGGGTGTGCAAAACCTGCGCGTCATGTGTCACGATGCGGTTGAAGTCCTGCATACGATGATCCCGGATAACGCCCTGAATATGGTGCAGCTGTTTTTTCCCGATCCATGGCACAAAGCGCGGCATAATAAGCGGCGTATCGTTCAGCCGCCTTTTGCCGAACTGGTAAAAAGTAAGCTGAAACTGGGCGGTGTTTTCCACATGGCGACCGACTGGGCGCAATATGCCGAACATATGCTGGCAGTGATGTCTTCACTTGAGGGATACCGTAATCTGTCTGAGAACAACGACTATGTACCGCGCCCGGCATCACGTCCGGTAACCAAATTTGAACAGCGTGGTCATCGTCTTGGCCACGGCGTATGGGACTTAATGTTCGAGAGGGTGAAATAATGGCAACGAATCGTAGCCGTCGTCTGCGTAAAAAAATGCATATCGACGAGTTTCAGGAAGTGGGTTTTTCCGTGGCGTGGCGCTTTGCGGAAGGGACAAGCGAAGAGCAGATCGACCAGACCGTTAACGATCTGATTGATCAAGTGATTGAGCCCAATAAGCTGGCTTTTGACGGCAGCGGCTATCTCTCCTGGGAAGGTTTAATCTGCATGCAGGAAATTGGCAAATGTACCGAGGAGCATCAGACCCTTGTACGTCAGTGGCTGGAGGCGCGCGGGCTTGCCGATGTTCGCACCAGCGAACTTTTTGATATCTGGTGGGACTAAGTTTGACAAGGGTCGGCAACTGCCGGCCCGTTTTGTCTTAAGGGAGTAAAATGATGCGCAAAACGCTGTTGGCCGTGGCGCTTTCCGTCACCGCTTTGTCCGCGCATGCGGACTACCAGTGTAGCGTCACGCCGCGTGACGATGTCATCCTTAGCCCGCAGCAGGTGCAGGTGAAAGGCGAACACGGCGATCTGGTGATTAAACCGGACGGCAACCTGAGCTTTAACGGAAAAGCGTATTCCCTGAATGCCGCTCAGCGCGAGCAGGCTCAGGACTATCAGGCCAGCCTGCGCAGCAGTCTGCCGTGGATTGATGAAGGCGCACGTTCTCGGGTTGAAAAAAGCCGCGCCGCGCTGGATAAAATTATTACTGAACAGGTGGGCGCCAGCAGTAGCATGCATAGCCGCCTGACGAAGCTGGATGCGCAACTGAAAGCGCAGATGGGGCGTATTATTGAACATCGCAGCGACGGGCTGACTTTTCATTATAAAGCCATTGATCAGGTGCGCGCCGACGGCCAGCAACTGGTGAACCAGACCATGGGCGGCATCCTGCAGGACAGCATCAACGAGATGGGGGCGAAAGCGGTCCTAAAAGGCGGCGGTAACCCGCTGCAGGGGATCCTCGGCAGCCTGGGCGGCCTGCAAACGGCGATTCAGGAAGAGTGGAAAAACCAGGAGGCAGATTTCCAGCAGTTTGGTAAGGATGTCTGTAATCGCGTGGTTTCCCTGGAGGAGAGCCGCAAAGCGCTGGTGGGGTCGCTAAAATAATCTTTATTCCGCTACCTGCGCCTGCAGGTAGCGGAATCAGGTTCTGTGTTTATCCTTTCCGTTGTTGTCGGTTGCTGATAAAGCATCCTGAGTCATAGAAACAGGTTACATCAGCCCCAGTATCTGCGGAATAAACAGCGAGATCTGCGGAATATAGACAATCATCATCAGGGCAATCAGCAGGGCCGCGTAGAACGGCAATAGCGGCTTGATCAATTGCTGAATTTTAACGCCGGAAATCGAGCAGCCGACAAACAGCGCACTCCCCACTGGGGGCGTCAGCAGACCGATACACAGGTTAGCGACCATCATAATGCCGAAATGCACCGGATCCATACCTAAATCCTCGGCGATTGGCAGGAAGATTGGCGTGAAAATCAGCACCGCCGGAGTCATATCCATAAAGATCCCGACGATTAAGAGCACGATATTAATCAGTAGCAGAATCACCACCGGGTTTTCAGAAACCCCCATCAGCGCGTCGCTTATCATGTAGGGAATATCGGCATTGGTCATTGCCCACGACATGCCGACCGAGAAACCAATCAGCAGCAGCACGATAGAGGTCATCACCACGGATTCAAGAATCAGCTTTGGCAGATCCCGCCATTTCACTTCCCGATAAATGAGGACCGACAGGATAAAGGTATACACGACGGCAATAGCGGAGGCTTCTGTTGCCGTGAAGATGCCGCCGAGGATCCCGCCCATTACGATGACAACCAGCAGCAGGCTGGGCAACGCGTCGAAAAACGCTTTTACCGCCTGGGCGCAGGTCGGGCGTTCAGAGACCGGGTAGTTGCGACGCTTAGCAATGATGGCGCAGACAGTCATGATCGACAGGCCCATCAGAATGCCGGGCAGATAACCTGCCATAAATAGCGATGCGACCGAGACGCCGCCCGCCGTCAGCGAAAAGACGATCAGCACGTTTGATGGTGGAATTAACAGGCCCGTGATGCAGGATGAGACGTTAACCGCCGTAGAGAAGGCCGGGTCATAACCTTTTTGCGTCTGGATAGGATTCAGCGTTCCACCCACCGCAGCGGCAGCGGCGACAGCCGAACCTGAAATGGAGCCGAACATCATGTTCGCCAGCACGTTGACATGACCCAGAGAGCCCGGGACGCGCCCAACCATCACCTGCGCCAGATTAATTAAGCGTATAGCGATTCCACCGCTGTTCATTAGCGTACCGGCAAAGATAAAGAACGGGATAGCCAGCAGGGCGAAGTTATCCAGTCCGTTCGCCAGGCGCTGAGAAACGGTGATTGCCGCGATATCCCAGGGGAACATCATTAGCATCGAGCCCACGGTGGCGATACCAATAGAAAAGGAGATAGGTACGCCAATAAAGACCAGCACAAAGAAAGAACCGAACAGCGTCAGTGCAATATAGCTATCCATTAGTGTGCTCCCGCTTCAGCGTGCTTCATGTTTTTCAGACCGCTGCTAATAAAACATAACGCGTAAAACATCATGATGATGCCAGTTAGCGGCAGGATCAGATAAACATAACCCATCGGAATCTGCATTGCCGCTGAGACCTGGGCGGTTGACAGTGTTTTTTCAATCAGCTTCAGGCCGCCGGTGACGATCACTGATCCGGCAAAAATAAAGATCAGTAAATTAATGATTACGCTGAGAAATGCCTGTTTGCGGGGCGACAGCGTCATCGCAAGCAAATCGATAGCCAGATGACGCTGAGCGCCAACAGTGTAAGCTGCACCCAGCAGGCCGACCCAGATCATTAAAAAGCGGGCCAGTTCATCGGTCAGGGTACTTGGCGCGTTTAATACGTAACGACTGAATACCTGCCAGACGACGCAGACAACCAGCGCTACCATGACGGCGACAGAGAATGCGGCGATCGTGCGATCCACCGCCAGTTTTATGCGGTTAAGTATCATCATTGATTCCCCGATGAAAACGGGCCAGTTGCCGGCCCATTAAAGTTTTATTCGGCAGCAGCTTCAAATTTGGCCAGCAGAGCAGCCTGTTTCGGGTCTTTTTTGAAGTCATCAAACAGCGGCTGTACGGCCGCACGGAACGGCGCTTTATCGACTTTAACAATTTCGCCACCCATGGCTTTTGCCTCTGCGCGGGTGTCGGCATCGATCTTTTCCCACAGCTGTTGTTGATAAACTTCTGAGGATTTAGCCGCTTTGGTCAGGATTTGTTGCTGCTCTGGCGTGAGCTTGTCCCAGGTGCGACTGGAGATAACGAGGAAATCCGGGATTGAGGCATGTTCGTCTTCGGAGAAAACGTTAGCGATTTCGATATGGCGGGTCTGAACCCAGGAAGGAACGTTATTTTCCGCACCATCCACGACGCCCTGCTGCATGGCGGTATAGACTTCGCCAAAGGAGATGGGGGTTGGCGACCCTCCCATTAATTCAATCATCCTGAGCGTTGTCGGGCTGGCCTGGACGCGGATCTTCAGTCCTTTTAAATCTTCCGGTTTGGTGATGGGCTTTTTGGCATAAAAACTTCGTGTACCGGCAACATAAGCAGCAAGCGCAAAGAACCCTTTGTCTTTAGTGGACGCCATTATTTCCTTGCCCACTTCACCGAAGACAACTTTATTAAAATGCATCTGGTCTTTAAACAGAAACGGCAGGTTATAAATCGCGTAGATATTATCAAATGACTCCAGATCGCTGGCAGAACCTTTGGTCATATCCAGGGCGCCATTTTGTAATAGCTCCATGGTTTCTCGCGCGCTACCCATTTGGCTACTGGGGTAAATACGTATCTTCATATTACCGCCGGAAAGTTGGTTAACCTCTTTGGACATCTTTTCAAAAGCCTGATGAACAACGTGGCTGCGCTCAAGGTTATGCGCCAGTTTTAACGTAATTTTCTCCGCCGCGCCGGCACCTGAAGAGAGTAGGGCAAGCAGAGATACGCACGCCAGTGAACAAGGGAAAGAGAATTTTTTCATGAATCGGCTCCATGCACATAGGTTAATTGGTCAATATCTTGAGCATATTTCCTTCTTTCTGTATGACATGTTATCCTGGCTGTCTGACATCTTTAAGCTATCTGACTCACAAATTTTTTCAGTGACGCAATGAAATGCATGGTTTTGTGCTTAATCTCATATTTATTATTGGGTAAATAAGTTTGTTTCATTTTTTATTGTAAATTTCGCACGAATGATTCGAAAATAATAATATTGACGTATCGGAAAAAGCGAGCAATGAAATATCCCGCCCTATTTTTATCGCGGGATATAAATTAAAGGGATTATTCGTGAAGGAATAATTCGAGGAGAGAATTTAAAAACAGCTTACCGTGCCCGGTAATCTGCCAGCAGCGCTTATCTTCCGTCAGATAGCCCTGGGCAATCGCCGCATCAATCTGTGGGCGGATGGTGCGCTCATCAAGCCCGGTGTAGCGGCTGAATTGATCGCGCGGCGCCGCTTCCAGCAGGCGAAAACGGTTCATAAAAAACTCGAACGGTTTATCTTCAGCTTCCACATCATGCTGGCGTTCAAGGTAGCGACCTGCCATATAGCCACGCGGATGCCGGGTTTTTGCCGTCCGCAAAATCCGCCGGTCCGGGAAGGTCACTTTCCCGTGCGCGCCGCAGCCGATGCCCAGATAGTCGCCAAAGCGCCAGTAGTTCAGGTTATGCTGGCACTGATAACCCGGCTTAGCATAGGCGGAAGTTTCATATTGCTGGTAGCCCGCCGCGCTTAGCAGATGATGCCCCTGCTCGAAGATATCCCACAGGGCATCGTCATCCGGCAATACCGGCGGACGCGAGCCAAACAGGGTGTTGGGCTCAATGGTCAACTGATACCAGGAGAGATGCGGTGGGCTGAGCTCAATGGCCTGGCGCAGGTCGTCCAGTGCCTCCTCCAGCGACTGATCGGGCAGGCCGTGCATTAAATCAAGGTTAAAACTGCGCAGCCCCAGACTGCTTGCCAGGTTTGCCGCGCGTTTCGCCTCCTGCGGGCCATGAATGCGCCCGAGACGCTGGAGCTTCTGCTGGCTAAAGCTCTGGACGCCGATAGAGATACGGTTGATGCCCGCGCGCTGATACTCCACGAAACGATCCACTTCCACGGTACCAGGATTGGCTTCCATGGTGATTTCCGCATCGGCCGCCAGCGGCAGAGACTCGCGAACGCCATCAAGCAGGGTTTGCATTGCCGGGCCGGAGAGCAGGCTCGGCGTACCGCCGCCGATAAAAATCGTCCCAATTTCTCGCCCCTGCGCATAATGGGCGTCAGCCCGCAGATCGTTCAAAAGATGCTGAACGTAATCGTCGTGCGGCACGTCGCCTTTCAGCGCGTGCGAGTTAAAATCGCAGTACGGGCATTTTTGCACGCACCACGGGATGTGAATATAGAGGCTGAGAGGCGGCAAATTAGCCATTACGTAAGGCGTCCAGTAACAGTTTCAGCGCCCGCCCGCGGTGGGAAATCGCGCTTTTCTCTTCGCGGGTCAGTTCAGCTGCGGTTTTCCCTTCCGTCGGAACAAAGAAAATTGGGTCGTAGCCAAAGCCGCCGCTGCCTGCGGCTTCGCGTGCGATGATGCCGGGCCAACTGCCGTGGCAGACCAGCGGCGTCGGATCTTCCGCGTGGCGCAGATAAACCAGCACACAGTGGAATTTGGCCTGGCGTTTATCGTCCGGCACGTCCTTCAACGCAGCGAGTAACTTTTCCAGGTTCTGTTGGTCGGTCGCATCTTCGCCGGCATAGCGCGCGGAATAGATGCCAGGCGCGCCGCCCAGCGCATCGACGGCCAGCCCGGAGTCATCGGCGATGGCCGGCAGTCCGGTAACTTGCGAGGCATGGCGCGCTTTCAGAATGGCATTTTCAATAAACGTCAGACCGGTTTCCTCTGCGGAATCGACGCCCAGATCGGTCTGAGCGACGATATCGAGGCCAAAATCTGCCAGTAACGAGGCCAGCTCACGCACTTTTCCGGGATTGCCGGTGGCGAGAACAACTTTTTGCATAATCAATCCTGTTTATTCTGTCAGCGCGGCGATCCCGGCCGGGATCTGCTGCGGATGAATGATTTTTATCTGTTTGTGACGGCCCAGTTCGCCCTTTTCAATAACAATCTGGCTTTTCGCTACGCGAAACTGTTTGGCGAGGAATTTAACCAGATGGGCATTGGCCTGGCCGTCAACGGGGGGAGCGGTAATGGCGACTTTCAGCTCGTCGCCATGTAAACCAACGATGCTGTCTCGGCTGGCTTTAGGCTGAATATACAGCCGCAAAACCAGCCCGTCAGCGCGGACTTCAACGGCACTCATAGCGCCATCCACAGTCCCGGAAGCAGAATGTTGCCGGTAGCCTGCAACAGTTCGGCGATACCCATATTGATAACGTACAGCAGCAGAACCAGCACCATCGGGGAGAAATCAATCCCACCCATTGATGGCAGCATTCTGCGGATCGGGCGCAGCAGCGGGTCAGCCAGTTGCATAAGAACATATTCCACCGGGCTGCGGCCCTGGCTTACCCAGCTCATAATGGCCATCAGCAACAGCACCCAGAAAATCAGCGAGCCCACGGTTTTAATGAGGATCAGCAGCGCAGAAATCCAGATAATGGGCTGGAAAGTCACGACCATAAACAGGACGATGGCTTTCACGACGCAAAGAATAAATGCAACCAGCAGGGAGGCGCTATCGAGCGGCCCCATTGCCGGAATGATGCGGCGCAAGGGGCCAACGACAGGCTGCGTCGCTTTGACCACGAACTGCGAAAACGGATTATAAAAATCGCAGCGCGCCCACTGCATCCAGACGCGTAACAACACGACCATTGTATAAAGTTCAATGGCCGTTGAAAGCAGGAAAGTCAACGTCTTCATGGCGTTCCTCAGGTTCCTTATTTTTTGCTGTAGTCGCGTGCGCCGAAAATTGCGGTTCCGATGCGCACCATAGTGCTTCCCGCCGCGATAGCGGCTTCCATATCATCCGTCATCCCCAAAGACAGGGTATCGACGGTAGGGTAGTGCGCTTTTAGCCGGGCAAATGCTACCGCCATTTGTTGGGCGACGGCAAACTGCCTTACATATTCTGACTCTGGCGCCGGAATCGCCATTAAACCGCGCAGCCGCAGATTCGGCAGTTCAGCGATTTCCGCCGCCAGCGCGTCCAGTTCTTCAGGCGGAATGCCCGACTTGCTCTGCTCATCGCTAATGTTGATTTGAATCAGCACATTGAGAGGCAGCGCATGCGACGGACGCTGCTCGTTAAGGCGAACGGCGATTTTGAGGCGATCGACGGTATGGCACCAGTCAAAGTGCTCCGCCACCAGACGGCTTTTGTTGGACTGCAGCGGGCCAATAAAGTGCCACTGTAACCCGGTTACGCCAGTTTCCTGAAAATGGCGGATTTTCTCCACCCCTTCCTGAACATAGTTTTCGCCAAATGCAGTCTGACCTGCGGCTATCGCTTCTTCGATCGCGCTCGCCGGTTTTGTTTTACTCACTGCAAGCAACGTAACTTCTTCTGGAGCACGACCGCAGCGTACGGCGGCGGCGGAGATTTTGTCCCGGACCTGTGCCAGGTTATGCGCAATATCGTTCATATACCGAGGATGAGTTATGGAACTGGAAGAAATAGTGGCCCTTAGTGTAAAGCATAATGTCTCCGATCTACACCTGTGTAATGCTTCGGCACCACGCTGGCGTCGTCAGGGAAAGCTGGAGCCCGCGCCATTCGCTGCGCCGGACATCGGCCAGATCCTTCATGACTGGCTCAGCGATGATCAACTGGTTCAGTGGCAGAACAGCGGGCAAGTAGATTTCGCCCTGGCTCCGGCGGGCGGGCCGCGTCTTCGCGCTAGCGCATTTGCCCATACCCGCGGCCTGTCGCTGGTGTTGCGTCTGCTGGCGGAAACCTGTCCGTTACTGGACGAGCTTGGCGTTCCGGTAGCCTTAACAGAACTGCTCAACGAAGAGAGTGGGCTTATTCTGGTGACCGGAGCCACAGGTAGCGGTAAATCAACCACACTGGCAGCGATGGTGGGTAGCCTTAATCAGCGTCTTGATGGCCATATTTTAACGCTGGAAGATCCGGTGGAATTTATTCATCGTAGCGAGCGCTGCCTGATTCAGCAACGGGAAATCGGCCGTCACTGTTCCTCTTTTGCTGCCGCTTTGCGCGTCGCGTTACGCCAGGATCCGGACGTTATTTTGTTGGGTGAGCTCCGCGACAAAGAGACGATCCGTCTTGCATTAACCGCGGCGGAGACCGGCCATCTGGTGATGGCGACGTTACATACGCGCGGTGCGGCACAGGCGGTCGAGCGGCTGGTCGATGTCTTCCCGGCGCAGGAGAAAGAGCAGGTTCGTAGCCAACTGGCGGGGAGCCTGTGTGCGGTGCTGGCGCAAAAACTGCTTCCGGATACCGCTGGCAAAAGGGTTGCGCTGTACGAACTGCTGGTCAATACCCCGGCGGTAGCGAATTTAATCCGTGAGGGAAAAACGCATCAACTGCCCGGCGTGATGCAAACCGGGCAACAATCTGGCATGCAAACCTTTACACAAAGCTTTCAGCAACGTACGGCTGAGGGGCGTTTGTAGTCGGTTGTTATATTCAGATATCTTAAGCTTGCACGCGGTAGCGCGCAGGAGCCCGATATCGTGCGATGACGCCCGCATATGCCTATATAACAGGCTTAAAACCCTTGTTCAAAATAGCTTTCAAGAATGATGACGGCAGAGGCTGAATCAACTCGCCCCTTATTGAGCGCCCGGAATCCGCCGTGTTCGAATAATCCGGCTCTGGCTTCAACCGTGCTCAGGCGCTCATCATGCAGTGTTATCTGTACGCCGAAGCGGCCATGTATCTTATTGGCAAAGTTACGCGCTCGCGCGGTCAGCGGCTGCTCCGTGCCGTCCATATTAAGCGGCAGGCCGACGATAACGGCGTCAGGTTGCCACTCTTGCAGCAGTTTTTCGATAACGTTCCAGTCGGGTTTACCGTCCTGGGCTTTTAATGCGGGAAGGGGGCGGGCGGTGCCGGTAATGCGTTGCCCAACGGCGACACCAATACTTTTGGTGCCGAAATCAAAACCCAGAAAGGTCCCGCTCATTATGCATGCCCCGCTTCGGCTGGCATGGTCACGATGTCAATACCGATCAGTTTTGCCGCATCGCGCCAGCGGTCTGCTATCGGCGTGGTGAACAAAATATTCTGATCGGCCGGCGCGGTTAGCCAGGCGTTATCCAGTATTTCTTGCTCCAGTTGGCCTTTTTCCCAGGAAGCATAGCCCAGCGCGACCAGCACGTTGGCCGGTTGTTTGTCCGTCCCCAGCGTTTCCAGGACATCACGGGAGGTGGTGATCACCGTGTTATCAGAAATACGGATGCTGGAAGAAAAATCAGAGGGGGGCGTGTGCAGAATAAAGCCCCGATCCTCGGCCAGCGGGCCGCCCAGCATCACCGGTTTATCCAGACGGATCTCAGGGTTGCGCGGCTCAGGCGTGATTTTTAACTTTTCCAGGATCCCTTCAACCTGCAGATTTTCCATCGGCTTATTGATAATAATGCCCATGGCGCCGTCATCGTTATACTCGCAGATATAGACTACCGAGCGGCGGAAAATCGGGTCCTGAAGAGCAGGCATGGCAATTAGAAAGTGATGCTGTAAATTCATTGTCAGAGGTTCTGTTCCTGGTTCAAAAAAGCAGCACCCAGTATGCGGGTAAAGTATGAAAGTGTCGATTCAACTTTATCTTGCAGGCTTCAGGGGTGTCGCCTGTCTATAATCTGAAATTGAATCTCTTTCAGCTATCTTCAGGCTACAGGCGTTACCCCATAGCCTGAATCTGCCCTTTATTTATTAAGACGCTTTTCGATGGCATCCATCAGCATACCCGTAATGGAAATCGGGAATGCCGCTTCGATCTCGCGTACGCAGGTCGGACTGGTGACGTTAATTTCCGTCAGGCGATCGCCGATGATATCCAGACCAACGAAGATTAAGCCTTTGGCTTTTAGCGTCGGGCCAACGCGACGGGCGATGGACCAGTCGCTTTCGGTCAGCGGACGCGCTTCGCCACGACCGCCAGCCGCAAGGTTGCCACGGGTTTCGCCGCCCTGCGGGATGCGGGCCAGGCAGTATGGAACCGGTTCGCCGTCAATCACCAGCACGCGCTTATCGCCATCTTTAATGGCGGGCAGATAGTTCTGCGCCATGCAGTATCGGCTGCCTAACTCGGTTAGCGTCTCGGTAATAACGCCGAGATTAGGATCGCTCTCTTTAACACGGAAAATCGACGTGCCGCCCATACCGTCCAGCGGCTTGAGGATGACATCGCCATGTTTTTCCCAGAATGCTTTCAACTGCGCTTTATTGCGGGTAACCAGCGTTTCCGGCGTCAGTTCGGAGAACCAGGCGGTAAACAACTTTTCGTTACAATCGCGCAGGCTTTGCGGCTTATTGACGATGAGCGTACCTTTCTCTTCGGCGCGTTCCAGAATATAGGTCGCGTAGATAAACTCGGTATCAAACGGCGGGTCTTTACGCATCAGAATCACGTTAAGGTCCGCCAGCGGCAGGTCCTGTTCGCCGTTGAATTCGTACCATTTATCGTAATTCTGCTCGACGCTCAGCTTGCGTGTACGGGCGCGGGCTTCGCCATTGATTAAGTACAGATCGTTCATCTCCATGTAATGGAGTTCGTAGCCGCGACGCTGCGCTTCCAGCAACATGGCGAAGCTGGTGTCTTTTTTGATGTTGATGGTTGCGATGGGATCCATCACGATGCCGAGCTTGATCATTATTCTTCTCCGTTAACGCTTCAACCTAAGTCGCCAAAACGCACCTGCAGGGCGGTAATGGCAGTGAGCGCAGTTGTCTCTGTACGCAGAACGCGAGGTCCTAACAGGATATCAGTAAACTGGTAGCGAGCGGTCATTGCTATTTCTTCCGCGGAAAGGCCGCCTTCCGGACCAATCAGCAGGCGAACGCGCTCGACCGGCAACGGCAGCGTGTTAATACTGGCGCTGGCGCGCGGGTGCAAATTGAGCTTAAGTCCTTCATCCTGCTCCGCGCACCAGGCTTCAAGCGGCATGGCCGGGCGAATCTCCGGCACCACGTTGCGGCCACTCTGCTCGCAGGCGGCAATGGCGATTTTTTGCCACTGCTGGATCTTCTTTTGCAAACGTTCAGCGTCCAGTTTAACGCCGCAGCGTTCGGAAAACAGTGGCGTTATGAGGCTTACACCCAGTTCGATCGATTTCTGAATCGTGAACTCCATTTTTTCGCCACGGGACATAACCTGGCCTAAATGGATATGCAGCGGTGATTCGCGGTTATCGATTGTGCTGCTCTGCACCGCCACCAGAACATTTTTTTTACCTGCCTCGACAATAACCGCTTCGAAGACCTGATTGCTGCCATCAAAAAGCTCAATTATCTGCCCTTTACCCATACGCAGCACGCGGCCGACATGGTTAGCCGCATCGTCGGAGAGGGCGATATGGCTACCCGTTGCGAGCGGTTCTGGATGATAGATACGAGGAATGCGCATGTTTGATATTCCGTTCTTCGCGCAGATGCTGTCTCCCCCCGTTCCGGGGGAAGCGTGACGCTGCAAATTGACAATTGCCGCTAGTGTAGGTTAGCTCTTTCGCGCCTGGCAAGCCTGCTGGACGTACGGATTATGATTGCCCTGAATTTTCGCAATACGCTCGTCGCGCTCGCACTCCCAGGCGGTGACCGGGTATTGCTTATTCCATGCGGTAAACAGTTGGGTTTGCTGACGAGAGAGATTTAGCTTATAGCGGTCGCGCATATAAAAATAGATGCGGGCGATAGCCCCTCGGGCGCGAACCGGCGGCTCGGCGATTTTGTCTTTGAAGTCCACTTTCATCGCGCACTGGCCATATTGGCCTTCACCACCGTTCCACTGGCTGTACATAAAGTTGCCGCGATCGCCATTTACTTCGCCGACCGCTGGCTGCAGATTATGCATATCGCTTTCCATTTTGCGGTATTCCGGATCTTTAGCGCAGTTTTTCCGGCCACCCTCCTGCCAGCACAGGCGCTGATGGCCAAACTGCCAGGCCGGAACCACGTGTTCCCACTCGACCCGATGGGCGCGGTTTTCATTTTTACGCACTCTATAACCACAGGATTGCAGGTCGATAATGCCTTTTTTACCCTGCCAGTTGATTTTACAGCCACAGTAGAAATCGCCGGGAACATCGGCGTTAACTTTGACGCCTGCGGCCTTGGCCTGGGAAAAACTGTGGATTCCTTCCGCCGCAAGCGGGGCACACGCCGTCGCGCTGAGCAATGCGACAGCAAAAATATGAATACGGGACATTGTGAACTCCGTAGTAAAACGAGCCCGCAACGTAACGAATACGATTGCCGGATGCAATCAGTCAGCGCAGAAAATTTCCAGTTATACCCGAAATCCTGGTAACGACCACGTCGCTGGCTGGATGTGATACGGCCACTCATTTGTTGTTGTGATACTCAGGAATAGCCCGGGGTGCATGATTTGCTGTTAAAACGTGAATGAGTGAGGCGAGGTATTCGGGGGATTACTCTTCAGCGACCAGGACATCACCACAGCGGGTGCAGCGATAAACCGCTTCGCCCCGTACCACACGGTTATGGCGGCGGACGGTTAGCTGGTGCTGCTGACACTGGCAGCGGTAAGTAAAGGTATTTTGCCGCACTGACGCAAGTTCGAAACGATGGGTGCGCAGGGCCGGAACGCCCAATACGCTTTCCATCATCCATTTCCACTCTTTACCATGCGGCGCGACGCGGCCAAAGTGATTCCACACCAGCAGGTGGGCTAACTCATGGGGCACGACCTCACGGATAAACGCCTGCTGGTTTTCCAGAAGCAGTACCGGGTTAAGACGAATTTCGTTTTTTTCCAGCCAGGCGGTACCGGCGGCGGCTCCGCGTTGCTGATAAACCAGTACCGGCTCTCGATAGTTACGCCCCAGTTTGAGGTTTGCTTTGGCCAGATTCTCCCGCAGGCTGCGCATGACAGCCTGTTGAAGAGCAATCGGAATTCGGGGTGTTTTCATAGCGCCAGAGGATAATGCGCCACGGAAGGGAGAGCAAGAAGAAGCTTCCTCCCCGCAGAGAGGAAGCGTGTCAGACTAGTCGCGGGCGCCGATTTCACGCAGTTTGCGGCCTTTCATCAGGTTACGTTCAATATGTTCCAGTGAAACGTTTTTGGTTTCGGGGATCAGCCACAGGGTCAGGAAAATGAACAGAACGTTCAGCCCGCCGTAGACCCAGAAGGTGTTGGCGCTTCCCAGAGAGTTCAGCATGGTCAGGAAGGTGGCGCCAACGATCATGTTGGCGATCCAGTTGGTCGCCGTTGAGCAGGTAATACCGAAATCACGTCCTTTCAGCGGCTGGATTTCGGAACACAGTACCCAAATAAGCGGGCCGGCGCTCATGGCGAAGCCAACGATAAACATCAACAGCATCAGGACCGCGAAGTACTGTGCCATGGCGGAGTGAATCCCGATATGCATCATGCTGCCCAGTACGCCCATGCCGACGGCCATGACGATAAACCCGAGGATCAGGGTCGGTTTGCGGCCCCAGCGGTCGACCAGGCCGATCGCGATGAAGGTGGCCAGAACGTTGGTCAAACCAACGATGACGGTTCCCCACATCTGTTCGGTGGTATTCGCGTAGCCCGCCAGTTCAAAAATCTTCGGCGCGTAGTACATGATAACGTTCATACCGGTGAACTGCTGCATCACCTGTAACAGGATGCCGAGAAATACCGCGCGGCGGAAGTTGCTGTTCTCTTTAAACAGCGACCAACCGGATTGTTTTACCTGCAGACTTTCACGGATCTCATCAAGCTCGCGTTTTGCTTCTGCGCTGGTGTCGCGCAGGCGCAACAGAACGCGTTCGGCATCGACAAAGCGACGTTTAGCCGCAAACCAGCGCGGGCTGTCTGGCAGGAAGATAACGCCAATCAGCAGCAGTACCGCCGGGATAATAATCACGCCGAGCATCCAGCGCCATGCGCCGCTGTAGCTGAAGGCGGTATCGGAAAGATAAGTGCCGAGAATACCAATGGTGATCATCAACTGGTACATCGAAATCATACTGCCGCGAATTTTTTCCGGCGCGATTTCCGACAAATACAGGGGGGCCGTGTAGGAGGCTACGCCGACAGCCAGACCGAGCAGGACGCGGGAGATCAGCAGTACTTCAACGTTCGGTGCGGCGGCAGAGAATAACGAACCGGCAACGAACAGGATTGCGCCAATCATCAGGCTTTTTTTACGCCCGAGTTTAAAGGAGAGCCAGCCACTGCCGACCGCACCGACAGCGGCGCCGAACATCATGGAACTCACTACCCATTCCTGGGTGTGAGCGCTTATCTGAAACTCGTCGGCAATAAAGGGTAAAGCGCCTGCAATGACACCGATATCAAGGCCGAACAGCAGACCAGCCAGTGCGGCGAGGAAGCAGACGAAGAACGTCATCGTCTTGTTTGCGCGCCCTTGTGTTTTGTTGTCAGGCATAACGCCCTCCAGTTGAGTGAGTGATTCGTCTCCGGGTAGGGTAGGGAAGTCCGCAGTAAAAAATGTGATAAAAATCACGACCGTGTAATCGATTACACTAAGGTAAAGAAACGTAATCAATATAAATTTATTTAAATCAATTAGTTGATATAGTATGGCTTAGTTTATTAAAAACGCTAATCAGCATTCTCTGAAATATTGTGTAACACTGCGGAGTGTTGTTACATTTCACGTCGGCCTTGATAAGAGATTGAATCTGTATCTAATGTAATCGCTTTCATTTAAGTGCTTGTTTCAAGGGAAACTACAGGACAGTTGAACAGTTGCGAATGAGGATTGTTGCAAAAAAAAGCCAGCGCATGGCTGGCCTTAAGCGTGCGGGAATGGGGTTATTTCAGGCCAGCGGCATCGCGAAGTTGAGCTGCCTTGTCGGTTTTTTCCCATGGGAAGTGTTCACGACCAAAGTGACCGTATGCCGCAGTCTCTTTGTAGATAGGGTGCAGCAGATCCAGCATTTGAATCAAGCCGTACGGACGCAGGTCGAAGAATTCGCGTACCAGCAGGGTCAACTGTTCAGAAGGCACTTTTTCAGTACCGAAGGTTTCAACCATGATAGAGGTCGGTTCAGCCACGCCGATAGCGTAAGAAACCTGAATCTCACAACGGTCAGCCAGGCCAGCGGCAACGATGTTTTTCGCAACATAGCGTGCAGCGTAAGCCGCTGAACGGTCCACTTTAGATGGATCTTTACCTGAGAAAGCGCCGCCGCCGTGACGAGCCATACCGCCGTAGGTATCAACGATGATTTTACGCCCGGTCAGTCCGCAGTCGCCCATCGGGCCGCCGATAACAAAACGGCCGGTCGGGTTGATAAAGAATTTGGTGGAAGTATTCAGCCACTCGGTAGGCAGAATCGGTTTAATGATCTCTTCCATCACCGCTTCCTGCAGCGATTTCTGGTCAATTTCTTCAGCGTGCTGGGTAGACAACACGACCGCGTCAATACCGACAATTTTGCCATCGTCATACTGGAAGGTGACCTGGCTTTTCGCATCCGGGCGCAGCCACGGCAGGGTACCGTTCTTGCGAACTTCAGCCTGACGCTGCACCAGACGGTGCGCGTAGGTGATCGGCGCTGGCATCAGCACATCGGTTTCGTTGGTCGCGTAGCCAAACATCAGGCCCTGGTCGCCCGCGCCCTGTTCCAGCGGATCGGCGCGGTCAACGCCCTGGTTAATATCCGGAGATTGTTTTCCGATCGCGCTCAGCACCGCGCAAGAATTGGCGTCAAAGCCCATATCGGAATGCACGTAGCCAATTTCACGGACCGTATTACGGGTGATCTCTTCGATATCCACCCATGCGCTGGTGGTGATTTCACCGCCAACCAGAACCATGCCGGTTTTAACGTAGGTTTCACATGCTACGCGTGCTTTTGGATCCTGTTCGAGGATCGCATCCAGCACGGCGTCGGAGATTTGGTCAGCAATTTTGTCTGGATGCCCTTCTGATACGGACTCGGACGTAAAGAGGTGTTTTGCCATATTTAATTTCACCTGTAGACTATTCGGGTAGCTCATACTGTTGTGTGAAGAGGCTTTGACGGATGACTATACCAAAGCTTGCAGGTAGTGACACGAGCAGTCTGAGTGTTAATCAGTATAGACGGATTAACTTCTGGATGGCTATTTTAGGTCAGTTCTTGAGCCCATTTCCAGCCTTTTTTGATATTGGTCGCATTTATGGAAAAAAGGGGGAGGGCAGTTTTGCTGATAAAACCTGACAGCGTACATATTTTTATTTTGCTTTTTACCGCGCTTCTCGGTATAAATCGCCGCGCGCGGCTCATTAAAAAAGCGCACGAAAAAAGCGCACGGGCACGCAGTTCGTGGCGTCACTTCCAGCCGGGTTAAGAGCCTATCCCATTGGGGCTATTTTTGAACCCGGGCAGTGCTCAAACGGCCTGCAACAATAACGCCTGGTGGAATAGGCTAAGCAGTCTGTATTTACAGCGCCCCGCAATGGCGTTTGCGCTGTCTGTCAGGAATGTATCGCTTTGGCTTGTCGCTGGCCCGTATCGGGGCAGTGTGGAGGTGCTCACAGATAATGAACCCACGTTTTTCACCTGGCTCGCCGCGTCGTATCGTCGCGCGTCACTGTCCTGCATCATTCTGCATCTTTCTCATGCAAACCTGCCGATGTTCTACCCATCTCGGCGCTTCTCAGGATTCCAGGGCCGGTCGGCCAGCCGAAAACTGAACAAGGGCGCTCTTGCGATAGCAAGGGTTTTCTCGTGGTTTCTCCGGACTGTCATACGCTGTTCGGCGACGTGTTGTACGATGATATGAATAAGAAACCGGTCGCACAGTCACAGGTCCAGCACTATCCGCTGGGATCAGGGACTGTTTATGGGTTGTTATCGCGTCTTCGGATTGCGATAGTAGTCAACTGTTTTACACTTGTTAATAAAATTTGAGGTTCGCTATGTCTGACGACATGCCTTTGTTTTCGCCTTCGTCAGCAGGCGAGCACGGTGTACTACGTTCCATGCAGGAGGTTGCGATGAGCTCCCAGGAAGTCAGCAAGATGCTACGCACTTATAATATTGCCTGGTGGGGTAATAACTACTACGACGTTAACGAACTGGGCCATATCAGCGTCTGCCCTGACCCTGACGTCCCGCAAGCGCGCGTTGACCTCGCTGAGCTGGTAAAAGCGCGTGAAGCGCAGGGCCAGCGCCTGCCTGCGCTATTTTGTTTCCCGCAGATTCTGCAGCACCGCCTGCGCTCCATCAACGCGGCTTTTAAGCGCGCGCGGGAATCCTATGGCTACAACGGCGACTACTTTCTGGTTTATCCGATCAAGGTTAACCAGCATCGTCGGGTTATTGAATCGCTGATCCACTCCGGCGAACCGCTGGGGCTGGAAGCGGGCTCCAAGGCTGAACTGATGGCGGTGCTGGCGCATGCGGGCATGACCCGCAGCGTGATTGTGTGCAACGGTTATAAAGACCGTGAATATATCCGCCTGGCGCTGGTGGGTGAAAAGATGGGCCATAAGGTCTATCTGGTCATCGAAAAAATGTCGGAAATCGCCATCGTGCTGGAGGAGGCCGAGCGCCTGAACGTGGTGCCGCGGCTTGGCGTCCGCGCGCGTCTGGCTTCTCAGGGTTCCGGTAAATGGCAATCCTCCGGCGGCGAAAAATCAAAATTCGGCCTTGCGGCAACGCAGGTTCTGCAGTTGGTTGAGATCCTGCGCTCGGCAGGGCACCTGGAGAGTCTGCAACTGCTGCACTTCCACCTGGGGTCGCAGATGGCCAATATTCGCGATATCGCCACCGGCGTCCGCGAGTCCGCACGCTTTTATGTCGAACTGCATAAGCTGGGCGTCAATATTCAGTGCTTCGATGTTGGCGGCGGTCTTGGCGTTGATTATGAAGGCACCCGTTCGCAGTCTGACTGTTCGGTGAACTACGGTCTGAACGAATATGCCAACAATATTATCTGGGCGATTGGCGATGCCTGTGAAGAGAACGGCCTGCCGCATCCGACGGTGATTACTGAGTCCGGTCGCGCAGTCACCGCGCATCACACGGTGCTGGTCTCCAATATTATCGGCGTTGAGCGTAACGAATATACCGAGGCCACCCCGCCAGCGGAAGATGCCGCCCGTCCGCTGCAAAGTATGTGGGAAACCTGGCAGGAAATGCACGAAACCGGCAATCGCCGCTCGCTGCGGGAATGGCTGCACGATAGCCAGATGGATTTGCACGATATTCATATCGGCTACTCCTCCGGCACCTTTAATCTTCAGGAGCGCGCCTGGGCCGAACAGCTGTATCTGAATATGTGCCATGAAGTACAGAAACAGCTTGATCCGAGCAACCGCGCCCATCGCCCGATCATCGACGAACTGCAGGAACGAATGGCGGATAAAATTTACGTCAACTTCTCCCTGTTCCAGTCGATGCCGGACGCCTGGGGTATCGATCAACTGTTCCCGGTGATGCCGCTGGAAGGGCTGAACAAGGTGCCGGAACGTCGTGCGGTGCTGCTGGATATTACCTGCGATTCCGATGGCGCGATCGACCACTATGTGGATGGTGACGGTATTGCGACCACCATGCCGATGCCGGAATATGATCCAGACAACCCGCCGATGCTGGGCTTCTTTATGGTCGGCGCCTATCAGGAAATTCTCGGCAATATGCATAACCTGTTCGGCGATACGGAAGCCGTGGACGTGTTTGTCTTCCCTGATGGCAGCGTCGAAGTTGAATTGTCTGATGAAGGGGATACCGTGGCGGATATGCTGCAATACGTGCAGCTGGAGCCGAGCACGCTGCTGACTCAGTTCCGCGATCAGGTGAAAAATACCGATCTGGATGCGGATTTACAGCAACAGTTCCTTGAAGAGTTCGAAGCGGGTCTGTACGGGTATACTTACCTGGAAGATGAGTAGCCGTCGGTGCCCGGTGGCGCTGCGTTTACCGGGCCTGTGAATGCAGGCCGGATAAGGCGGCGGCGCCATCCGGCAGAGTGCTATACTCACTTGAACCCGCATGTATTACCGGCGATAATTCGCCCCAATAAGCGATTTACTAATTAATCCCTTCCTCGTCGGGTTTAACGACGCGGAGGGGATTTTTTTTCATCTGTTTTTAATGTATCGACTTTAAAAGAGGTCAGGACATGAGCACCTTAGGTCATCAATATGATAACTCGCTGGTATCTAACGCATTTGGCTTCCTGCGTCTGCCGCTGAATTTCCAGCCGTACGACAGCGATGCCGACTGGGTCATTACCGGCGTTCCGTTTGATATGGCGACTTCCGGGCGTGCGGGCGGCCGTCACGGACCGGCGGCGATCCGCCAGGTTTCGACCAACCTTGCGTGGGAGCACAACCGCTTCCCGTGGAACTTCGACATGCGTGAGCGCCTGAACGTAGTTGACTGCGGCGACCTGGTTTATGCTTTCGGCGATGCGCGTGAAATGAGCGAAAAGCTGCAGGCCCATGCGGAGAAATTGCTGGCGGCCGGGAAGCGTATGCTCTCCTTCGGCGGCGACCATTTCGTGACTCTGCCGTTGTTGCGCGCGCATGCTAAACACTTCGGCAAAATGGCGCTGGTACACTTTGATGCCCACACCGATACCTACGCGAACGGCTGCGAGTTTGACCACGGCACCATGTTTTATACCGCGCCGAACGAAGGTCTGATCGATCCTCATCATTCCGTGCAGATCGGTATCCGTACCGAGTTTGATAAAGATAACGGCTTCACGGTGCTGGACGCGGGCCAGGTCAACGATCGTACCGCGGACGACGTGATCGCGCAGGTGAAACAGATCGTTGGCGATATGCCGGTCTATCTGACGTTTGATATCGACTGTCTCGATCCCGCGTTCGCGCCGGGTACCGGTACGCCGGTGATTGGCGGCCTGACGTCGGATCGTGCGATCAAACTGGTGCGCGGCCTGAAGGATTTGAACATTGTGGGGATGGACGTAGTAGAAGTCGCGCCTGCCTACGATCAATCGGAGATCACCGCGCTGGCGGCAGCGACGCTAGCGCTGGAAATGCTATATATCCAGGCGGCGAAGAAAGGCGAGTAATCGGGTTATTTGGCTTGCCGGTTTGAGCAGGGGCGGCGTTCCGGCTGTAGGTCCGGAACCCATCTGACTTCCCCCATTCCGCCCAATAGCGTTGCGGAATGGGGGGAATCATTACTTAATTCCGTCCGCAGCCATGCGTTCGCGAATATGCTGAGCGCGCGCTTCAGACGCCGGGTGATCGTCAAACATTGAACTTTGGCGACCGGCTTCCAGTTTGGCCAGTTTCTCGAAGCTGGTGGCGAGCCCGGCAGGGCTAATCCCGCGCTTACGCAGCAAATCGTAAGAGTAATCGTCCGCTTCCGACTCCTGACGTTGAGAGAACTGAGAATTCACCAGCTTTTCACCAAGATCGCCTAGCTGGGACTGCGACAGGCTGCCGACAACGCCGCCAGCGGAAGCCGCCGCCGCGCGCAAGGCGTTAGTGCCTAATGCGACCTGCATTCCTTTCTTCACATGCCCAAGCGCGACGTGGCCCATTTCGTGGCCGATCACTGCTTCGACTTCGTTGTCGTTCATTAGATCCATCAGTCCGCTGTATACGCGGATGCAGCCGTTAGCCATGGCGAAGGCGTTAACGTCTTTGGTCTGGTACACCTTGTAGTTCACCGGCTGGCCGTTGATATTGTCCCCCAGCGCGGCGGCGATTTTAGTCAGCCGTTTACTGTATTGGCTCCCCGCAGGCGCGATGGTGGCTTTGGCATCCATCTCCTGACAGGCTTTATCGCTTAACGCTTTCACCTGCTCATCGCTGAGCGACCAGGCCTGATAGGCTCCCGCTCCTGAGCTGAGCAGGGCGCTGGAATCCATGTTCTGGCATCCGGTGAGGGCTGCGGCGATCCCAAGGGCAAAAATAGTTGAGTGAATTTTCATTTTTATCTTCCACAATCTTATGGTTATTTATTCGAAAAATGGCTATGGCTGACCTGCCATATCCTGCGCAAATTATAAATACTCTCTTGAGAGGCGGGCGAGAGGATTACCGCGTAGCACAACCTGTTCCGGAGATTTCTTAAGCGGCAAAAGGATGCTCCATGTACATGCTTTGCCGCTTAGGTTACATTGTTCACACTTTTTTCCGGCGTAGCCCAAAACGCGCGGTCGTCAAGCCGTTGCGGGCACGGCCTTCATTATCCGATCTGGAGTCAAAATGTCCTCACGTAAAGAGCTTGCTAACGCTATTCGTGCGCTGAGCATGGACGCAGTACAGAAAGCCAAATCCGGTCACCCGGGCGCCCCGATGGGGATGGCTGACATTGCCGAAGTCCTGTGGCGTGATTTCCTGAACCATAACCCGAACAATCCGTCCTGGGCCGACCGCGACCGTTTCGTACTGTCCAACGGCCACGGCTCGATGCTGATCTACAGCCTGCTGCACCTCACCGGTTATGACCTGCCGATTGAAGAGCTGAAAAACTTCCGTCAGTTGCACTCGAAAACGCCGGGCCACCCGGAAGTGGGCTACACAGCCGGTGTCGAAACCACCACCGGCCCGCTGGGGCAGGGCATTGCGAACGCGGTCGGGATGGCGATTGCCGAGAAGACCCTGGCGGCGCAGTTCAACCGTCCGGGCCACGATATTGTTGACCACTTCACATACGCGTTCATGGGCGACGGCTGCATGATGGAAGGTATCTCTCACGAGGTATGTTCCCTGGCCGGCACCCTGAAACTGGGCAAACTGGTGGCATTCTACGACGACAATGGTATCTCCATTGATGGTCACGTTGAAGGCTGGTTTACCGATGATACCGCGAAGCGTTTTGAAGCTTACGGCTGGCACGTGGTGCGCGGCGTGGATGGTCACGATGCTGAAGCGATTAAACGTGCGGTGGAAGAAGCGCGCGCGGTTACCGACAAACCGTCCCTGCTGATGTGCAAAACCATCATCGGTTTCGGTTCCCCGAACAAAGCCGGTACCCACGATTCCCACGGCGCGCCGCTGGGCGATGCGGAAATCGCGCTGACCCGTGAACAACTGGGCTGGAAATACGCGCCGTTCGAAATTCCGTCGGACATCTATGCGCAGTGGGATGCGAAAGAGGCCGGTCAGGCGAAAGAGTCTGCGTGGAACGAGAAGTTTGCCGCCTATGCCAAAGCCTTCCCGCAGGAAGCGGCTGAATTTACCCGTCGTATGAAAGGCGATATGCCGGCTGACTTCGACGCGAAAGCGAATGAATTTATCGCGAAGCTGCAGGCGAATCCGGCGAAAATCGCCAGCCGTAAAGCGTCGCAGAATGCCATTGAAGCATTTGGTCCGCTGCTGCCTGAGTTTCTCGGCGGCTCCGCTGACCTGGCGCCGTCTAACCTGACCCTGTGGTCCGGCTCTAAAGCGATCAACGAAGATACCGCCGGTAACTACATCCACTACGGCGTGCGCGAGTTCGGTATGACAGCCATTGCCAACGGCATCGCGCTGCACGGTGGTTTCCTGCCGTACACCTCCACCTTCCTGATGTTCGTGGAATATGCCCGTAACGCGGTGCGTATGGCGGCGCTGATGAAGCAGCGTCAGGTGATGGTCTACACCCACGACTCCATCGGTCTGGGGGAAGACGGCCCGACGCACCAGCCGGTAGAACAGGTGGCCTCCCTGCGCGTCACCCCGAACATGAGCACCTGGCGTCCGTGTGACCAGGTGGAATCTGCGGTGGCGTGGAAATACGGTGTGGAGCGTCAGGACGGCCCGACCGCGCTGATCCTCTCCCGTCAGAACCTGGCGCAGCAGGAGCGTAGCGAAGAGCAGCTGGCGAACATCGCCCGCGGTGGTTACGTACTGAAAGATTGTGCCGGTCAGCCGGAACTGATCTTCATTGCCACCGGTTCCGAAGTGGAGCTGGCGGTTGCGGCATACGAAAAACTGACCGCCGAAGGCGTGAAAGCGCGGGTGGTTTCCATGCCGTCCACCGACGCGTTCGACAAGCAGGATGCGGCCTATCGTGAAGCGGTATTGCCGAAAGCAGTCTCTGCGCGCGTGGCAATCGAAGCGGGTATCGCCGACTACTGGTTCAAATACGTGGGCCTGAACGGCGCGATCGTCGGCATGACCACCTTCGGTGAATCAGCCCCGGCGGAGCAACTGTTCGAAGAGTTCGGTTTTACCGTTGAGAACGTGGTTGCTAAGGCGAAAGCGCTGCTGTAGCAGATGCGTTTCCACACTAAGGCCGCGAGAGAGCGGCCTTTTTTCATTTATCTGGCTGAAAGCAATAAACGGTACCGCAGGAATGATGGTTTCCCAATAAACTATTCCTTTTAAAATGTGACGCAAGTCAGATAAATCGCTTATTGAGCTGGACAATCATTCCTTTTATTCCTTGTTTCGCTTATTCTAGCTGAAGCGTTTCAGTCGGCTAAATGTTCGACAATTAATCAATCAGTCGCAGTTTGCGACAGGTAAGGTTTCCCTCACGGCGTTGCTGGATTACTCTGTCAGCCACTTCAGATCAGGGAAAGCCTTGCAGGAGACCTATGACCATACGCATTGCGATTAATGGCTTCGGTCGCATCGGGCGTAACGTGGTTCGTGCTTTGTATGAATCCGGGCGCCGGGCGGAAATCACCGTAGTGGCAATTAACGAACTGGCGGATGCCGCGGGTATCGCGCATTTGTTGAAGTATGACACCAGCCATGGGCGCTTTGCCTGGGATGTGCGCCAGGAGAGAGAGCAACTGTTTGTTGGCGATGATGCGATTCGCCTGTTGCATGAGTCTTCCATTACGGCGTTACCCTGGCGGGAACTGGCGGTTGATGTCGTGCTTGACTGCACCGGCGTTTACGGTAGCCGTGAACATGGCGAAGCCCACCTTCAGGCCGGGGCAAAGAAGGTGCTCTTTTCACATCCTGGCGGCAACGATCTCGACGCAACGGTGGTTTTTGGCGTAAATCATGATGAGCTACGCGCCGGGCACCGTATCGTCTCCAACGCTTCTTGTACCACCAACTGCATTATTCCGGTCATTAAACTGCTGGATGATGCTTACGGCATTGAGTCAGGCACGGTAACGACGATCCACTCCGCGATGCACGATCAGCAGGTCATTGATGCCTACCATCCGGATCTGCGCCGTACGCGAGCAGCCAGTCAATCGATTATCCCGGTGGATACTAAACTGGCTGCGGGGATCGCGCGTATCTTTCCCCAGTTTAACGACCGTTTTGAGGCGATTGCGGTTCGCGTGCCGACCATTAATGTCACGGCAATTGACCTCAGCGTGACGGTGAAGAAACCAGTAAAAGCGAGTGAAGTCAACCAGTTGTTGCAAAAAGCAGCACAGGGTTCATTTCATGGTATAGTTGACTATACGGAATTACCGTTAGTCTCGATAGATTTTAACCATGACCCGCATAGCGCGATTGTTGATGGCACGCAGACGCGGGTGAGTGGCGCACATTTGATCAAAACGCTGGTCTGGTGTGATAACGAATGGGGCTTTGCTAACCGGATGCTTGACACCACGTTAGCGATGGCCGCACAAGGTTTCAGGTAAGGCGCTCAGGCGCTTGCAAAACTTTATTAAGAATCAACGAGAGGATTCACCATGTCTGTAATTAAGATGACCGATCTGGATCTGGCGGGTAAACGCGTTTTTATCCGCGCGGATCTGAACGTACCCGTTAAAGAAGGGAAAGTAACCAGCGATGCGCGCATCCGCGCCTCTCTGCCGACCATTGAACTGGCCCTGAAACAGGGTGCGAAAGTGATGGTCACTTCTCACCTGGGTCGTCCTACCGAAGGCGAGTACAACGAAGAATTCTCTCTGCTGCCGGTTGTTAACTACCTGAAAGACAAACTCTCCAATCCGGTTCGCCTGGTAAAAGATTACCTGGATGGCGTTGACGTGGCTGCCGGTGAACTGGTGGTGCTGGAAAACGTTCGCTTCAACAAAGGCGAAAAGAAAGACGACGAAGCGCTGTCTAAAAAATATGCTGCTCTGTGCGACGTGTTTGTGATGGACGCATTCGGTACTGCTCACCGCGCCCAGGCTTCTACTCACGGTATCGGTAAATTCGCCGACGTCGCTTGCGCAGGTCCGCTGCTGGCCGCTGAGCTGGACGCGCTGGGTAAAGCGTTGAAAGAACCGGCTCGCCCGATGGTGGCTATCGTTGGTGGTTCTAAAGTGTCTACCAAACTGACCGTTCTGGACTCCTTGTCCAAAATCGCTGACCAGCTGATCGTTGGCGGTGGTATTGCCAATACCTTCGTTGCCGCTCAGGGGCACAATGTGGGCAAATCCCTGTACGAGGCCGACCTGGTTGATGAAGCGAAACGCCTGCTCGGCACCTGCGATATCCCGGTTCCGACTGACGTCCGCGTGGCGACCGAGTTTTCTGAAACAGCAACCGCGACCCTGAAATCGGTTAGCGACATCAAAGATGACGAGCAGATTCTGGACCTCGGCGATGCCTCCGCAGAAAAACTGGCTGCAATCCTGAAAAATGCAAAAACCATTCTGTGGAACGGTCCGGTTGGCGTGTTCGAATTCCCGAACTTCCGTAAAGGTACTGAAATTGTTGCCAACGCGATCGCCGACAGCGAAGCGTTCTCCATCGCTGGCGGCGGTGACACTCTGGCGGCAATCGACCTGTTCGGCATTGCGGACAAAATCTCCTACATCTCCACTGGCGGCGGCGCATTCCTCGAATTCGTGGAAGGCAAAGTTCTGCCTGCAGTAGCTATGCTCGAAGAGCGCGCTAAGCAGTAATTCAGTTCAGGCGGGGAGACCCGCCTGTTTTTCAGCGCGTGTAAAAGCTCGCGAACCTCCTTCAACGGTCGAAGATACAGATACAGGACTACGTAACATGTCTAAAATTTTTGATTTCGTAAAACCGGGCGTCATCACTGGCGACGACGTTCAGAAAGTGTTCCAGGTTGCTAAAGAAAACAACTTTGCTCTGCCAGCGGTAAACTGCGTGGGTACTGATTCCATCAACGCCGTTCTGGAAGCCGCAGCAAAAGTTCGTTCTCCGGTTATCGTTCAGTTCTCTAACGGCGGCGCGGCGTTCATCGCCGGCAAAGGCGTGAAAACTGACGTGCCTCAGGGCGCGGCAATTCTGGGGGCGATCTCTGGCGCGCACCACGTTCATCAGATGGCTGAGCATTACGGTGTTCCGGTTATTCTGCACACCGACCACTGTGCGAAGAAACTGCTGCCGTGGATCGACGGTCTGCTGGATGCGGGTGAAAAACATTTCGCTGCTACCGGCAAACCGCTGTTCTCTTCTCACATGATTGACCTGTCTGAAGAATCGCTGCATGAAAACATTGAGATCTGTTCTAAATACCTGGCGCGTATGGCCAAAATGGACATGACGCTGGAAATCGAACTGGGTTGCACCGGTGGCGAAGAAGACGGCGTGGACAACAGCCACATGGATGCTTCCGCTCTGTACACCCAGCCGGAAGATGTTGATTACGCGTACACCGAGCTGAGCAAAATCAGCCCGCGTTTCACCATCGCTGCTTCCTTTGGTAACGTGCACGGCGTTTACAAACCGGGCAACGTGGTTCTGACCCCGACTATCCTGCGTGATTCTCAGGAATATGTTTCTAAGAAACATAACCTGCCGCACAACAGCCTGAACTTCGTCTTCCACGGCGGTTCCGGTTCTTCTGCTCAGGAAATCAAAGACTCCGTAAGCTACGGCGTTATCAAAATGAACATCGATACCGATACCCAATGGGCAACCTGGGACGGTATCCTGCAGTACTACAAAACGAACGAAGCTTACCTGCAGGGCCAGCTGGGCAACCCGAAAGGCGAAGACCAGCCGAACAAGAAATACTACGATCCGCGCGTATGGCTGCGCGCCGCTCAGACCTCAATGGTGACGCGTCTGGAGCAGGCATTTAAAGAGCTGAACGCGATCGACGTTCTGTAACAAAATTCTTTTTTTAGTCTGGAGCCCGCAGCGATGCGGGCTTTTTTTATTTTTCGGGCAAGGCAGAACGTCGCGAAAAAATGTGATCAATTTGGCAAAACATACGCTTATTGTTTACCCTTAAGCTACCTGCCATTAGCAGGCTTAGTTATTTTATTTCCCGTCCGGGTATCCATAAGGAATGTTAAATGGAAGAGTTGAACGTTGTCGGTAGCATAAATCACGCCGGTTCATGGCTGGTGCGTAATCAGCAACTATTACTGAGTTATGCCGTCAACATCGTCGCGGCCATCGCGATTATTATTGTTGGTCTGATCGTGGCGCGAATTGTGTCTAATACTCTGAATCGTCTGATGCAGGCGCGACACATTGATGCCACCGTCGCCGATTTTCTGTCCGCACTGGCGCGTTATGCGGTTATTGCTTTTACGCTGATTGCCGCACTGGGGCGTGTAGGCGTGCAGACAGCATCGGTTATCGCCGTTCTTGGCGCCGCAGGTCTGGCCGTTGGCCTGGCGCTGCAGGGATCGCTGGCTAACCTCGCGGCTGGCGTGCTGCTGGTTGTTTTCCGTCCGTTCCGCGCGGGGGAGTACGTTGATCTGGGCGGTACCGCGGGAACGGTACTTAACGTCCAGATTTTTTCCACCACGCTGCGTGCCGCGGATGGCAAAATCGTTATTGTGCCGAACAAAAAGGTTATTGACGGTAATATCACCAACTTCTCCCGTGAACCGGTTCGCCGTAATGAGTTTATCATTGGCGTTGGATATGACTCTGATACGGATCTGGTGAAAAAGCTGCTTACCGATATCATTACATCTGATGAGCGTATCCTGAAAGATCGGGAAATGACGGTTCGTCTCCATGAACTGGGGGCGTCATCGGTGAACTACGTGGTGCGCGTATGGAGCAAAAGTAGCGATCTGCAAAGCGTTTACTGGGATATTCTGGAGCGTATTAAGCGTGATTTTGACGCCAACGGAATTAGCTTCCCGTATCCGCAAATGGATGTGAACGTTAAGAAGGTGAAAGAACAGGCGGAATAATATTCGCTTCAGGTTTTAGCGAAAAGGGCTCGCGGTTGATGATCGCGGGCCCTTTTTGTTTGCGACGACAAGCGCCTGTAAAAATCTTTTATTAGCTTTACTTATTAATGATTAAAAATATAAATTTCATCTAATAATCGTGCCGCGCTATAGTCAGTCCGAATTTACGACTCTGGCGGAAAATCCCATATGTTATCTTATTATTTCCAGGGGCTTGCTCTGGGAGCGGCGATGATTTTGCCGCTCGGTCCCCAAAATGCTTTTGTGATGAATCAGGGTATTCGTCGCCAGTATCATCTGATGATTGCTCTGCTTTGCGCGATCAGCGATCTGCTGCTCATTTGTGCCGGCGTGTTTGGCGGCAGCGCGTTGCTGATGCAGTCGCCGTGGCTGTTGGCGATGGTGACCTGGGGCGGCGTCGCCTTTTTATTGTGGTACGGTTTTGGGGCGATGAAAACGGCTTTTAGCCGACATCTGGAACTGGCCAGCGCGGAAGCGATGAAGCAGGGGCGCTGGAGAATTATTGTCACCATGCTGGCGGTGACCTGGCTGAATCCACATGTTTATCTTGATACCTTTGTGGTGCTCGGCAGCCTTGGCGGACAACTGGCAGCAGAGCCAAAGCGCTGGTTTGCCTTAGGTACCATTAGCGCTTCGTTTTTATGGTTCTTTGGTCTGGCCCTGCTGGCCGCCTGGCTGGCACCGCGTTTGCGTACGGCAACGGCGCAAAGAGTCATCAATCTGCTGGTCGGCCTGGTAATGTGGATGATTGCGCTACAGTTAGCGAAAGATGGCCTTGCGCATGTGCAGGCGCTGCTTAACTAAGCCTTCTCTGATGGACTTTCCTCATCTACGCGCTAAGCTGGTTGGCATGCGTCCACCTTATGGACGACTCATGTAAGATGGAGAAACGACAGTGAAGTTAAAAGTCATGGCCCTGGCGGCAGCACTCGGATTTAGCGTAATGGCCACACAGGCAAATGAATTGCCAAATGGCCCACATATTGTCACGTCAGGGACCGCCAGCGTTGCCGCGGTTCCCGATATCGCCACCCTGGCGATTGAAGTTAACGTCTCCGCGAAAGACGCGGCATCGGCAAAGAAACAGGCTGACGAACGTGTTGCCCAGTATCTTTCTTTCCTGGAAAAGAGCGGTATTGGCAGGAAAGATATTAACTCAGCCAATCTGCGTACTCAGCCTGATTATGATTATCAGAATGGTAAAAGCATTCTTAAGGGCTACCGCGCGGTGCGTAGCGTTGAAGTCACGTTACGGCAACTGGATAAGCTCAACGGTCTGTTAGATGGCGCATTAAAAGCGGGTCTGAATGAGATCCGCTCAGTGTCTCTGGGGGTTGCGCAACCGGACGCGTATAAAGATAAAGCGCGCAAAGCGGCGATTGATAATGCTATTCACCAGGCACAGGAACTGGCAGCCGGTTTCCATAGTAAGCTGGGGCCGGTCTATAGCGTTCGTTATCATGTCTCCAATTACCAGCCCAGCCCGATGGTGCGGATGATGAAAGCGGATGCGGCGCCAGTTTCTGCTCAGGAAAGCTATGAACAGGCGACAATTCAGTTTGATGATCAGGTGGATGTGGTGTTTGAACTGCAACCTGCGCAGTCTGCCTCGGCTCCGTCCACGCCAGCAAAAGCTGCTGATGAGTCAAAAGCGGCGCAATAGACTATGTTGCCCGGCCTGCATGCCGGGCTTTTCCGATGGTCATTGCGTCAACATGATATCGGCGACACGCTGAATCGTTTAGCAAAGCCCGCCGTGAACCCTCGCCCAATGTGAACCGATTGCATAAAGTCAGATTACTGTAACTCGTCATTCACTGGCTGGATGGCTCCCACCCTGAAAGCCTGGCCTAATCTTGCCTTAATACTTTGTGCCCATAATTGATCAGCGCATCGGTCACCCGGCGCATCATGCGGCTCTCCGGCGCGAAACGGTGCCAGTAGAGCATCCGGCGCTGGAACAGGCCAGGGGTGAGGTCAATAAGCTCACCGCTGTTCAACTCTTTCTCAATCTGCAGATGCGGGATCATACAGCAGGTGGTTCCCTGACGAGCTAACTGCACAAAGGCTTCAGAAGAGTTCACGATATGGCAGGGGACGCTGCCCGGCGGTAAGTCGAAATTCTGCTGTAAGAAAGCCTGGTGCATATCGTCGAGATGATCGAACGCCACCACCGGCGCTTTGAGCAGCGCCGAACGGGTGACGCCGTTGGGAAAATAGCGTTGCGCAAACTCTTTAGAGGCGACGAACAGATAGTCGAGAGCCCCGAGCTGGTCGACCAGGCAACTGGGCAGTGCCTGCGGCTGAATACTGACTGCCCCGACGACTTCACCGCGGCGCAGACGTTCCTGGGTACGGGTTTCATCTTCCACCTGTAAATTGAGGCGAATAGGGGAGTCGGAGAGTACGCTGGAAAGCGCGGGCAGCAGCCAGGTTGCCAGACTGTCGGCGTTGACCGCCAGCGACAGCAGCAGCGGCGTGGAGCCGGTTTGCTCATCGCCCAGCCACTCCTCTTCCAGCAGCTCGACCTGACGCAGCAGGGCCAGCAATTTTTGCCCTTGCTCGGTAGGACGCGGCGGTACGGTGCGCACCAGCAGCGGTTGGCCAAACATATTTTCCAGTTGTTTAATGCGCTGTGAGACGGCGGACTGGGTGATACAAAGCTTCTGCGCGGCGCGCTCAAATCCTCGTTCCCTGATTACCGCGTCCAGCGCCTGTAGTGTTCTGTAGTCCGGTCGTTTCATTGCTCTGACGTACCCCTAATACTTTTCGTTAACTCGCACTATGACATAAATTTGCTTTTGATGAAGACGAAAAAATTGTCTGCTGCGTTGTGTGATCTTCGTCGCAGGGACAATAACACCCCTGATGTTCTATAATGCGCCACAGGCAATTACATTTCGGACCATAATCATGACGCAAGATGAACTGAAAAAAGCAGTAGGCTGGGCGGCATTGCAGTATGTACAGCCGGGCACCATCGTTGGGGTTGGTACGGGTTCCACGGCGGCACATTTTATTGACGCGCTGGGCACCATGAAAGGGCAGATTGAAGGGGCGGTTTCCAGCTCCGATGCCTCAACCGAAAAACTGAAAAGCCTCGGTATTACTGTTTTTGATCTTAACAGCGTTGATCGTCTGGGCATCTATGTCGACGGTGCTGACGAGATTAACGGCCATATGCAGATGATTAAAGGCGGCGGTGCGGCGCTGACGCGGGAGAAAATTATCGCCTCGGTTGCTGACAAGTTTATCTGTATCGCCGATGCTTCTAAGCAGGTCGATATTCTCGGTACATTTCCGCTGCCGGTTGAAGTGATTCCGATGGCCCGCAGCGCCGTGGCGCGTGCGCTGGTTAAGCTGGGCGGTCGTCCGGAGTATCGTCAGGGCGTGGTGACCGACAACGGTAACGTGATCCTCGACGTATATGGCCTGGAGATTCTTGACGCCGTGGCGCTGGAAAATGCCATCAACGGTATTCCCGGCGTGGTAACCGTCGGCCTGTTTGCGAATCGTGGCGCGGATATCGCGCTGATCGGCACCGCCGATGGAGTAAAAACCATCACGAAATAGTCTGACCGGGGGAGTGAACCTGCTCCCTCGCCAATATTTTTTTATCAGGTTCATTTTGGTGACTTATGTCACATTTATTCTCAAATCATGAGTAACAGTCTGTCTTTCTTTTTCTTTATGGTGTTTTGTTCTGTCATTTCCCGCTGAGTGATATTTCTTCAGGTTGTTGGCGCAAACGTTCATATTGCCGCGATAGTTTTTTTTGATATGTTGCTGAGAAGAACTTTCGTTCCGCACGACATCAGTTAAGACAAAACAGGACGGGGAAATGGCTAAGGTATCACTGGAAAAAGACAAGATTAAATTTCTGCTGGTTGAAGGTGTACATCAAAAAGCGGTGGATAATCTCCGCGCGGCGGGCTACACCAATATCGAGTTTCACAAAGGCGCGCTGGATAGCGAAGCGCTGAAAGCGTCGATCCGTGATGCTCATTTTATTGGCCTGCGTTCCCGTACTCATCTGACTGAAGAGATTTTCGCGGCGGCGGAAAAGCTGGTTGCCGTCGGCTGTTTCTGTATCGGTACCAATCAGGTTGATTTGAATGCGGCGGCAAAACGCGGTATTCCGGTGTTTAACGCGCCGTTCTCAAATACGCGCTCCGTTGCTGAACTGGTTATTGGCGAATTGTTGCTTATGCTGCGCGGCGTGCCGGCGGCAAACGCGAAAGCACATCGCGGCGTGTGGAACAAACTGGCGGTTGGCAGCTTCGAAGCGCGCGGCAAAAAGTTGGGCATTATTGGCTATGGTCATATCGGTACCCAACTGGGTATCCTGGCCGAATCGCTGGGGATGCACGTCTATTTCTATGATATTGAAAGCAAATTACCGTTAGGTAACGCCGTTCAGGTACAGCATCTCTCTGATTTGTTGAATATGAGCGATGTTGTGAGTCTGCATGTGCCGGAAAACATCTCCACTAAAAATATGATTGGCGCGGAAGAACTGGCGCTGATGAAGCCGGGCGCGCTGCTGATTAACGCCTCTCGCGGCACAGTCGTTGATATCCCGGCCCTGTGCGAGGTGCTGGCGAGCAAACATCTGGCGGGCGCGGCGATTGATGTATTTCCAACCGAACCTGCGACCAACAGCGATCCGTTTAACTCCCCGCTCTGCGAATTTGACAACGTTATCCTGACTCCGCACATTGGCGGTTCAACTCAGGAAGCGCAGGAAAATATCGGTCTGGAAGTCTCGGGCAAGCTGGTGAAATACTCTGATAACGGTTCGACGCTTTCTGCGGTTAACTTCCCTGAAGTGTCGTTGCCGCTGCACGGTGGCCGCCGTCTGCTGCACATCCACGAAAACCGTCCGGGCGTGCTGACCTCGATTAACCAGATCTTTGCGGCCCAGGGTATTAACATCGCGGCGCAGTATCTGCAGACCACGCCGCAGATGGGTTACGTGGTTATCGATATCGAAGCGGAAGAAGATGTGGCACAGACCGCATTGCAGGCGATGAAGGCCATTCCGGGCACTATTCGCGCTCGTCTGCTGTTCTAATCCCCTTTGTTGCCAGCGGGCAGGTCAGCAACCTGCCCCTTCTCTCGGCTTCATACCGCAATTCTGACGTTTCTCTCGCTCATACAAACGCGCTGCTGGCGATTAAAGCCGATTTACCAGATCCAGGTTTTTGACGGCGTGATGACCGCTGGCAGCGGGATATCCCACTGCTCTGCCGGTAGCGCTTCGACCTGCTGGCAATCGTGGGCGTAGCCGACCGGCTGAAGATGGTATTGCCGCCAGTTTTGCAGCGTCCGGTCGTAAAATCCGCCACCCATTCCCAGGCGTTGCCCGACGGCATCGAACGCCACCAGCGGGGTAATCAGCACATCCAGTTGGCTGAGGGGCAGCACATCGCGCACATCAAGTCTGGGTTCGTGGATTTTCAAACGATTGACGACCAGGTCACTGTGCGGGTGGTAGTGTAAAAATAACAGATTGCCCGGACTGAAAGGGTGAAGGACGGGGAGATAAACCCGCTTGCCCGCTCGCCAGAGTTGGTCAATGAGCGGCTGCGTATCCAGTTCGCCATCAAACGAAAGAAATACTGCGACCGTATGCGCAAGCAAAACAGGAGGATACACCATCATTCTGTCTGCTGCCTGCAGGGCAAACTGTGTTTGCTGCTCCGGTGTTAACGCGCGTCGGCGCTGGCGGATCTGCTGGCGAATGTGTTGCCTGGTGTACGGGATATCTGACAATAGCGTCATGCCTGAATCTCATTGGTGTACAAACAATGGTGAGCAAACAATACAAACAGGCATAGTGTAATACACGATGGCATAAGCCGGAAATGAAGTCGGGGGATGGAACGATAAAGAAGGGAATCTCCGAGATGCCGCCGCAGGCTGTAACCCTTGAACCCTTGGTTCAAGGTGAATGTGTCGTCACGGTTTTAAGGCTTCTCGGACGAACCGAGCATGCTCACCAACCATGGAGCGCCACATTCTTGTGGTATGAAATATCGGCTCAGGGGACTGGCCCGCTTGCAAACATCTCAGAGAAATTTTGTTCTTGCGATTACTCTAACACAGTTAAATGCAAAGTGTTATTCAAACTTCTGCCCGGGTCTTTCGCTTATGCGACCTTGCTCAAGCAACGCTTGTTCGATGGTCTGCTGAAGCATCCGAATACGCTGCTCCATACTGGCGGCGTAGTCGCGGGTTTTCGCTTTTTCCTGAGTCAACTCATAGCTGATGTTCAACGCGGCGATGAACACCAACTGCTCAGTATTTGTGACTCTAGTGCGTTCTTTTAAATCTTGCAACCGCTGATTCAGGTCATCAGCGGCCTGGTTTAAGGCATCCCTTTGTTCGGGCGGGCAATTCACGCGGAGTGAACGGCCAAAAATCTGGAGATCTACGGGTTGTGCAGACATGCCACCTTCCTGCTGATTAACTGCGCGGCCTTCGCGCCAAGGAGGCTCCGCGAAGGGGCGACACTATAGCTACCCTGGTTCGGAGATACAAGTCCTATTCTGGTTCACCAGGGTCCAAAGTGGTAGCATATCATGAATATTCCTCCCAACGATGACGAATGCGCATGTCTATACAGAACGAAATGCCTGGTTACAGTGATGTAGACCAGTTACTGAACCAACAAGGGGTGGGATTAACGCCTGCCGAAATGCACGGATTAATCTGTGGGATCCTGTGTGGC
This sequence comes from Klebsiella sp. KE9456, assembly GCF_043832615.1. Taxonomy (NCBI): domain Bacteria; kingdom Pseudomonadati; phylum Pseudomonadota; class Gammaproteobacteria; order Enterobacterales; family Enterobacteriaceae; genus Klebsiella; species Klebsiella sp. KE9456. Next base: position 74,789 of record NZ_JBDYQK010000001.1, read on the forward strand.
GGCAACAAGGACAGCAGCTGGCAGCCTCTGGTGCATGACCTGACTAACGAAGGACTGGCTTTTGGCCATGAACTGGCGCAGGCGCTGCGTCACATGCATTCCGCCACCAGTGATTCGCTGGAAGATGACGGCTTTTTGTTCCAGCTTTACTTGCCGGATGGCGAGGCGGTGAGCGTGTTCGATCGTGCCGATGCGCTGGCGGGCTGGGTGAACCATTTTCTGCTTGGGTTAGGCGTGACGCAGCCTAAGCTGGATAAAGTCAAAGACGAAGCGGGCGAAGCGATTGACGATCTGCGCAATATCGCCCAGCTCGGGTACGACGAAGACGAGGATCAGGAAGAGCTCGAAATGTCCCTTGAAGAGATTATCGAGTACGTCCGCGTTGCAGCGCTGTTGTGCCACGATACGTTTTCAATGCAAAAACCTACTGCGCCGGAAGTTCAGAAGCCGACACTACACTAATTATTCACTAAATTGTTCAGGGGGCGTCATGACTCAGCAGGAATTTCTCTCTCGTCGCCAGGCTCTGCTGGCGCAGATGCAGCCAGGCAGCGCGGCGTTGATTTTCGCCGCGCCGGAAGTCACGCGTAGCGCAGATTCGGAATATCCCTACCGGCAGAATAGCGATTTTTGGTATTTCACCGGCTTTAATGAGCCGGAAGCGCTGCTGGTGCTGATTAAAAGCGATGAAACGCACAACCACAGCGTATTGTTTAACCGCGTTCGCGATTTGACCGCTGAAATCTGGTTTGGCCGTCGTCTTGGGCAGGAGGCCGCGCCGGCGAAGCTGGGAGTCGATCGCGCGCTGGCGTTTAGTGAAATTAATCAGCAACTGTTTCAGTTGCTTAATGGCCTTGATGCTATTTATTTTGCCCAGGGCGAATATGCATACGCCGATGAACTGGTGTTTAACGCGCTGGAAAAACTGCGTAAAGGCGTGCGTCAGAATCTGCAGGCACCGAACTCGGTGATTGACTGGCGGCCAGTCGTGCATGAAATGCGCCTGTTTAAGTCGGCGGAAGAGCTGGACGTGATGCGACGCGCCGGTGAAATCTCCGCGCTGGCCCATACTCGCGCCATGGAAAAATGCCGCCCAGGGATGTTCGAATACCAGCTGGAAGGTGAGATCCTCCATGAGTTCAACCGCCACGGCGCGCGCTTCCCTTCTTATAACACCATCGTGGGCGGCGGTGAAAATGGCTGCATTTTGCACTACACCGAGAATGAGAGCGAACTGCGCGACGGTGATCTGGTGCTGATTGATGCCGGCTGTGAATACCGTGGCTATGCGGGCGATATTACCCGTACCTTCCCGGTTAACGGTAAATTCAGCCCGGCGCAGCGCGAGATTTACGATATCGTCCTTGAATCTCTGGAAACCTCGCTGAAGCTTTATCGCCCCGGCACCTCAATTAATGAGGTTAACCAGCAGGTGGTGCGGATTATGATTAGCGGCCTGGTACGTCTGGGAATACTGAAAGGGGATATTGACGAACTGATGGCTAATAACGCCCATCGTCCTTTCTTTATGCATGGTCTGAGCCACTGGCTGGGACTCGACGTACACGATGTGGGGAATTATGACGTCGACCGCTCGCGTATTCTTGAACCGGGAATGGTGCTGACCGTTGAGCCGGGTCTGTATATTGCGACGGATGCTGATGTTCCGGCGCAGTATCGGGGTATCGGCATTCGTATCGAAGATGACATTGTCATCACCGAAGACGGCAACGAGAACCTCACCGCGGGTGTGGTGAAAAACGCGGACGATATTGAGGCGCTGATGGCGGCGGCGCGCCAGCTATGAGCGTACTGATCGTTGGCGGTGGAATGACCGGTGCGACGCTGGCGCTGGCGATTTCTCGCCTGACCGGCGGTAATCTGCCGGTGCATCTGGTTGAAGCATCGGCGCCGGAATCCGCGAAGCATCCGGGCTTTGACGCGCGGGCGATCGCACTGGCGGCCGGAACCTGTCAGCAACTGGCCAGGATCGGTATCTGGCAGGAGATTGCCGACTGCGCGACGGCCATTCAGAGCGTCCACGTCAGCGATCGCGGGCATGCGGGATTTGTGACGCTTGACGCCCGGGATTACGCTCTGGCGGCACTAGGTCAGGTGGTTGAACTACACGATGTCGGCCAGCGCCTGTTTGCGCAACTGCGCAAGGCGCCTGGCATCACGCTGCACTGTCCGGCTAAAGTTGCGGAGGTTAGCCGCAGCGTGGGGGACGTAAGTCTTACTCTGGACAATGGTGAAACTCTTAACGGTAAACTGCTGGTGGCGGCCGATGGTTCGCGCTCCACTCTGGGGGCGCGCTGCGGGATAAGCTGGCAGCAGCAGCCCTATGAACAACTGGCGATTATCGCCAACGTCAGTACCGCTCGGCCGCATAACGGCCAGGCATTCGAACGCTTTACCCGACATGGCCCGCTGGCGATGCTGCCGATGTCGCAGGGGCGCGGTTCGCTGGTGTGGTGTCATCCGCAGTCGCGGCATGAAGAGGTGCTCGGCTGGTCAGATGAACGTTTCTGCGATGAACTGCAGCAGGCATTTGGCTGGCGGCTTGGCCAGATAACTCACGCCGGAAAGCGTAGCGCTTATCCGTTATCGCTGACTGCCGCTACCCGCACGGTTACGCATCGTCTGGCCCTGGTGGGTAATGCGGCGCAGACGCTGCATCCCATTGCCGGACAGGGGTTTAACCTCGGCCTGCGGGATGTGATGAGTCTGGCGGAAATGGTTGCGCAGGCGCATGCCGTTGGTCAGGATCCGGGCGACTATGCGCTTTTGAGCCGTTATCAGGCGCGACGCGCCGACGACAAAGCCGCCACGATTGGCGTGACCGACGGTCTGGTGCATCTGTTTGCCAATCGTTGGGCGCCGCTGGTCGTGGGGCGCAATGTCGGTCTGATGGCGATGGAATTATTTACCCCGGCGCGCGATGCGCTGGCGCAGCGTACCCTCGGTTGGGTCCCCCGTTAAGGAGTGAAACGTGCAAAGTGTAGATGTCGCCATTGTGGGCGGTGGAATGGTGGGGCTGGCGGTTGCCTGCGGATTGCAGGGTAGTGGGCTGCGCGTTGCGGTGCTGGAACAGGCTGAGCCTCAACCGCTGAACGCCGATGCGCCGCCGGCGCTGCGGGTGTCGGCGATTAACGCCGCCAGTGAAACGCTATTGAGCAAACTGGGCGTCTGGCAGGATATCATTGCCCGACGCGCCAGTTGCTATCACGGCATGGAAGTGTGGGATAAAGACAGTTTTGGTCGCATTCGCTTCGATGATCAAAGCATGGGCTTTAGCCACCTGGGGCATATTATTGAAAACGCGGTGATACACCATGCTCTGTGGCAAAAAGCGCAGCGTTGTTCCGACGTCACCTTGCTGGCTCCGGCCCAGTTGCAGCATGTCGCCTGGGGGGAAAATGAAGCCTTTCTTAGCCTGCAGGATGGCAGTATGTTAACCGCCCGGCTGGTGATTGGCGCTGACGGCGCCAATTCGTGGTTGCGCAACAATGCCGACATTCCGCTGACGTACTGGGATTATCAGCATCACGCGCTGGTCGCTACCATTCGCACTGAAGCGCCGCACGAAGCGATTGCTCGCCAGGCGTTCCACGGCGAAGGCATCCTGGCGTTTTTGCCGCTGAGCGATCCGCATCTCTGCTCTATCGTCTGGTCGCTGTCTCCCGAGGCAGCGAAACGGATGCAACAGGCAGAGGCACCCGCTTTCAACCAGGCGCTGAATATTGCTTTTGATAATCGTCTGGGGTTGTGCGCCGTTGAGAGCGAGCGTCTGGTCTTTCCGTTGACCGGCCGCTATGCCCGTCAGTTTGCCGCCCATCGCCTGGCGTTGGTTGGCGATGCCGCTCACACTATTCACCCGCTGGCCGGGCAGGGCGTTAACCTTGGTTTTATGGATGCCGCCGAGCTGATTGATGAACTGAAACGCCTGCATGCGCAGGGTAAGGATATCGGTCAGCATCTGTATCTGCGTCGCTACGAGCGCAGCCGTAAGCATAGCGCAGCGTTGATGCTGGCGGGGATGCAGGGATTTCGCGAGATGTTCTCCGGCAGCCATCCGGCGAAGAAGCTACTGCGCGACATCGGCCTCAAGCTGGCGGATACGTTACCCGGCGTGAAGCCACAGCTTATTCGTCAGGCGATGGGGTTAAACGACCTTCCTGCCTGGTTACGTTAAGTTCGTCACATTTATTTCCCCGGCCTCCGCGCCGGGCTACCCTCGCTCATTTGAAATAATCTAATTTCACCTCTTTTTTCGCATTAGTTTTATTAATGCCGTCTTATTTTCATCACCGATCTTAGGTTTTTAATTCAACATTAAATGTCATAATTTTCTGCTTCATTGGCGATTTTGTTTTATTTTGCGCGGAATAATAGGTGATTTTTTAGTTTAAAGTTCTGTTGGTTGTGCCGTGGATTTTTGTCATAAGCTAATGTGATGTCCTGATTTAGCTTATGGTTTAGTCCGGATTTCGGTGGTAAGTTCAGGCCAAAGAGAACGTTTGCGTCGGTGTTCGTCAGCGATGGCGGCGGCGCGTTTGCGGCGTAAAATCGCTAAAACCAGTGGCTGGTTTCCGTTTTATTCGATGAGGAAAAGATGGCTCAACAGACTCCGTTGTTTGAACAACACACGTTATGCGGCGCGCGCATGGTGGATTTCCATGGCTGGATGATGCCGCTGCATTACGGATCGCAGATCGATGAGCATCACACGGTGCGTCGTGATGCCGGGATGTTTGATGTGTCGCATATGACCATCGTGGACTTTCATGGTAGCCGTATCCGCGAATTTCTGCGCTATTTACTGGCGAATGACGTGGCGAAGCTTACCGTCCCGGGTAAAGCGCTCTATAGCGGAATGCTGACTGCCTCCGGCGGCGTCATTGATGACCTGATTGTTTATTTCCTTTCTGAAGATTATTTCCGCCTTGTTGTTAACTCCGCCACCCGTGAGAAAGATCTCGCCTGGATTGCTCAGCATTCTGAATCCTATGGCCTTGGGGTAACCGTGCGCGACGATCTTTCCCTGATTGCCGTACAGGGGCCGAAGGCGCAGGAGAGAGCGGCCACGCTGTTTACCGAGACCCAGCGCCAGGCCGTTGAAGGCATGAAGCCCTTTTTTGGCGTGCAGTCCGGCGACCTGTTTATCGCCACCACCGGCTATACCGGGGAAGCGGGCTATGAAATCGCGCTGCCGAACGAGCAGGCGGCAGGTTTCTGGCGTGGCCTGCTGGACGCAGGCGTTAAGCCGTGCGGCCTTGGCGCCCGGGATACGCTGCGCCTGGAGGCGGGGATGAATCTTTACGGCCAGGAGATGGATGAAAGCGTCTCTCCGCTGGCGGCGAATATGGGCTGGACCATCACCTGGGAGCCCGCTGATCGTGATTTTATCGGTCGCGAAGCGCTGGAACTGCAGCGTGAAAAAGGCACCGAGAAGCTGGTGGGGCTGGTAATGACTGAGAAAGGCGTCCTGCGCGGTGGCCTGCCGGTCCACTTTAGCGATGCCGATGGTAATCAGAAAGAAGGCATTATCACCAGCGGCACCTTCTCCCCCACACTGGGTTACAGCATTGCCTTAGCGCGTGTGCCGGCAGGCATTGGTGAAACCGCCGTGGTGCAGATCCGCAACCGCGAAATGCCGGTAAAAGTGACGAAACCCGTTTTTGTACGCAACGGCAAAGCCGTGGTGTGATTTCCCCTTTTGGAGATGAATTGATGAGCAACGTACCAGCAGAACTGAAATACAGCAAAGAACACGAATGGCTGCGCAAAGAAGCGGATGGCACCTATACCGTCGGCATCACTGAGCACGCGCAGGAGCTGCTTGGCGATATGGTTTTCGTTGACCTGCCGGAAGTGGGCGCGACCGTTGACGCGGGCGCTGACTGCGCCGTTGCCGAGTCGGTAAAAGCGGCTTCTGATATTTATGCGCCAGTTAGCGGTGAAATCGTTGCCGTCAATGAAGATCTGAACGATTCCCCGGAACTGGTCAACAGCGAGCCATATGCGGGCGGTTGGATCTTCAAAATCAAAGCCAGTGACGAAAGCGAAATCGATGCGCTGCTGGATGCAACCGCATACGAAGCATTGTTAGAAGACGAATAAATACGCGTCATCCTTCATGTTGCAGGTGTGTTGGCCTCCTCGCTTATCCCAGTCACTTACTTATGTAAGCTCCTGGGATTCTCTGCGTCGCCGCCGTCCTGCCATGTGAATGATTTTGCGTATTCGTTTTCGCACGCGTAGGCCCGGTAAGCATTAGCGCCACCGGGCAATTGAGCCAGAGACAACCACGATTCACCGCACGTTTCAGGAACCATCGCCCATGACACAGACGTTAAGCCAGCTTGAAAATAGCGGCGCTTTCATTACACGCCATATCGGACCGGATGCCGCGCAGCAGCAAGAGATGCTGAATGCTGTTGGCGCCGGGTCGCTAAACGCCCTAATCGGCCAGATTGTGCCGCAAGACATTCAGCTTGCCACGCCGCCGCAGGTAGGTGAAGCGGCGACGGAATACGCCGCGCTGGCAGAATTAAAAGCGATTGCCGGTCGCAACAAGCGCTTCACGTCTTACATTGGCATGGGTTATACCGCGGTGCAGCTGCCGCCGGTTATCCTGCGCAATATGCTGGAAAATCCGGGCTGGTACACTGCGTATACGCCTTATCAGCCGGAAGTTTCGCAGGGGCGTCTGGAAGCGCTGCTGAATTTCCAGCAGGTGACGCTGGATCTGACCGGGCTGGATATGGCCTCCGCTTCGTTGCTGGATGAAGCCACCGCCGCAGCGGAAGCGATGGCAATGGCAAAACGCATCAGCAAACTGAAAAACGCCAGCCGTTTCTTTGTCGCCTCTGACGTTCATCCGCAAACGCTGGACGTGGTGCGCACCCGGGCGAAAACCTTTGGTTTCGATGTTATTGTCGATGATGCGGAAAAAGCGCTGGATCACCAGGATGTGTTCGGCGTGCTGTTGCAGCAGGTTGGCACCACCGGTGAAGTTCACGACTACAGCGCGCTGATTAGCGAACTGAAGTCGCGTAAAGTTATCGTTAGCGTGGCCGCTGACTTTATGGCGCTGGTGCTGCTGACGGCGCCGGGCAAGCAGGGCGCGGACATTGTGTTCGGCTCTGCGCAACGCTTCGGCGTGCCGATGGGCTACGGCGGCCCACACGCGGCGTTCTTTGCCGCCAAAGATGAATTTAAACGTTCCATGCCGGGCCGTATTATCGGCGTATCGAAAGATGCGGCGGGAAATACCGCGCTGCGCATGGCGATGCAGACTCGCGAACAGCATATCCGTCGCGAAAAAGCCAACTCCAATATTTGTACTTCACAGGTGCTGCTGGCCAACATCGCCAGCCTGTATGCCGTTTATCACGGCCCGGTTGGGCTGAAGCGCATTGCTAATCGCATTCACCGCCTGACCGACATTCTGGCGGCGGGCGTACAGCAAAAAGGGCTGAAACTGCGTCACGCGCACTATTTTGACACCCTGTGTGTGGAAGTCGCGGATAAAGCCGCCGTTCTGGCGCGCGCGGAAGCGGCAGAGATCAACCTGCGCAGCGACATCCACAACGCCGTTGGCATCACGCTGGATGAAACGACAACCCGCGAAAATGTGCGGCAACTGTTCTCTGTCCTGCTGGGTGACGACCACGGCCTGAACATTGATACGCTGGATAAAGATGTGGCGCTTGATAGCCGCTCAATTCCGGCCTGCATGTTGCGTGATGACGCGATCCTGACGCATCCGGTATTTAACCGCTACCATAGCGAAACGGAGATGATGCGCTATATGCATGCGCTGGAGCGTAAGGATCTGGCGCTGAACCAGGCGATGATCCCGCTGGGTTCCTGTACTATGAAGCTCAATGCCGCCGCCGAGATGATCCCCATCACCTGGCCGGAATTTGCGGAACTGCATCCGTTTTGTCCGGCAGATCAGGCGGAAGGGTATCATCAGATGATCAGCCAGCTTTCTGACTGGCTGGTGAAACTGACGGGCTATGACGCCGTGTGTATGCAGCCGAACTCTGGCGCACAGGGCGAATACGCGGGTCTGCTGGCGATTCGTCATTACCACGAAAGCCGCAATGAAGGGCATCGTGATATCTGCCTGATCCCCGCTTCGGCTCACGGCACCAACCCGGCTTCAGCGCATATGGCAGGAATGCAGGTGGTGGTAGTGGCCTGCGATAAAAACGGCAATATCGACTTAGCGGATCTGCGGGCGAAAGCGGAGCAGCATGCGCAGAACCTCTCCTGCATCATGGTCACTTACCCATCCACCCACGGCGTGTACGAAGAAACCATTCGTGATGTGTGCGAGATAGTGCATCAGTTCGGCGGTCAGGTTTATCTTGATGGTGCCAATATGAACGCGCAGGTCGGCATTACCTCTCCGGGTTTTATCGGCGCAGACGTTTCGCACCTCAACCTGCATAAAACCTTCTGCATTCCGCACGGCGGCGGCGGCCCGGGTATGGGGCCGATCGGTGTGAAATCGCATCTGGCGCCGTTTGTTCCGGGTCACAGCGTGGTGCACATCGAAGGGATGCTGACCCGTCAGGGCGCGGTGTCTGCCGCCCCGTTCGGCAGCGCATCCATTCTGCCGATCAGCTGGATGTACATCCGCATGATGGGGGCGGAAGGGCTGAAGCAGGCAAGTCAGGTGGCGATTCTGAACGCCAACTATATCGCCAGCCGGCTGAAAGATGCATTTCCGGTGCTGTATACCGGTCGTGATGGCCGCGTGGCGCACGAGTGTATTCTCGACATCCGTCCGCTGAAAGAAGAGACCGGCATCAGCGAACTGGATATTGCCAAGCGTTTGATCGACTACGGCTTCCATGCGCCGACCATGTCGTTCCCGGTGGCGGGTACGCTGATGGTTGAACCGACGGAATCGGAAAGCAAGATGGAGCTGGATCGCTTTATCAATGCGATGCTGGCGATTCGCGCGGAAATCGATCGCGTGAAGGCCGGTGAGTGGCCGCTGGCGGATAACCCGCTGGTTAACGCGCCGCACACGCAGGGCGAACTGGTGAGCGAGTGGAACCATCCTTACAGTCGCGAGCTGGCGGTATTCCCGGCAGGGCTGAACAATAAATACTGGCCGACCGTGAAACGTCTGGATGATGTTTACGGCGATCGTAACCTGTTCTGTTCCTGCGTACCGATCGCTGAATATCAGTAATCGGCTGATTCGACTATCTTTTAAAGGCGCTTCGGCGCCTTTATTTTTAGGAGAAATGATATGGCAATAGCACTGGTTACCGGCGGTAGTCGTGGGATAGGACGGGCGACGGCTCTGCAACTGGCAGAAGAGGGCTATACCGTCGCGGTTAACTTTCATCACAATATTCGAGCGGCTACAGAGGTCGTGAATTCGATTATTGCCGCAGGCAGGAATGCCTTTGCTTTGCGTGCCGACATCAGCGATGAAAGCCAGGTTATGGCGATGTTCGAAGCCATCGATCGCGAAGCTGAGCCGCTGAGCGCGTTGGTGAATAACGCCGGGATTTTGTTTGAACAGAGCACGATAGAAAATTTAACCGCTGAACGGATTAATCGCGTACTGGCGACCAATGTGACAGGCTATTTCCTCTGTTGTCGGGAGGCGGTAAAGCGGATGTCCAGAAAGCACGGGGGGCAGGGTGGTGCGATTGTTAATGTTTCATCTGTGGCATCGCGGCTGGGAGCGCCTTTCGAATATGTTGACTATGCGGCGTCAAAAGGGGCCGTGGATACGCTCACTACCGGGCTGGCGCTGGAAGTAGCGGCCCAGGGGATTCGCGTGAACTGTGTGCGCCCTGGTCTTATCTATACCGAAATGCATGCTTCCGGCGGTGAGCCAGGGCGGGTTGATCGCGTTAAGTCGATGCTCCCTATGCAGCGCGGCGGCCAGCCGGAGGAGGTCGCGCAGGCCATTGTCTGGTTACTGAGTGAGAAAGCTTCGTATGTGACGGGGAGTTTTCTTGAATTAGCGGGTGGAAAATAAACGCCCGGTAGCGCTAATTGCTTACCGGGTCTATGGTTTTGTAGGGCGTTGCAAGCGTAGCGCCGCCCGGCGTGGCTGAGTTAGAGCGTTTCGCCGTTGCTGGCGATAACCTCTTTATACCAGGTAAAACTTTTCTTCCGCGAGCGTGACATATCGCCGCTGCCGTCGTCATGCTTGTTGACGTAGATAAAGCCGTAGCGCTTGCTGTATTGCCCGGTGGTGAATGAAACGCAGTCGATGCAGCCCCACGGCGTATAGCCCATCAGATCCACGCCATCATAGGTCACCGCTTTGATCATCTCTTTAACGTGCGCGCGCAGATAGTCGATACGGTAATCGTCGTTGATGCTGCCGTCTTCTTCCACTTTGTCGTAGGCGCCAAAGCCATTTTCGACGATAAACAGCGGCTTCTGATAGCGTTCATACAGCTCGCACAGGGAATAACGCAGGCCGACCGGGTCAATCTGCCAGCCCCAGTCGGAGGCTTTGACGTGCGGATTCGGCACGCTGCCCTCGAAGCCGGAAATGGCATCGCCGCTACCGCCTTCTGCTTTTACCGCGTTAGTCATGTAGTAGCTGAAGCCAAGATAATCGCAGGTGCCTTCACGCAGGATCTCCGCGTCGCCAGCGTCCATGCTGATGTTAAAGCCGCGACGTTCCCATTCGTTCAGCACATAAGACGGGTAGTAGCCGCGTAACTGAACGTCGGTAAACACATAGCGCTCACGCATGGATTCCTGCGCGAACATGACATCTTCCGGATTACAGGAAAAGGGATAGAGCGCAACCATCGCCAGCATACAGCCGACCTTCATCTCCGGGTTGATGCGGCGTGCCGCCTTCACCGCCAGCGCGCTGGCGACGAACTGGTGATGCAGCACCTGATACATGGTTTCTTCCGGGTTTTCATGTTCGGTATACACCACGCCGGAACAGCAGTAGCCAAACAGCGGCGCGCGCCAGTTGCGCTGGTTGTTGATCTCGTTGAAGGTCATCCAGTATTTGACTTTGTGCTTGTAGCGCTCAAATACCACCTCCGCGAAGTGGACGAAGAAATCCACTACTTTACGGTTGGTCCAGCCGCCGTATTGCTGTACCAGATGCAGCGGCATTTCAAAGTGGGAGAGGGTGATGACCGGTTCGATGTTGTATCTGAGCAACTCATCGAACATATCATCGTAGAATTTCAGCCCTTCTTCGTTCGGCTGCGTCTCGTCACCCTGCGGGAAAATGCGGGTCCAGGCGATGGAGGTGCGAAAGCATTTAAAACCCATCTCGGCGAACAGCTTAATATCGTCTTTATAGTGACCGTAAAAATCGACCGCTTCATGGTTTGGATAATATTTACCCGCTACGACTTGTTGGGTGATTTCACGCGGTACGCCATGCGCCCCGCCCGTCAGCACGTCGCAGATGCTTGGCCCTTTTCCGCCTTTGTTCCAGCCGCCTTCAACCTGATGAGCGGCAACGGCGCCGCCCCATAAGAAATCTTTTGCTAAGGTGAGTTTTTTCATTGTTGCTCAATCTCAAATTAATACAATCTGGTTTGAGTCTAACAAAGAGAATATAAATGTCACGATATAACAATTTACCCGGCGTGGGATTTGTTACATCGAAAAAACATCCTGTTATTTTCAGATGAGTTTGCGCGCTAATTTACGTCCCAGCGTTTCAAGAATATAAATCACCGGGATCTGCGTGGTAATATCATAACCGCCAGCAATACGCGTTTGCGGCACATGCCAGGAGAGATTGAAATCGGCCAGCTTTGCCAGCCGCGAGTGTTCGTGGCTGGTGATGGACATCACCTTGCAGCGATGCAGGCTGAACTGGCTGGCGAAGCGCAGGATCTCTTCGGTTTCACCGGAGACGGACAGCACAATTGCCAGCGCATGACGCGCCATATCACTGGTAACCGGAAAATAAGGATCGTCGATATGATTACTGAATTTTCCGACGTTAGAGAAAAAGCGTGCGCCATATTTTGCCAGCGCACCGGAGGTTCCGGCGCCGACGAAAATAATTCTCTCGGAAGCGAGAATAATATCGACCGCCTGGGCGAGTAGCTGGTCAAATTCATCGTTATTCACGCTTTTAAAAAAGCTTATTATTTCGCTGGCGCCAAAATTGGCCTGTTGCGGCTCATCCTGCTCTAAATATAATTTAAAGCGTACGCGAAACTCCGAGTAACCTTCGCACTGTAGCTTGCGGCAGAAGCGCAGGACGGTAGTCGTCGAGACCCCGGCGGCTTCCGCCAGTTCGCGGATGGTCATGTACATCACTTTGTCGCGATTTTTAATGACGTAGTGATAGACCATCATCTCAAGATTATTGAGACTGGCGATAGCGGCGTGGGAGAAGATACTCACAGGGCAAACTCACAATTCATAATGACCAGGACGGAATGATATCATGCAGCCAAATGACATCACTTTTTTTCAGCGTTTTCAGGAGGACATCCTCGCCGGGCGCAAGACCATTACCATCCGCGATGCGTCTGAATCGCACTTTAAAGCGGGCGATATTCTGCGCGTTGGCCGCTATGAAGATGATGGCTATTTCTGCGCCATTCGCGTACTGGCGACATCAACGGTGACTCTGGATACTCTGAGTGAATTGCAGGCTCAGCAGGAAAATATGACGCTGCCGCAGCTGAAAAAGGTAATTGCAGAGATCTATCCGCATGAAAAGCAGTTTTATGTGATTGAATTTGAAAAGCTTTAATTAAAAAGCGAACGACTGTTAGTTGAAATTTATCTGTAACTTTATGATTTTATATTGTTAATAAATATTCACCTTTTTATTTTAGCTAACAGGTGTTCACTGGAATCATTCTCAGTTAACCTAAGTGAGCATTGAAAGCGTACTTGTTTTCGGAGTCAACTATGGTTCGCAGACCATTAATCACCCAGGGATATTCTCTGGCAGAGGAAATTGCCAACAGCGTCAGTCATGGGGTCGGCCTGGTATTTGGCATTGTCGGTCTGGTGTTGTTGCTGGTTCAGGCGGTAGATGCGAATGCCAGTGCTACAGCCATTACCAGCTACAGCCTGTACGGCGGCAGTATGATTTTGCTGTTTCTTGCCTCCACGCTCTATCACGCGATTCCGCATCAGCGGGCCAAGCTCTGGCTGAAAAAGTTCGACCACTGCGCTATCTACCTGCTGATCGCCGGAACCTATACGCCATTCCTGCTGGTAGGGCTAAATTCGCCGCTATCCCGCGGGCTGATGATAGTGATCTGGAGTCTGGCGCTGCTGGGGATCTTGTTTAAGCTGACAATTGCGCATCGTTTCAAGATCCTCTCTTTGGTGACCTATCTGACAATGGGCTGGCTGTCGCTGATCGTCGTCTATCAACTGGCGATTAAACTCTCGGTGGGCGGTGTGACGCTGCTGGCGGTTGGCGGCGTGGTCTATTCGCTGGGCGTGATTTTCTACGTCTGCAAGCGCATTCCGTACAATCATGCGATCTGGCACGGCTTTGTGCTGGGCGGCAGCGTATGCCATTTCCTGGCGATTTATTTGTACGTGGGGTAGGTTTAATAAAGCGTCATCGGGAAACTCCCTCCGACCATGTTGTGCGCTCGACGTTTTAGAGCGCCGCCTCCGGGGAGACGGCTCTGCTAAGGCTATAATCGGGCCTTAACGCTCTTCCAGCGAATATGGCAGCGGCATGATGCTCAGGCTACCGGTGTCATCACGTACGCGGAAGACGCTGTCGGGCTCCATATCGTTATTCATCACCACTTGCACCAGCAGATGACCATCGTCTAACTGCACCGCGGCTAAAACGGTGCCGGTACGACGCCAGTTTTCACCCATTTTTAGCTCCAGGTCTTCCCCGGCTTCCGGTACGCGGCTGGCTTTCCCCGCCAGAGACCACAGGGCGCGCTTGTTGGCGCCCCGGAATTTAGCACGGGCAACCATTTCCTGACCGGTATAGCAGCCTTTCTTAAAACTGATACCGCCCAGCGCCTGTAGGTTGGTGGCTTGCGGAATAAACTGCGCGCTGTTGGCGCTATCAATAACCGGCAGACCGGCTTCAATATTCAGCGCCAGCCACTGCTGGCTGTTATTAAGCTGGGCTTCACCGCGCAGAGCGTTGGTGATGCGGGTAGCGGTTTCCACATCGGTCACCAGCAGGAAACGTTCAGCCGGATGCGCAAACCACAGCAGGCTAGTGGCGCCTTCGCTGACAACCTGTTTTTCGGCATGAGGCAATTCGCCAAACAGCGGCGCCAGCGCGGCGCGCGCCTGGAAACCGGCGACGCCTAACAGCACGAGGTCATCATTGGCGGCGATCGTCACTTTAGAAAATACTGCGTATTTTTTTAGCTCGGTCAGTTGCGCTTCACGCAGGCTGCGGCGTTCAATCCACGCAAACCCCTCGTTACGGCGGAAAACGCGCAGGTTGCTCCACATCTTGCCTTTGGCGTCACAATGCGCGGCAAGCAGATGCTGCTCGTCGGTCAGGTGACTGACGTCGGCAGTAATCTGCCCCTGCAGATATTTCTCGCCATCCGGGCCGGTAATCGTCGCCAGCGCCCAGTCATCCAGCGTCATCAGCGTTAACGGCAGGCGAGCGGAAGAGGAGGGCTGACGCGGAGGAAAAGGTGTAAAAGCCATAGTCATATCCTGAATAGCTTAACGCAGAGTGTGCGACTAATGGTAAAAGAGCTATTGCGCAATGCAAGCGCTTTCGCCAGGCCACGAGTGCCCTTAAACGCCAGAGCGAAGGCAAGGGAGAAGAATAAATATCCCCACAAGTCGGCATGGCGCCGGGCGCGTTAATCGTGGGGGAGGCATTCAGCAAAACCCGGGTATTTTTAGGGATTTCATGGAATAGCGTTCGCGAATCTTGATATTCCAGTGAAGTCGATAGCGAAAACGCGTTAAACTAAGCAATATCTCTGTGCAGGAATGACAACATGGACATTAACAATAAAGCTCGTATCCACTGGGCATGCCGTCGGGGTATGCGTGAACTTGATATTTCCATCATGCCGTTTTTCGAGCATGAATACGATTCGTTGAGCAATGGCGACAAACAGTTGTTTATCCGCCTGCTGGAAAACGACGATCCGGATTTATTCAACTGGTTAATGAATCATGGTGAGCCGGCTGATGCAGAACTGCAACGGATGGTAAAATTAATTCAGACACGGAATCGGGAACGTGGTCCTGTGGCAATCTGATTTACGCATCTCATGGCGAGCGCAGTGGTTCTCACTGTTGCTGCATGGCATCGTGGCGGCGCTGGTGCTGCTGATGCCCTGGCCGCTAAGTTATACCCCACTCTGGCTGATACTCTTGTCGCTGGTGGTGTTTGACTGCGTGCGTAGCCAGCGGCGGATCCACGCCCGACAGGGTGAAATAAAGCTGCTGATTGACTCTCGCTTACGCTGGCAAAAAACGGAGTGGGCGATTATCGGCACGCCGTGGGTGATCAGCAGCGGAATGTTGCTGCGGCTGCGGCATATGGAAGACCACCGGACGCAAAATTTGTGGGTTGCGGCGGATAGCATGGATGCGGGAGAGTGGCGCGATTTGTGTCGGCTGGTGTTACAGAAACCCACGCAAGATTAAGCGACTGGCCCATCAGAACTATTTTACTTGCTATTTTGCACCAGGGCAGTGCCCGGCAACATACCAACCTATTTTGAACACTCTTCCGGGCGGCCCGGAGAGCGAACGTCGCGAGTCAGTCCTTATAGACTCCATCTGCGTTTCGGTTGTTGTACGCTGTTGAGGCTGGCTGTGACAACAACGTCGGATAGGCCTGGCCTGTGCGCGGACTCAGGCAAACTGCTCGGCCATTTCGCCGAGAATTTGCTCGCACCAGCTCTGAATACGTTCATCGCTCAGGTCGTACTGGTTCGTTTCGTCGAGCGCCAGGCCAACGAACAGTTGACCATCGGCGATAACCGGTTTGGCGCTGGTGAATTCATAGCCCTCGGTTGGCCAGTAGCCGATAAACGTCACGCCTCTGGTCGCCAGCTTGTCGTGCAGCATACCGAGCGCATCAAGGAACCATTCGCCGTAGCCTAACTGGTCGCCCATACCGTACAACGCCACAATCTTACCCTGCAGATCCAGGGTATCGAGCTGCGACCAGACAGCCTCCCAGTCTTCCTGGATCTCGCCAAAATCCCAGGTCGGAATGCCGAGGATCAGCACATCATATTGCGTCATCAGGGCAGGGGAGTCATCTTTCAGGTTGTGTAGCGTCACCAGTTCAGGGCCGATGATATCGCGTATTTTTTCTGCCGCCATTTCCGTATAGCAGGTGCTGGAACCGTAAAAAAGACCTATGTTCATCGCGAAAACGTCTCAATTCTTGCTGTGACTTTGGCGTAGTGTACCAGAAAGGTCGCGCCAGCCTGCAACTCGAATTATTTAGGGTATAATGACGCCGTTTTAATAAGCAAAGAGGCCGGAGTGGAACAGGATCTCGGACAAATCGAGCAGTTTCTTGATGCTTTATGGCTGGAGCGTAATCTGGCGGAAAACACGCTAAGCGCCTATCGTCGGGACCTGACGATGGTGGTCGAATGGTTGCACCACCGCGGGCTGTCGCTTGCCAGCGTTAGCGGCGAAGATCTCCAGTCGCTGCTGGCGGAGCGGCAAACCGGCGGCTATAAAGCCACCAGCACCGCGCGCTTGCTAAGCGCCGTGCGCCGTTTCTTCCAGCACCTTTATCGGGAAAAAATCCGCCCGGACGATCCCAGCGCGCGGCTGGCATCGCCAAAGTTGCCGCAGAGGCTGCCGAAGGATCTGAGCGAGGCTCAGGTTGAGCGTCTGTTACAGGCACCTCTGGTTGAACAACCGCTTGAGCTGCGCGATAAAGCAATGCTGGAAGTGCTGTACGCCACCGGTCTGCGCGTGTCAGAGCTGGTTGGCCTGACCATGAGCGACATTAGCCTGCGTCAGGGCGTGTTGCGCGTGATCGGGAAAGGTAATAAAGAACGACTGGTGCCGTTAGGCGAAGAAGCGATACTGTGGGTTGAGAATTACCTTGAGTACGGGCGTCCCTGGCTGCTGAACGGCGCGGCATCCGATGTGCTTTTCCCGAGTCAGCGCGCGCAGCAGATGACGCGACAGACGTTCTGGCATCGAATTAAGCACTATGCCGTACTGGCGGGGATTGACAGCGAAAAGCTCTCTCCGCACGTGTTGCGCCATGCTTTTGCTACGCATTTGCTTAATCATGGCGCCGACTTACGCGTGGTGCAGATGCTGTTAGGACACAGCGATCTCTCCACGACGCAGATCTATACCCATGTGGCGACCGAGCGTCTGCGACAACTTCATCAACAGCATCACCCGCGTGCGTGAGTGCTGAAAAAAGGACTGAGTATGAAAAAAGGTTTACTGATGTTCACCCTACTGGCAACCACTTTGTCCGGCGCGGCACATGCCGATAGCGCGGCGATTAAACAGCTGTTGACCAGACTGGGGGTTCAGAGTTCGGACGTTCAACCTTCTCCGATCAAGGGTATCAGCACCGTGTTAACGGAAAGCGGCGTGCTGTATGTTACGGATGATGGTAAGCATATTATCCAGGGGCCGATGTATGACGTTAGCGGCGCGCAGCCGGTGAACGTCACTAATACGCTGTTGGCGAGTAAGCTGAAGGCGCTGGAAAAAGAGATGATTGTTTATAAAGCGCCGCAGGAAAAGCAGGTTATTACCGTTTTCACTGATATTACCTGCGGCTACTGCCATAAACTGCATGAACAGATGCGCGATTACAACGCATTGGGCATTACGGTGCGCTATCTCGCTTTCCCTCGACAAGGCCTGCAAAGCGAAGCCGAGCAGAATATGAAGGCTATCTGGTGTGCGAAAGATCGTAACAAAGCGCTGGATAATGCGATGAGCGGCAAAAGTGTTGAGCCCGCGAGCTGCGATATTGATATCGCTAAACACTACACGCTCGGCGTGCAGTTTGGCGTTAACGGTACTCCGGCGATGGTGCTGAGTGACGGCACGCTTATGCCAGGCTATCGGGATCCTAAGGATCTGAAAGCACTCCTTGATGAGTATCAAAAACAAACGAGCGGTAACTGATACGCGTGAAACAACAGATACAACTACGCCGCCGTGAGGCGGTTGATGGCGTCGATTTACCTGCCAGTCTCCCGCCTCTGCTGCAACGCTTGTACGCCAGTCGCGGCGTGCGCAGTGCGCAGGAGCTGGAGCGCGGCGTGAAAGGCATGCTGCCGTGGTCACAGCTGAGCGGGGTCGAAAAAGCGGTTGAGATGCTCTATGGCGCATTTAAACAGGCGCTGCACATTGTGGTGGTCGGCGATTTTGACGCCGACGGCGCCACCAGCACCGCGCTAAGCATACTGGCTCTGCGGTCGATGGGCTACGGTAATGTTTCCTATCTGGTGCCTAACCGCTTTGAAGATGGTTATGGCCTAAGCCCGGAGGTGGTCGCTCAGGCTCACGCTCGCGGTGCGCAGATGATTATGACCGTTGATAACGGTATTTCATCCCATACGGGCGTCGAATATGCTCACTCGCTGGGTATTCCGGTGCTGGTGACCGATCACCACCTGCCGGGAGATACGTTACCCCCGGCGGAAGCCATTATTAACCCTAACCTGGTCGACTGCGAATTCCCGTCGAAATCGCTGGCCGGGGTTGGCGTCGCTTTTTACCTGATGCTGGCGTTGCGCACTTTTTTGCGTGATAAAGGCTGGTTTGACGAGCACCGCATTGCGCCGCCGAATCTGGCGGATCTGCTCGACCTGGTCGCGCTCGGTACCGTGGCCGATGTGGTGCCGCTGGATGCCAATAATCGCATCCTGACCTGGCAGGGGCTGAGCCGTATCCGGGCGGGGAAATGCCGCCCTGGCATCAAGGCGTTGCTGGAAATTTCTAATCGCGATCCGCAAAAGCTGGCGGCCAGCGATCTGGGCTTTGCTCTCGGACCGCGTCTGAACGCGGCGGGGCGGCTGGACGATATGTCCGTCGGTGTCGCATTGTTGCTATGCGACAACATCGGCGAAGCACGGATGCTGGCTAATGAACTTGATGCGTTAAACCAGACGCGCAAAGAGATAGAGCAGGGCATGCAGGCGGAAGCGCTGGCCTTGTGCGAGACGCTGGAGCACGGCAGTGAGGCGCTGCCTGGCGGGCTGGCGATGTATCATCCGCAGTGGCACCAGGGCGTGGTCGGCATTCTGGCTTCGCGCATTAAAGAGCGCTTTCACCGTCCGGTTATCGCTTTTGCGCCTACCGGGGACGGAACGTTAAAAGGGTCCGGTCGGTCGATCCCGGGGCTGCATATGCGTGATGCGCTGGAACGCCTGGATACGCTCTACCCTGGTATGATCCTGAAGTTTGGCGGTCATGCTATGGCGGCGGGACTGTCGCTGGAAGAGGTGCGTTTTGCCGAATTTCAGCAACGGTTTGGCGAGCTGGTGACTGAGTGGCTCGATCCCGCGCTTTTGCAGGGGGAAGTCGTCTCCGACGGCCCGCTGGCGGCGGCGGAGATGAGCATGGAAGTCGCGCAAATGTTACGTGATGCCGGTCCCTGGGGGCAGATGTTCCCGGAGCCGCTGTTTGACGGGCGCTTTCGCCTGTTGCAACAGCGGCTGGTGGGCGAACGTCATCTGAAAGTGATGGTTGAGCCTGTTGGCGGCGGCCCGCTGCTGGACGGTATCGCGTTCAATGTCGATACTTCCATCTGGCCGGATAACGGCGTGCGCGAAGTGCAGCTTGCCTATAAGCTTGATATCAACGAGTTCCGCGGCAACCGTAGCCTGCAGCTGATTATCGACCACCTCTGGCCAAATTGACAACAGTATATTAATAAGAGCGCGAATCCGGTAGAATTCCGCTCTTATCACCGCATTTTGACGAATCCATTAAAAGAAACCGATCATGTTTGAAATAAATCCGGTAAAAAACCGCATTCAGGACCTTACGGAGCGCTCGGACGTTCTTAGGGGGTATCTTTGACTATGATGCCAAGAAAGAGCGTCTCGAAGAAGTAAACGCCGAGCTGGAGCAGCCGGACGTCTGGAATGAACCCGAGCGCGCCCAGGCGCTGGGTAAAGAGCGCTCCTCGCTGGAAGCCATCGTTGATACGCTGGATCAAATGTCTCAGGGGCTGGAAGATGTCTCTGGCCTGCTGGAGCTGGCCGTTGAAGCCGACGATGAAGAGACCTTTAACGAAGCCGTCGCTGAGCTTGACGGACTGGAAGAGAAGCTGGCGCAGCTGGAGTTCCGCCGTATGTTCTCCGGTGAATATGACAGCGCCGATTGCTACCTTGATATCCAGGCGGGTTCCGGCGGAACCGAAGCGCAGGACTGGGCCAGCATGCTGATGCGTATGTATCTGCGCTGGGCGGAAGCGCGCGGCTTTAAGACCGAGATTATCGAAGAGTCCGAAGGCGAAGTGGCGGGCATTAAGTCCGTGACCATCAAGATTATCGGCGACTACGCCTACGGCTGGCTGCGTACCGAAACCGGCGTTCATCGTCTGGTGCGTAAGAGCCCGTTCGATTCCGGCGGCCGACGCCACACCTCTTTCAGCTCCGCGTTCGTTTACCCGGAAGTGGATGACGATATTGATATCGAAATTAATCCGGCGGATCTGCGCATTGACGTTTACCGCGCGTCCGGCGCGGGCGGTCAGCACGTTAACCGGACGGAATCCGCGGTGCGTATCACCCATATCCCGACTGGCTTAGTGACTCAGTGTCAGAACGACCGTTCACAGCACAAGAACAAAGACCAGGCCATGAAGCAGATGAAAGCGAAGCTTTATGAGCTGGAGATGCAGAAGAAAAATGCTGAGAAGCAGGCGATGGAAGATACTAAATCCGACATCGGCTGGGGTAGCCAGATCCGCTCTTATGTGCTGGATGACTCCCGCATTAAAGATCTGCGTACCGGGGTGGAAACCCGTAACACTCAGGCGGTGCTGGACGGCAGCCTGGATCAATTTATCGAAGCAAGTTTGAAAGCAGGGCTATGAGGAACCAACATGTCTGAACAACAAGCACAGGGCGCTGACGCGGCAATTGACCTTAATAATGAACTGAAAGCCCGTCGTGAAAAGCTGGCTGCACTGCGTGAGAAGGGTATCCCGTTCCCGAATGATTTCCGTCGTGACCACACCTCTGACCAACTGCACGCTGAATTCGATGCCAAAGAAAACGAAGAGCTGGAAGCGCTGAACGTTGAAGTCGCCGTTGCTGGCCGTATGATGACCCGTCGCATTATGGGGAAAGCCTCCTTCGTTACGCTGCAGGACGTTGGCGGCCGCATTCAGCTGTATGTCGCCCGCGACGATCTGGCGGAAGGGGTCTACAACGAGCAGTTCAAAAAATGGGACCTCGGGGACATCATCGCGGCGCGCGGTAAGCTATTCAAAACCAAAACCGGTGAACTCTCCATCCATTGCAGCGAACTGCGTCTGCTGACCAAAGCCCTGCGCCCGCTGCCGGACAAATTCCACGGCCTGCAGGATCAGGAAGCGCGCTATCGTCAGCGCTACCTGGACCTGATCGCCAACGATGAATCCCGCAACACCTTTAAAGTGCGTTCGCAGATCCTGGCAGGCATTCGTCAGTTTATGGTCGGCCGCGGCTTTATGGAAGTGGAAACTCCGATGATGCAGGTGATCCCCGGTGGCGCTTCCGCCCGTCCGTTTATCACCCATCACAACGCGCTGGATCTGGACATGTACCTGCGCATCGCGCCGGAACTGTACCTGAAGCGTCTGGTAGTTGGCGGCTTCGAGCGCGTGTTCGAAATCAACCGTAACTTCCGTAACGAAGGTATCTCCGTTCGTCATAACCCAGAGTTCACCATGATGGAACTCTATATGGCCTATGCGGACTATAAAGACCTGATCGAGCTGACCGAATCCCTGTTCCGCACCCTGGCGCAGGACGTTCTCGGCCATACCGAAGTGCCTTACGGCGATCAGACCTTTGATTTCGGCAAGCCGTTTGAAAAAATGACCATGCGCGAAGCGATCAAGAAGTACCGTCCTGAAACAGATATGGCCGATCTGGATAACTTCGATTCTGCAAAAGCCATTGCGGAAAGCATCGGCATTCACGTTGAGAAGAGCTGGGGTCTGGGTCGCATCGTGACCGAGATCTTTGAAGAAGTGGCGGAAGCGCACCTGATTCAGCCGACCTTCATCACCGAATATCCGGCAGAAGTCTCTCCGCTGGCGCGCCGTAATGACGTGAACCCGGAAATTACCGACCGCTTTGAATTCTTTATCGGCGGGCGTGAAATCGGTAACGGCTTTAGCGAGCTGAACGATGCGGAAGACCAGGCGCAGCGATTCCAGGATCAGGTTAACGCGAAAGAAGCCGGTGACGACGAAGCGATGTTCTACGACGAAGACTATGTTACCGCGCTGGAGCACGGTCTGCCGCCAACGGCGGGGCTGGGCATTGGCATCGACCGTATGGTGATGCTGTTCACCAACAGTCACACTATCCGCGACGTGATCCTGTTCCCGGCGATGCGTCCGGTAAAATAAGCATAACGGCAATAAACGAGACCCCAGCGCTGCTGGGGTTTTTTACATCTGGCGGCTAAAGTTGATTAACGCGTTACGCGCATTATTATCAGCGGCCTGCATTGCCATCCACGGACTAAAAGCCCACGGCGTGGTGCGGATACCGCTTAGCACCGCTGTAAGATTGCTCCACTGGTAATCCATAACCTCATCGGGATTAACCTGTAGCGGGCTGGCTATTCGGGCAGCATATACCGGGCAGACTTCGTTTTCGACAATACCGTTTGGCGCGATGGCCCGATAGCGAAATGCAGGAAAGACCGGCGTGATGTCGGTAATATCAACACCAAGTTCAAAGCGGCAGCGGCGGGCAACCGCCTGCTCAAAGGTTTCGCCGGTCTGCGGATGCCCGCAAACAGAATTCGTCCAGACGCCGGGCCAGGCTTTTTTGCCCAGTGAACGCCGGGTGACCAGCAACTGACCATGTTCATTAAACAACCAGCAGGAAAACGCAAGATGCAAAGGAGTACTGCGGGTGTGGGCGGCATACTTCTCCAGCATACCTGAGGGCTTATCTTGCTCATCCAGCAAAATAACATGTTCCTGTCGCATAGTTTTCACCAAAAATCATAAGCACTGGCTATTATAAGCCCTGTTGCGACGGAATAATTAACACTTCGGACTATTTCACCTATAGATGACGGCCTCATCTTATCTGATGAGGCCGCCGAAGAAGGGAGACTCAGAAAAGCAGCATAAACTGAAACCGACTTTCAATGGCCAGCGCAATGCCCTCGGAAACCGCCGGGATCGCCAGTAGCACTAGCAGTAACAGGCTAATAATACAGCGCAGAGCGGCATTCATCTTACTCCTCCCGCTGGCTCTTCTTGAGCTTGCGCAGCAGTAGCCACATGCGTACCGTTCGGACTTTAACGCCCGAGGACGCGGTTTCTTGCGCCAGTTCGCTATGATGCCGATAGCCATTAAAGAACAGGTTAAGTAGTACAGCGCTAATGGTGGCCAGCATAATGCCGCTATGCAGCAGCGGCTGGAGGACCGCGGGCAATTTAGAGAAAAAATCATGCGACAGGGTGGGCGTCATGCCGATACCGAGACTGATTGCCACAATATAGAGGTTGTAACGATTAGTGGTGTAGTTACAGCGCGACAGAATGCGAATGCCCGTCGCCAGCACCATTCCGAACATGACCAGACCAGCGCCGCCCAGGACAAACTGTGGAATCGACGCAACCAGTACCGCCATTTTCGGTACCATGCCAAACAGAATCAAAATCATCCCGGAAGCGATGCATACCCAGCGGCTGTACACGCGGGTGACGCTGACCAGACCGACGTTTTGCGAAAATGAAGTATGGGGGAAGCTGTTGAACAGGCCGCCAATCAGCGAGCCCACACCATCCACGCGCAGCCCGCGGACAATATCCTGCGAGGAGAGTTTGCGGCCAACGATCTCTCCGAGAGCGAGGAACATTCCCATCGATTCAATAAAGACGATGATTAACACCGCCGTCATGGTCAGGATCGATACCGGATCAAAGACCGGCGTCCCGAAAGCCATTGGGGTGATGATAGCGAACCATGAGGCGTCCTGTAGGCCAGAAAGGTTAACCTCATTCATCATCCAGGACAGCGTAAAGCCAAAAATAATGCCTAATAAAACGGCGACGTTAGAGAGAAAGCCCTTTGCGAACCGTGTGATCAATAAGATAAAAATCAGTACCGCAAATGAAATGCCCAGATATACCGGATTGCCGTATTCCGGGTTACCTTTGCCCCCGGCAGCCCAGTCGACGCCAACCTGAATAATACTCAAACCAATAGAGGTGATGACCACGCCGGTCACCAGTGAAGGAAATAGCGGGATTAAGCGCCCGATAAGTGGCGCCAGCAATGTGGTAATGAGCCCGGCGACAAGGGTTGCGCCAAAAATCCCCAGCAGGCCAATATCCGGGTTGATCCCAATGGCGATCATCGGCGTTACGGCGGCAAACGTCACCGACATAATCACCGGCAGACGAATGCCCATAAAACGACCGATTCCAATGCATTGCAGCAGCGTGACTACGCCGCAGCAAAAAAGATCGGAGCTGATCAACAGGGCGATGGCGTCTTTATTCAGTCCGAGTCTGTCACCAATCATCAGCGGTACTGCTACCGCACCCGCGTACATAACCAGTACGTGCTGTAGCCCCAGAATGAGGAGCTTTCCCGGCGATAAGAGACGATCAACTTCGTCGATCGTATTGTCGGGATCTGCGGGGGGAGGAAGTTGAGAATCTATGGCGCTCATGCGTATTTCTCCTTAACCCGGTAAACGGCCAAATCGCTTACCGGGGATTAAAAATGACGAGCCTCGATACCCTGTCCGTGGGTACTTAAATGGCCCATCCTCCAGCATAAAATATCACCAGGGCGAGCGTGATAATTACGGTACCAATATTCAGTTTTTGCCATTCGCGGGCGAAAATGCGCCCGACAACCAGGGTGACAAAGCCGAGCATAATGCCAGTGACGATATTGCAAGTCAGGACGATAAACACCGCGCAGACCAGGCCCGACATCGCATCAATAAAGTCGTTGAAATCGAGTTTTGAGACATTACTTAGCATCAGCAACCCTACGTACATCAGTGCCGGTGCGGTGGCATAGCCAGGGATTAAATAAGACAGCGGAGATAAAAACAGGATCAGCAAAAACAGGCAGCCGACAATGGTCGCCGTCAGGCCGGTTTTCCCTCCGGCGGCGGTTCCTGCGGCGGATTCGATATAGACCGCCGCGGGGGCGGCGCCGACCAGGCCGGAGAATACGGAGCTCACGGAGTCGCTGGTTAGCGCTTTACCGCCGTTGATAATCTGGTTGTCCTTATCCAGCAGATTTGCCTGCCCGGCCACCGCGCGAATCGTACCTGTGGCATCAAAGACGGCGGTCATCACCAGCGCCAGTACGCTGGGCAGTACGGCTGGCTTCAGCGCACCCATGATATCGAGGCTAAAAATCAGCGACTTTCCGTCTTCGCCGCTCAGACTGGGCATCGCGACCAGGCCGTGATACTGGACGGCGGGATCGAAAATCAGGCCAATAATTGAGATAGCGATAATGACCAGCAGGATCCCCCCGGGAACGTGACATTTTTCCAGACCAAAAATGACCGCCAGGCCCAGCAAACTCGTGAGTACCGGAAAAGAAGTAAATGCGCCTAGCGCAACCGGTAGCCCTTCGAGCGGGTTTTTTATCACCATACCGACGCCGTTTGCCGCAATGAGCAGCAGGAACAACCCAATACCGATTCCGGTACCGTGGGCGATGCCCATTGGCAGATTACGCAAGATCCAGGTTCGTACTCCGGTGACTGAAATTGTGGTGAAAATGACCCCCATCAGAAATACCGCGCCGAGTGCGATGGGAATGCTGATCTGTTGTCCCAGCACGAGGCTAAAGGCGGTAAAGGCGGTCAGAGAAATGGCACAACCGATCGCCATGGGTAAATTGGCCCACAGCCCCATCAGTAGTGACCCGAATCCTGCGACCAGACAGGTTGCGACAAACACCGCGGCTGGCGGGAATCCCGCTTTTCCCAGCATACCGGGCACCACGATGACCGAATAGACCATCGCCAGAAAGGTGGTCAGCCCGGCCAGGATTTCCTGGCGAACTGAACTGCCGCGAGCCGTAATGTTGAAGTAAGCATCGAGCGCACCGCGGGGTTGTGATGCGTTAGGAGTTGGCAGAGTATCTCCAGACATAATCATGTCCTCAGTCGAATATAAGGGTTGCGTCAGGTGCGCTCATACACCAGGCGGCCGTCAATATAGGTACGATAAATAGAGCGATCGTCACCCAGCGTCATCATCACGAACAGTTTGTCGATCAAAGACACCGAGTTGTCGTAACGTAATTGCTGCAGCGGTGTTGCCGTTGGCTCCAGCACTACAAAATCCGCCTCTTTTCCCGGGGTGAAATTACCGATGAGAGGATCGAGCCCCAGCGCCTTCGCCCCGCCCAGCGTCGCGAGGTAAAATGCCTCATAGGCCGAGAGACGGTATCCCTGAAGCTGCATGACTTTGTAGGCCTCGTTTAGCGTTTGCAGCATATTGAAGGTGGTGCCCGCCCCGATATCGGTGCCCAGGCCAACGTTGATCTTTTTGCGCCAGGCTTTTTGCAAATTGAACAGGCCGCTGCCGAGATACAGGTTTGACGTGGGGCAAAAGGCGATGCTGGAACCTGTTTCGCTCAGGCGATCCCACTCTTTCTCGTCCAGATGCACGCAGTGAGCGAAGACGCAGTTCTTACCGGTCAATCCGTACTGGTGATAGACGTCAAGGTAGCCGTCATGGTCGGGGTAGAGTGTTTTCACCCAGTTAATTTCATCTTTGTTTTCACACAGATGCGTATGTAACCATGTGTCCGGGTACTCCTGGCGCAGGCGCTGCGCCATCGCAAGCTGTTGCGGCGTAGACGTTGGGGCGAAACGAGGGGTGATGGCATACAGCAAGCGACCCTTTTTATGCCAGCGTTCAATCAGCGCTTTACTTTGCTGGTAACTGCTTTCCGCATCATCCAACAGGTAAGCCGGGGCGTTGCGATCCATCATCACTTTGCCGGCGATCATGCGCATATTGATATGGCTGGCGGCTTCGAACAGGGCATCTACCGATTGGGGGTGTACGGTACCGAAGACCAGCGCAGTGGTGGTGCCATTACGCAGTAATTGCTTCAGGAAAAAAGAGGACATCTCGCGCGCATATTCCAGGTCCTGATAACGCCGCTCGGTGGGAAAGGTGTGTTTGTTCAGCCACTCCAGTAGCTGTTCGCCATAGGCGCCGACCATTTCGCTCTGCGGATAGTGGATATGGGTATCGACAAATCCGGGAGTCACCAGTTTTCCACGATAATCGCGGATGCGGGTAGCCTCCGGAACCTGATGTTTCCCTTGTTCCCATTCGCCAAACCACTCGATTTTCCCCTGATAAATCAAGAGCAACCCATCCTCGACAAACCGCAACGCCGATTCAAGCGCTTCGGGATTGTCGATGGTGTGCGTGATATCGAGAAAACTGCCGCGCACGGCTTTAAGCGTGTGTTCACCTGACATGTGATCCCCTTACAATTAATCCGTCTCTTCCACCGAGGTCGCTGCGGGCAAAACGTCCTCTTGCCGATAGCCGCCAGGGAGGATGATATTCAACAGGATCGCGGTCAGCCCGCCCGCGCAGATGGGGTTTTCCACCAGCACATAAATGGAGGCAGGCAATATTTTGAAAATTTCCGGGTCATAGGAAACGCCGAGCCCCAGACCGAGAGAGGTCGCGACGATAAGCGTTTCGCGGCGCTTCAGACCGTTTGAAATGATGATGCGGATCCCGGCGATAGCGATCATGGAGAACATCAGCGTCATCGCGCCGCCGAGTACCGCAGAGGGAATGGTCGTGAAGAAGCCGCCAATTGTGGGAAACAGACCGAGGATCACCAGCATCACGGCGATGGTGCGCCCGATATAGCGCGAGGCGACGCCGGTCATCTGGATAATGCCGTTATTTTGCGCAAAGGTAGTGAGCGGCAGGGAGCCGAGTGCGGAGGCAATGACCGAGACCAGTCCGTCAGCCAGCACGCCGCCTTTCAGGCGCGACTGATACTCATCGCCCTGGATTGGACGCCGCGAAACCATCGCCGTTGCCGTAATGTCGCCAACGGCCTCCAGCACGCTCAGCAGGTAAATGGTGCCGACCACCAGAAAATGATGCAGGCTGAAATGAAAACCATATTTAAACGGGACCGGTACGGTCACCAACGGCAGGTTTTTCATGCTGCTGAAATCGACCATGCCAAGACATAGCGATACGATATAGCCGACGCCTAATCCGATGGCGATCCCTCCCATGCGCAATAACGGGTTGCGGCAGCAGTTAAAACCGATCACGACTATCAGGACTAACAAGCCGACGCCGATATTTTGATAATCACCGTAGGTGCCGCTACTCTTTGCTGCAAAGCCGCCGCCAAAATCAATAATGCCGACTTTAATCAGGCTCAGGCCAATCATCAGCACCACAATGCCGCTGACCGTGGGCGTGATCACCCGGCGTAGATAGGGGAGGATAAACGAGGAACCTACGACCAGAAATGCGCCGACAAACGACACGCCGAGCAGTGATGACATAATCAACTGCTCATGAAAACCATCGCTTTTCATGCTGCTGCCGAGGGCTATCATCACGGTAACGAACGAGAAATTCACCGATTGTATTGACAGCAAACCCGAGCCGATAATGCCGTAGCGGTTAACCTGCAGCCAGGTGCCGATCCCGGAGGCGATCATCGCCATCGAGACCAGATACGCGGTGGTTTCCGCAGAGAGTTGTAGCGTTGCCCCGACAATCAGGGCAGGGGTGACCATGGGGACGAAAATAGCTAATAAATGGGTAATCGCTCCCACTATTGTCTCGCGAAAAGGAGGGCGATCCTCCAGTTCATAAATCAGGTCGGAACCTGCATGGGGTAGATCAGACATCCCTTTACTCCCTCTGTTTGGGTATAAGCAAATTTGATCATCTGATTCAGTAGATTAAAATTCTGTGGATGCTGAGCGCAGAACGCCCTGAGCCGCGAGGCGATCAACCCACAGACGGCATTTAATAATGATTGAATCACCTTGCGCCTGGCCCAGCAGAAGGCTTTCATTGGCCATGCCAACTACGCCTGTTGGGCCGGGCTCTTAGAGCCTATCCCATCAGGGCTATTTGGCTTGTCATTTTGAACCTGGGCAGTGCTCAGAATCCTCACGTACTACGTGTACGCTCCGGTTCTTCCGCGCTGGCCGTGTTCAAACTGTCTGCGCCAATAACGCCTGGTGGGATAGGCTCTTAATCTGGCCGTATTACTGGAATAAAAAAGCCCGCGTGGTTCTTTCCCTCTCCCGGGGGAGAGGGAATGCTTGTTGCCGGTACTGTCGCGGTTCTTCGCGTTACAGCCTTCCTAAGGCGCTCAGTATTTTCTCCGGTGTAAAATGCCATTCGCGCAGCCAGACGCCGCAGGCATCGTGAATGGCGGTGGCAATGGCCGGCGCCGCGCCGTTCACGCCAATTTCGGAGATAGATTTGGCACCAAATGGACCGACTTTATCGTCGCTGGGTACCAGCACCGCGCGAAAATCACGCGGAATATCACCGATTTTCGGTGCGCCATAGCTGCGCAAATCCCGGGTGAGCGGATGGCCTTGTGCGTCATAGATAATCTCTTCGCTCAGGCTGTGACCGATGGCGCGCATTGACGCCCCGTAAATTTGTCCCAGCGCCAGTTCGGGATTAACCGGCGTGCCACAGTCCAGCAACGCATAGAATTTATCGAGGCGAATCTCGCCGGTGCGGGTATTTACCGCCACTTCGGCGAAGTTCGCTCCATACGGGAACGCGAAATCGGCCGTGATATAGCTGGCGGTGGCGACCAGCGTCCCGAAACCGGTGCCAGTTTCGGCTTTGTGGCCGATGTCAGCGTAGCTCACTTCACCCTGCTTGCCGCGCACCACGCCAGGGGCTGCCAGCGCAACATCGCTCAGCGGCTCACCGAGCATTTCAGCTCCGTGAAAGAGGATTTTTTCCCGCAGATTTTCCGCCGCTTTGCGCGCCGCATTGCCGGAAAAGCAGGTGCCGGATGAGGCATAGGCGCCTTTGTCAAACAGGGCGTGGTCGGTATCGCCGGAAATAACGTATACATCCTGCGGTGGGCAATGCAGCACTTCCGCCGCCAGTTTGGTGATCACCGTATCCAGGCCGGTACCAATATCCGCCCCGCCGGAATGCACGATAAACGTGCCATCAGATTCGAGTTTAATCATGCAGTTGGCCTGATCGATATCGGGGATCCCGGACTTCTGCATAATGATGGCGACACCGCGGCCCACTCGCCAGTCACCGTCGTGCGGTTTGGGTGAGGACCATTGGATCATCTCGCGCCCCTGATGCAGAATCGCTTCCAGCGCACAGCTGGCCGCGGTCGGCACCGATGTTGGCGCTTTACCTTCGCCAATTGCGCCAAGAATTTTCAATGGTTGGCCTTCATGGACGCGATTACGCTCAATCATCTCCAGTTGATCAATCTGTAGCTGTTCGGCCAGTTCGGCCAGCGCCATGGTGATAGCGAAGTTGCCTTTCGGTGCGCCGTATCCCTGATAGGCGCCGGTCGGACAGATATTGCTGTAGTAGGTTGTTACGTTGAAATCGACGTTATCACAGGGATACAAAGGCAGTGACAGCGCTGGTCCGTTGGACGGCACGGTGAGAGAGTGGTTGCCGTAGGGGCCGGTATTCGCGCGGAAATCCATCTTCACCGCGGTCAGGCGACCATCTTTCTTCGCCCCAAGCTTTACGGTGACGTTGGCAACGTGGCGGGAGGTATTGGCAATAAATTCCTCTTCACGGGTGTAGCGGAAATAGACCGGGCGTCCGGTGACGCAGGTGGCCCAGGCGCAAACTTCTTCCAGCAGGATATCTTGCTTGGAACCAAATCCGCCGCCCACACGCTCTTTAATCACATGAACCTTGTGCTGTTTCATTCCGACGAGGCGAGCAACCTGGCGACGTAAGTGCCATGGAACCTGCGTTGACGCGTGAATAATCAGACGGTCACCGTCCATGTGGGTAAAGCAGATATGGGGTTCTGCCGGACACTGCTGGGCCTGGGTAGAGGAATAGGTACGCTCAATCACCACATCGGCTTCGGCGAAGCCTTTTTCCATATCGCCAATATGACCGTGAATACTGGCGGCAATATTTTTACGTGGACGCGCGCCAATGGGGAAATTGATGATCATATGTTCCCCGCGCTGGGTTGCATGGCGGTTATCTTCTTCCAGCGTATCCGGCGCCCCGGCCATATAGACAACCGGTTCATCGTGAATTACCGGCGCGTCATCGGCCATTGCGTCGTCAATCGACATGACCGGCTTGAGCACTTGATATTTGACGTCGATAAGCTTCAGCGCCGCCAGTGCTATCTGTTCGTTTTCTGCAACGACCGCCGCGACGCGATCGCCAACGTGACGCAGTTTTTGACTAAACATCCTTCGGTCGAGCGGCGACGGCTCCGGAGCGCTCTGGCCGCCGGGGGTGTAGTAGA
The DNA here is from genome assembly GCF_043832615.1 of Klebsiella sp. KE9456. NCBI lineage: Bacteria > Pseudomonadati > Pseudomonadota > Gammaproteobacteria > Enterobacterales > Enterobacteriaceae > Klebsiella > Klebsiella sp. KE9456. The sequence goes on from NZ_JBDYQK010000001.1 coordinate 106,444, forward strand.
TGTCGGGGCAGTTAAGATAGGTGATAACGTGAACGACTCCCGGCAGCGCCTCGGCTTTGCTAACGTCAAGGTGGGTAATCAGCGCATGAGGATGCGGGCTGCGCAGCATCTTAATCACGCAGGCATCGGGTGTGATACGGTCTTCGACGTAGCAGGGTTTAGCCTGCACCATGGTTGCCGCATCGGTTTTCGGATACAGCTTGCCGACAATTGCCAGGTCGTCGCGGAAGGTTGGTGCGCTATCAAGGGTTATCTGCGGGTTGCTTTTACGTGCCACCGCCAGCGCTATCACCTGATAATACTGTTGCCAGCCAGCATCTCGACTAAATAAACCGGAGAGCGCGTCGTCGATCTCTTCACGCGTCGGATCCGCGATACGCTCGAGAAGATCGCTGATAATTAGCGCGGCAGCGGGGTCGTTATAGCCCGATTGCACCACCCCGACGTCGACCATTGCCTGCTGTACCAGGCTCAGTTGATTCCATTTGCCCAACGATTCGCTCGTGCGGATCGCTGCCTGCTCCAGTTGGGCGGCGATAAGCAGAGAGGCGTTGACGATGCGGCCATTAAACAGAATCGCGTCAGAACCGGCGAAACCAAAACCATCATCGCTGTTGCGCACCGAATGCATGCCAAGATCGAAAAGTAATGCCTGTACGTTAGCGCCAGGATTCACCTTCATCTCGCGCGCAGTGCCGTTTAAGGTAAAGTGAATAATCATACGACCTTCTCCCCTGTCTGCTGGCAGTCGGTATACAAATCCGCCACGACCACACCGGCGATATAGCGTTTATAAGCCACGCTGCCCCGTAGATCCTGCTGAGGGAAAATGGCGGCGGCGACGGCCTGCTCCAGCGCACGGCCTTCCAGGCGCTGTGATTCCACATCCCGCAAACGGACTGGCCTGTCCGCCACGCCGTCCAGCGCGATACGTATTTCATCCTGTTCCGGAATAGCCACCGCGGCGGTGACTACGGTTAACCCGGCTTGCGAGCGGCTGATTCTACGGGTTGCACAGGCGCAAAACGGATTGTTGATGACAATTTCCGTGATCAGGGGCGAGCCGGGCTGAGTGAGGTAATTCTCCAGCGACAGGCTCTTGCCGTCGGCAAATATCAGGTGCGCGTCCAGCGCCAGCAGAACAGGGAGCAAAACGGACTCTTCCTGACGGGCGGCGATCTCACCGCCAAGAGTCGACTGGTTACGCAGGTGGCGGGAGTAAACGAAACCCAGCGCGTCGTGCAGCGCGTCGGGAATATAGTGGGTATCGCGCAGAGTCTGCAGGCGCGTCATTGCGCCAATTCGCAGAGAGCCGTTATCCCAGTCAACCCACTCCAGTTCAAGGTTCTGTAGGGAAATGGCAATTTGCTTGTCAGGCTGCGTCGGCGTGGCATTGATCTTACTGCCCCCGGCAAACCAGACGGCATCATCCTGGTAGCGTGATTTGAGCTCCAGCGCTTGTTCTACGGAGTCCGGTTTGAAAAATTGCTCGATCATAATCTTTCCTCATCAATCTTTCTGTCGATACGAAAGAGGCGTGGGTTATGCCAGCGAGTCCATTCGACGCCACATATCCGCAGCAACTTTCCGTGCCTGGGCATAAATCGAATCGCAATCGAAAGCGAACTGGCGGTCTTCATAAACCATCGCGCCGTTGATCATCACGCTATGGACGCTGGCGGAACCGAGACCAAAGGCGATATGTCCGGCGATGTTGTCAGCCAGCAGCGGCGTGGGCGCAGCGTAATCACAAATGGTCAGATCGGCTTTATAACCCGCCTCCAGTCGACCGAAGCGTGCGCCGAAGTTGCGGTTCAGCAGCTCGTTGCCGTTAGTCAGGGCACGAGCGAAACCGTCAGGCCACAGCGGACCGCCGGCATCACGATGTTTAAAGAAGGCAAATTTCATCTCTTCCAGCATGTCGGAGCCGATACCGTCGGTGCCCAGCGCCAGATTGCGAATATCGGTAAGATGGTGGTTGTAGCCGACATGGTTGTTCATGTTGGAGCGGGCGTTGTGCACCAGAAACGCATCCTGTTCGTTCAGCAGGGCGATATCGTCTGCGGACAAATAAAGGCCGTGCGCGACCAGCGTTTTGCGATTGATAAGATCCCATTCCGCCAGCCGGATAAGCAAATCTTTGCCATACATATGGTGGCTGTGGGAAACATCATAGCGATCTTCCGCGGCGTGGATATGCAGCCCGCGACCGGTGGCGTTGAGCGCTTCACGCAGCATTTCCAGGCCAGCGTCCGGTACGGTAAAGGGGGCATGAGCGCCGATATGCGCTTCCACCAGATAGGGTTCTGTGCCCGCTTCCCTGGCCTGATCTATCTGGCGGGCGAAGCGGATATTTTCTTCCACACCGGCCTGTAGCTCATCGATCCCACCGTTGCGATCGGTCGTTTCAAAGCAGGTCATTCCGCGCAGGCCGATTTTCAGAAAAGCATTGCGCAACGTGGAGAGCGATCCATCGATGTACGCGGGAGAAGCGTGGTGATCGATGACCGCAGAGCATCCGCTCTTAATCGCTTCGATGGCGCAAATTAATCCGCTGTAGTAGAGCGACTCTTCGTCCAGCGCGCGATCCAGCCGCCACCACAGGTTTTTCAGCGTTGAAATAAAATCCGGGCTGGGCGCAATTTTCGCCATAATGCCGCGCGACAGGCCGGAGTAGAAATGGTTGTGTGCGCAAACCAGCCCGGGCATGACGAGGCGCCCATGCATCTCTTTCCAGTCCGCCTCTGGGTAGCGTCGGGTCAGCGCATCGCCGATCCCGATGATAACGTCATTGTCTATGGCGATATCAACACCCTCTTGCACTTTCGCAGGGTGAAGCTGTATGGCAGTGACATTTTTCAGAATTAACATGGTTATACCTCCACCCGGCCCAGCAGATAGTGATGTTGCTGGTGGACATGGCTGATGATGCGGCAGGTTTCATCCAGTCCCGGTGGGATGCTGGCGAACTGGCCGTCGTTATCAATATTCAGGACCCAACTTTGGTTATTGAGACGGATGCGTACGCGATCCTCTTCCACCAGGAAACCTGGATTGCTGCTGGCGTCAAAATCCTGCGCCAGGCTAAAGACGGTGATTTTGTCTTTGTAAGGTTTGCCCTGCCACGGGCAGAACTGGGCGCAGTTGCCGCATTCGTTGCAGTAAGCGTCCAGGTGCAGCGTCTGGAAGCGGTTCCTGAAGCCTGGTATCGCAATCGATACGTTGGCGCGGTTTGGGCAGACATCGACACACTTGCTGCATAAGTAGTTGCACTCAAGGCAGCGTTCGCCTTCCTGGGCAACGAAGGCATCGCGATCGTCTTTGTCGATGATGGCGACCGATATCTCCCCCTTACGCTGGTAGATTTCAGCAGGATTTACGTTATTCCAGCGTTTATCGGCGTGGTGAGAGCGGATATTTTCCCGGTAAAGGATCGTATCGGTTGCCCGCCGGGCAGAGCCGATAGCGGCGACGATAGAGGAAGGACCACGCTGAACATCGCCAATCATAAAGACGTTTGTCAGGCGGGTTTCACCGTTGGCGTTTACCTCCGGCCAGCCTTTATCGTTCAGCGGGACTCCCATGGCGCTCAGCGCATCGGTGTCCTGCTGTTCCCCAATGGCGGTGATCAGGCTGTCGGCATGCAGCGTAATGGTGTCATCTGTTTCTACCGGACGGCGGCGCCCTTTCTCATCAGGCTCGCCAAGAGACATCACGCGCAGGGTGAGCGTCCCGTCGGCAGCAAAACGTTGTGGATTCATCAGGAAGCGGAACTCAACGCCATCGTGCAATGCCTCTTCATACTCTTCACGCCAGGCGGGCATTTCCTGCAGTGAACGACGATAGACAATGGTTGCCTTTTCCACACCGGGCACGCGTAACGCCGCCCGGGCACAGTCCATCGCGGTATTCCCGGCACCAACAACAACCACGTGTTTACCCAGTTTCAGCGTGGAGCCCTGATTGTATTCACGCAGGAAGGGCAATGATTTCCAGACATGAGGATTATCGCCTTCCAGTTTCACGCCGCTGTTTTTGTCAGTACCGGTGGCGATCAGCACATATTGATAACCCTGGTTTTTCAACTGCTGGACCGTGAGATGGGCATCACAGCCATATTCGAATTTCACGCCGTGATCGGCAACAAAATCAATATCATGCTGGATTAACTCAGCAGGGATGCGGAACTGCGGGATAATGTTTTTGACGACGCCGCCAGCGTTAGCTTCCCGCTCGAAGAGGGTAACCGAATGTCCGGCTCGCGCCAGGAAATAACCTGCGGCAAGCCCCGCGGGGCCCGCGCCGATCACCGCTACCGGATGCCGGGAGCCGGAGCCTGCGGGTTTATGCCAGCGTTGTTTGTATTCATCCCAGCCTTTTTCCAGGGCGATTTTTTTCAGTTCGCGAATGTTCAGGGCGCTGTCGTAATCCAGGCGCGTACAGTTGTACTGACATTGATGATCGCAAATATGACCGGTAATGGCAGGCAGAGCGTTGCGTTGATAGATAAGCGCCAGCGCATCGGCGTAGCGCTGTTCTCCCATCAGGCGAATATATTCGGGGATATCCTGCTTAATAGCGCAGGCGGTAACGCACGGCGCGACGTAGCAATCGGTTAGCGGCAGGCTTTCCGCTACCTCAATACGATCTTCCGGTTTCCAGTGTTTCTGGGTATAGGCCATCGTCATGGCGTCTTCTGCCAGCCGATTTAATCGCTCCACGTCGATTTGGGTCATTCCCCAGGTATCCGATGCTTCCAGCTCACGCATGCAGGCGCTCAGACGCAGGTAGCCGCCGGGTTTCAATAGATCGGTCGCCATAGTAATAGGGCGGATCCCGGTATCGAAAATATCGCGAATTGTCAGTTGGCTGGCGCCACCGGAATATGAGATCGGTAATTTTCCGTCGAAGGCCCGGGACAGTTCCGCCGCCACGTTGATAGAAAGCGGGAACAGCGCCCGACCGGACATATACATCTCATCGCCGGGAAGCGCGCCTTTATTGTTGATGGTGCCAAGGGTGTTGGTGAGCTTGACGCCGAAGCCCAGCGATTTCTTTTTCGCCAGCGTCATCAGGCGTTTCAGCATTTCCAGCGCCTGAGGCAGTTTGAGATCGTGCTCGAACGACGCCTCTTTCAGTCCAATATAACTGAAGCCGCAGCTATCCAGAATCTGGCGAACGCGGGCATAGCCCAACAGGGTTGGATTCAGTTTTACGAAGGTGTTCAGCGCCTTTTCTTCCAGCATGTACTGGCAGATGGCCTCGATTTCATGTGGCGGACAGCCATGCATGGTAGAGAGGGTGACGCCGTGAACCAGGGTGGCAGGAATACGTTCGGGAAGCGCGCGCAGGGTTTCCCGCTGTTTATTCAGTCCGTGGCGTGCCAGAAAATCGTCGTCATGCAGCCAGCGGCTAAGTGTGTCGCGGTATTGCGTAAATTTCGGCTGCGCTGAAGCATCGATCATACTGTCGATAAACTGCTGCATCGGCGGTTGTTTGATGCCGTCCAGGTTGTAGCCGACGCTCATATTGAAGATAAATGATTTCCCGGCGCCAGCGCTGGCGGGCTGGAAAATCTGCTCTAACAGATGCAGGACGAACCAGGCCTTCAGGTATTCATCCCAGGCCTTTTGCAGAGTAAACTCGGTGGACCACTCAGTATTGAAACATTCGTCTTCCGCATCGATACAGGGTTTTTCCAGCTCCAGCCGGTCAAGTATTTGTACTGTTTTCAGTTCAATGAAGCGGCCGCCAGTCAGCCAGGAGGTGATGATATTTTGCGCCAGTTGGGTGTGCGGGCCAGCGGCAGGACCAACGGGGGTGGCACAGGTTTCACCAAAGACGTTGACTGACCTATCATTGGCGGGTGAGTAAAACTGTTGCTCAGGAATACCAAAGATAGAACCCTGTTGCAGGTATTCATCAAATATGCGCGTCAAAAGCTCCTCAAATGGCACGGGACGCATAATATCCCCCATAACCCTCTCCTTTTATCATGAATTAACCGGTGTGGATAAACCGGAGGTCTGGGGGGGTAGAGCAACATTCACACCATGATTACGGACACCGGGCATAAATATAATTTTTTGTGAAGTGCTTCTAAACTTGAGCCCGCTTTGTGAAATATCTCACATGTCGTAAATGAGAATTAAAATCAGTATGATCCATTTATCAAACGGTTGTTTCATGAACGCCTTTTATTTTCTCAAAAAGAAGGAATTTGTATCATTATGATAAGTGTGGAGGGTGTGGAACTTTTTTGTTTGAACGCAATCGTTTAACCTGGTCGTGATAATTTTTATTAACGCTGATGGAGGCGAATAAAATCCTCTGGCGTATCAACATCCGAAATGATTTCTATATGATCTATTTCCACCTTATTATGCGCGCCAGCCAGTAATGCCTGATGCATATTTTTTTGCGGGCCGGAGAGGGCCTGTAACAGGCAGCGTCGGGTGAGCAGAATCGGATGGCCTGGCGTGCCCTGATAGTACGGGATTAGCGCGCTGTCATTGCGTAATGACCATATTTTATTAAATATTTCAAACGTCAGGCAGGGCATGTCTCCGTGGGTGATGAAGCAGTATTCGCTTTTAACGGCGTTTGCGGCGACCTTCACAGAAGAGTACAGACCATCAGCATAGTCAGGGTTGTGCGTTATCAGTATATGACTTGCGCCGGCATAGCGATGGTACAGTTCATCGCCGCGATAGCCGGTAACTAAAATAACCTGGCTGCAAAATTGCAGGGCATTTTTGATACTTGCATCAAGAATTGTCCCGTCCTGCCAGGGTAGCATCATTTTCCATTTTCCCATTCGTGATGAAAGCCCCGCGGCGGTAATAATGCAGTCGATTGGCGGCATCGTCCATTCCTTATTTTAGGTGGCTGATGATTATTGATAAAAATATAAAGAGTCACGCCGGTTTATTCTTTGATTTAGGTGCGCAGAAACGTCCCTTGATTATTTCGCTTGTCGGGGCTGGCGGGAAAACGAGTACGCTTTTCTGGCTGGCGAGATTATTTCATGGCTACGGCAGGCGGGTCATCGTGACCACAACGACGCATATGTTTCTGCCCGATGCCACTTGCCCAACGATCTTCTGCCGGGAGCCTGCCGCTCTGCCTTCCCACTATCTTATGCGGCCCATCTGGGCCTGTTTTCGCGCATGGAAAGCGCAGGAAGGGAAAGCGAGAGGGTTTTCGCCGCAGGCCATTGATGCGCTGGCGGCCCGTGCGGAATGTGACGTTATTCTGGTAGAAGCGGATGGCGCTCACGGATTGCCGCTTAAAGCGCCGGATGAGCACGAACCTTGCATACCTGAAAGCAGTTGCTGCGTGATTGCCGTTATGGGCGGGCAGATGTTGGGGGAGAATACGGGCGCGGAGAATGTCCATCGCTGGCCGTTGTTTGCTGAGATCACTGGCCTGACGGCGGATGAGCCGCTGACCTTCGGGCACCTTCTTCGGCTAATTCGCCACCCACAGGGGGCGTTTAAAAACGTCCCGCCGGACAGCAGGCGTATCTGGTTTCTCAATCAATTTTCTCAATCTGAGAATAGCGCGACGGAATACGATCTGTTCCAGCTATTGCGCAATGGGAATGTGGATGCCATCTGGCTGGGGGCGGTACGGGAACAGCCACCGATTACGCGCAGACTTGTGAGATAGCGAGGCCGGGAAACCGGAACCACCATAGGGATATCCATTGAGGTTTTTATGAATATTTTCACAGAAGCGGCAAGACTCGAAGAACAAAACAGTCCATTTGCGTTGGCGCAAATTGTCGATAGCCGTGGCTCAACGCCGCGACATTCAGCTGAGATGTTGATTCATCAGGATGGAACGACCTTTGGCACGATTGGCGGAGGAATGGTGGAGCGCAAAGTGATCGATGAGGCGCAACAGGCTTTACGGGAAAGAAAGCCGCGTTTGTTTCATGGGCGGATGGCGCGTAATGGTGCGGATGCTGTCGGTTCTGATTGCGGTGGCGCGATGACGGTCTTCATCAGCGTACATGGGCTCCGTCCCCGTCTGGTGCTGATCGGCGCCGGGCATGTGAATCGGGCGATAGCACAGAGCGCCGCGCTGTTGGGTTTTGATATCGCCGTGGCGGATATTTATCGTGAAAGCTTAAATCCGGCGGCATTCCCGCCCTCGGTGCAGTTACTGCATGCCGATTCGTTTGCTGAGGCGGTGGATGCGCTGGAGATCCGGCCCGATAACTTCGTCCTTATCGCCACCAATAATCAGGATCGCGAGGCGCTGGATAAGCTGGTGGAGCGTCCGCTGGCCTGGCTGGGGCTGCTGGCAAGTCGCCGCAAGGTTCAGCTTTTTTTGCGCCAGCTGCGGGAAAAAGGCATCGCGGAAGAACATCTTGCGCGCCTGCATGCGCCGGTAGGTTACAACATTGGCGCTGAAACGCCGCAGGAGATCGCGGTAAGCGTGCTGGCTGAGATTTTACAGATAAAGAATAATGCGCCTGGCGGATTAATGATGAAACCTGCGCATCCTTCCGGGCATCAGCGCGTGGTGATCCGCGGCGCGGGAGATATCGCCAGCGGCGTGGCGTTGCGTCTTTACCATGCCGGATTCAAGGTATTCATGCTGGAAGTGGAGCAACCGACGGTGATCCGCCGTAGCGTGGCATTTGCTCAGGCGGTGTTTGAGGGGGAAATGGTGGTGGAAAGCGTCACCGCCCGGCGGGTGAATTCGGCGACAGACGCGATAGCGCTGGCGGAGCGCGGCATCATTCCGGTGCTGGTCGATCCTGTCTGTGCATCTCTTGATACGTTAAAGCCCGTCTGCGTGGTGGATGCCATTCTGGCAAAACACAATTTGGGCACCCATATTGCGATGGCCCCGGTGACGATTGCTTTAGGGCCAGGATTTAGCGCAGGTGAGGATTGTCATGCGGTAATAGAAACCAATCGCGGCCACTGGCTGGGAAAGGTGATTTACTCCGGTTGCGCACAAGAAAATACCGGCGTGCCGGGGAATATTATGGGGCATACCGCGCGACGGGTGATTCGTGCGCCCGCAGCGGGCATCATGCGTGCCAATGTAAAATTAGGCGACCTGGTGAAGGAGGGGGAGGTGATCGCCTGGATTGGCGACAGTGAAATTAAGGCCCCGCTGTCGGGCATGGTGCGTGGCCTGTTAAGCGACGGGCTGGCGGTGGTCGGCGGGTTTAAAATCGGTGATATTGACCCGCGTGGCGAGACAGCCGATTTTACCACCGTGTCTGATAAAGCGCGGGCGATCGGCGGCGGAGTCCTGGAAGCGCTGATGATGCTGATGCATCAGGGGGTAAAATCAACCAGAGAAGTGCTGGAAGTTGCATAAGGTTGCGTGTTGTTTGTCACCAACGACCACGTTGTTCGCAGAGGATGACAGGGGACGTTAGCGTCACCATCCGGCAACCGTGTGGAGCGTATGCCGGATGGCGCTGTATTGTCCGGCTACTGGCAGATCACGGTGCCGGTTTTTCCTTCAATGCCTTCTTTCGCTTTGCTCAAGACGGTAATCAGCGCTTCCCGTCCAGGCCGGGAACGGGCGAATGACACGGCGGCTTCAACTTTCGGCAGCATGGAGCCTTTGGCGAAATGGCCTTCGTTGATAAAGCGATCGGCATCGTTTAATGACAGACGATCCAGCCATTGCTCATTTTCTTTACCGAAGTTAATCGCCACTTTTTCCACTGCCGTCAAAATGATGAGCATATCTGCATCGATCATTTCGGCGAGCCGGGCGCTGGCCCAGTCCTTGTCGATAACCGCGCTGGCGCCTCGCAGATGGTTGCCTTCACGGATCACGGGAATACCACCGCCGCCGACGGTAATGACTAACTGTCCGGCCTCGACCAGCGCCTTGACGGTCTCTTTTTCGATAATGTCTATTGGTTTGGGAGAGGCGACAACGCGGCGGTAGCCGCGACCGGCATCTTCTTTCAGCGTATAACCCTGTTTCTCCAGCAATTCGGCTTCTTGCCGGGTGAAGAAAGAACCAATGGGTTTGGTTGGATTAAGAAAGGCAGGATCGCTGGCGTCAACTTCCACTTGCGTGACCAGTGTCACCACCGGCATTTGTATGCCGCGTGATAACAGTTCTTCGCGCAGCGCGTTTTGCAGATCGTAACCAATATAACCCTGGCTTAATGCCACACACACTGACATCGGCAGCATTGGCGTATGGGCTGCGGTTTTCGCCGCCGCTTCAAAGGCCAGGTTGATCATCCCCACCTGCGGACCGTTACCGTGCGTGACCACCAGTTGATGGCCCTGGGCGATTAAATCCACGATCGCCTGAGAGGTCATTTTAACGGCCTGCATTTGCCCGGCCAGATCCTCGCCCAGCGCATTCCCGCCCAGCGCGAGAACAATTTTCTTACTCATTTTTCCTCACTTATTCAGTGTGATTAGGATGGCTAAACGGCTTGCGTCTCAGGAAGCGACCCCGGCCCGCTCTGGCGTTAAACTCCCCCTGACAAAACAGGGTTTCGCCGCGTGAAAGGGTTCTGACGATAGCCCCGGTACAGCGGAATCCCTCCCAGGGAGAGTAGTCGCCGTTATCATGCTGTTCGGCATGGCGAATTTCCGTTGTCTGATGCGGATCGATAATCACCACATCGCCATCGGAGCCTGGCGCCAGCCGCCCTTTCTGCGGCCACAGGCCGAACAGTTTCGCGGGTAGGGCGCTGGTCATATTGACAAAGCGTTGTGGCGTAATGCGCTCAGTTATCACGGCGCTGGAAAAGAGCAGCAGCAGCCGGTTTTCTACGCCGGGCAGCCCATTTGGGCAGCGGTTGAAATCGCCGCCGGAGAGCTGTTGGCGCTGCGCCATTGAAAAATTGCAGTGATCGGTGGCGACCACATCAATCGTGCCGTCGCTGATACCGCACCAGAGTTTGTCCTGCTCGCTGACATTGCGCAGCGGAGGGCTGAGAATGAAGTTCAGTCCTTCCGGTGTGTTATAGCGACGCTCGTCCAGCAGTAGATATTGAGGACAGGTTTCTACCCATACCGGCTGGTGTCTGGATTTCGCCAGACGTAAATAATCCAGCCCTAAGCCGTTGGAGAGATGGACGATATACAGAGGTGCATTGCCGGCGAGCTGCGCAAGATTGATCATCCTGGCAATGGCTTCGGCTTCGCACTCCAGGGGGCGACTCAGGGCGTGATAGCGCGGCGCAGTGAGTCCTGCGGCAAGAAACTCGGCGCGTTTGCAGGCGATGGCGGCATCATTTTCTGGATGGACCGTTGTCAGCGCGCCAGAGAGATGCAGACGGCGCAGTGCCTGCAACACATCATCATCGTTAAGCTTGTATTGATATGTCAGATACAGCTTAAAGCTGCTGATCCCCTCTTCAACCATCATCGGAATTTCATCAAGAATGGCGTGGTTGATATGCTGAATGACCCCGTGAAAGCTATAGTCGATGACGGCTTTATGCGCGGCGTAACCGTGATAAACCCCCAGCTGATGGCGCAACTGGCATCCCGTCGGGCCAAATCCCATATGATCGATGATGGTTGTTGTACCGCCGCATGCTGCTGCGCGGGTACCGGTAAAAAAATCATCACAACTGCGGGCAATACCGGCGTCAATGTTAAAATGAGTGTGTACATCCACGCCGCCGGGCATGACGTAGCAGTCTGTCGCGTCGATAATCTCGCAGGGAAGCTGCGGAATAATATCGTCGTCCAGTTGGCGAACAATGCCGTTCTCTATCAGCAAATCTTGTCTTGTCTGAGCATCGGCATTAACGACAATGCCGTTTTTAATCAGCACGCGCATAGCGGACTCCAGAATCGCCTCCGGCGAAGAGCCCATCCCGGCAGGATGTTTTCATTTGCCATTCTGGTCATGGGCTGTGCCCGTACAAAACGCGTTGCGTTTTGAAGGCACTTTAGGCGTGGCACCGAAGGGGCGAGTGATGCGAATAATCCTCACGTACAGCGTGTACGTTCCGGTTTCTGCGCACTGTCGGTATCCTACTGGCTACGCTAATGATGCCTGCGGAGACAAGCTCTAAGCGGAGGTGCGGTTAATGATTATTCCGTTGCCAGCCAGCTCAGCGGAATGGCGGCGTACATGGCGGCACAGGTAACCAGATGCGATTTCCAGGTTTTCTCATTTGGCGCGTGGGCCTCCGGCTCTTTGCCCGGGCCGAAGCCGATTACCGGGATGCCGTGGCGGCCCATGATCGAGACGCCGTTTGTGGAGAAGGTCCACTTATCGACCACCGGCGTTTTGCCAAACAGCCCTTCGTAAGCGCTGACCAGCGCTTTCACGGTGAAGTGATCCTCTTCCACTTTCCAGGTCGGGAAGTAGCATTCGGTCGGGTAGACCAGGCCGGTCCAGGAGGGGCGATCGTAGTGGTACAGAGAAACGGCTGCATTGGCTTTCTTCACTGCCGGCAGGGCGCGGATCTCTTCCAGCGCGCCTTCCCAGGTTTCTCCCCAGGTCAGACGACGGTCAATAGAGACGGCGCAACTGTCCGCTACGGCGCAACGGCTGGGCGAGGTGAAGAAGATTTCGGAAACGGTCAGAGTGCCTTTGCCGAGAAACGGATCGTAGGCCAGACGTTGTGATAACTCCTGCAATTCGTTAAGGATCGGCCCCATTTTAAAGATCGCGTTATCGCCGCGCTCCGGTGCGGAACCGTGGCAACTGACGCCCTGGACATCAATACGGATTTCCATACGCCCGCGGTGCCCACGATACACCCGGCAGTCGGTCGGTTCGGTACTGACGACAAATTCCGGCCGGATACCGGATTGCTCAATAATGTACTGCCAGCACAGGCCGTCGCAGTCTTCTTCCTGTACCGTACCGGTGACCAGCAGCGTGTAGTCATCTTCCAGACCGAGATCCTTAATGATCTTTCCGGCGTAAACCATTGATGCCATGCCGCCTTCCTGATCGGAGGTGCCGCGTCCGCCGATCAGCTCATCGGTTTCCATTCCTTCATAGGGATCAAAATTCCAGTTTTTAATATTACCGATCCCAACGGTATCAATATGTGCGTCCATTGCAACCAGACGCGGCCCGTGACCGATATAACCCAAAATATTACCCATCGGATCGATCTCGACTTTATCGAAACCGACTTTTTCCATTTCTTGTTTGATCCGATGAACCACGCGCTTTTCATCGCAGCTTTCGCTGGGAATGGCGATCATATCGCGCAGGAAGCGCGTCATATCGTCTTTGTAGTGGTTTGCTTTTTCCAGAATCAGTTTAAATGGAATGTTCTTAGCCATTGTTTATCTCCAGTTTTAACCCCCGCGTCTTCTGGGAGCCTTTGTCAATAAAGGGAACTACGGTGCGACGGGATGTTTGCCTTCCCAGACCACTTCGCGGTAGTGCTTGATATCGGTATCGCCTTCGGTACTGATAAGCAGCACCACGGCGTCGTTATTCAGCGCCAGTTTTTCCATTAAGGCCTGACGCTGCGGGTGATAGTGAATGGCGGCCAGTACGCCCAGCCCGACGGCTCCTGACTCACCGGAGATGACTCTCGGGTCGTCGCCATAGGGATTTCCCAGTACGCGCATACCCAGCGCGGCGACGCTGTCCTGGCAGGAGATAAACTGTGTGGCGCAGTTGCGCAGAATTTCCCAGCCGAGCGGATTAGGTTCGCCACAGGCCAGACCGGCCATGATGGTCGCCATATCGCCGTCGACATTGACGATGTCGCCTTTAATGCCCGAGCGGTAAATGCAGTCGGCTTTGTCCGGTTCGACGATAATGCTGCGCAGGTTCTGCGGGCCATAGACATCGACCAGATAGCCCAGCACGCCGCCTGCCATTGCGCCGACGCCAGCCTGCAACAGTACGTGGGTCGGAACGACGCCCAGTTCACGCATTTGCTCCACAGCTTCATCGGCTAGCGTGGCGTAGCCCTGCATGATCCAGGTGGGGATTTTGGTGTAGCCTTCCCAGGCGGTATCCTGTACCACTTCCCAACCGTTCTGTTGCGCATGCTGAATGGTCAGACGGACCGTATCGTCATAGTTCATATCGGTGACGATGCACTCCGCGCCAAGATTGAGAATGGCGTCGACCCGCTCCTGGGCAGAGCCTTTCGGCATATAAATCACCGCGTTTTGCCCTAGTTGTTGCGCAGCCCACGCAATGCCCCGGCCGTGGTTGCCATCGGTGGTCGTCGCGAAGGTCATCTTCTCGTCAATGGCGTTTTTAAGCTGCGAGAACGAAAGGGTATTGATGTCAAGCTGGTATTTTTCACACAGCAGACGGGCGGTGGCATAAACGCCGCCGAGCATCTTGAAGGCGTTCAGTCCAAAGCGTTTCGATTCATCTTTAACGAGAATTTTCTTTACGCCAAACAGGCTGGCGAGACTGTCCAGTGCGCAGAGCGGCGTCGGACGATAACCGGTAATTTTTTGGTGGAACAGGCGAGCCTGTTTCGCCTGCCGTTGCGAGAACAGCGCGGACGTTTTACCGCTGTAAAAGCGATTGTCGGCGATATCAATTTTCAATGAGAAAACGGACATATTCTATCCTTCTCCTTGTTGCCTCCGGAAACGGAGGGCCGACCGGAAGGTCGGCCTGGGGGGTTATTTGATGCGCTGTTGCGCTTCTTTCAGCAGTTGTTCCAGCAGGATGCCGGGCTTCGCGTATTTGCGAGAGAGGATCATTGCGGCGATGATGTATGGCTTCCAGCTGGCCTCCTTGTAAGTGGCGATACGGTATTTTTCGAATACCCCTTCGGTGACTTCCCCTTCCTCACAGGAGACGCCGCTGATATCCGCCGGCAGGCAGTGCATATACAGCGCATTTCCGTTGCGCGTGAGCTGCATCATCTCTTCGGTGCAGTGCCAGTCCTTATGCTTCGCATTCTGCTCCAGACACTTCCTTTCCAGGGCTTTCAGGGCCGCGTGATCGTTGGCGCGCAGGAGTTTGGTCCGTTCTTCCATAACTTTGTAGGGCGCCCATGACTTCGGATAGACGATGTCTGCGTCTTTGAATGCATCTTCCATGCTGGTGACCTGGCGGAAGCTGCCGCCGGAAGCATTGGCATTGTTTTTGGCAACTTCGATAACATCGGGGATCAGGTCATAGCCTTCCGGATGCGCCAGGGTCACCTCCATGCCGAAACGGGTCATCAGGCCGATAATGCCCTGGGGCACAGAGAGCGGTTTACCGTAGCTCGGTGAATAAGCCCAGGTCATGGCGATTTTCTTACCTTTCAGATTCTGCAGCGAACCAAAATGCTCGCGCAGCCAGGCCAGATCGGCCATTGCCTGGGTCGGATGGTCGATATCGCATTGCAGGTTGACTAACGCCGGACGCTGGGGCAAAACACCTTGTTTATAACCGTCATCAAGCGCGGCGCCGACTTCACGCATATAGGCGTTCCCCGCGCCAAGATACATGTCGTCGCGGATACCAATTGCGTCGGCGCAGAAGGCGATCATATTGGCCGTTTCGCGGACCGTTTCGCCGTGGGCGATTTGCGATTTACCTTCATCAAGATCTTGCTGGGCCAGGCCAAGCAGGTTAAGAGCAGAGGCATAAGAGAAGCGGGTTCGGGTGGAATTATCGCGGAAAACGGAAATCCCTAATCCACTATTGAAGACTTTGGTCGCGATATTCTCGGCGCGTAGCATCTTCAGTGCGGCGGCAACATCAAGGACTTGTTGTAGTTCATCCGTTGTCTGTTCCCACGTTAATAAAAAATCCTTCTCGTGAAGGTGCGAAGTCAGCGAATTGATATCCTTTATCAGCTCATTAACAGTTTTCATTGTAAAGTCCCGGTAGTGGAATAACGGCAAGGTGGCTTAATTGCTATGACTGCGCGATATCACAGCGATACCATCACCTAACAATAACTGTGCCAGAATTAATCCAGTGCTGCGGGGATATTATTTCAGAACGGTTATTTGTGGCGGCGATCACACATTATCGCTCTTTTTTCTGCGGATTGTCGGACGTAAACGTTTGGCTTTTTAAACGTCATTTTTTATGGTGAGAAATGGAATGAAAATAAGGCATCGAAGAACAGAGTAGATAGCCATATTGATAAAATTGTTGGGTCGATTCTCATATTGATATGAAAATGTGACATCTCTTCCATAATGAGGATGGGAAAATGATAAAGAGTCCTGTTTTTATCAAAGCAATATTTTCCTGGGTTAGTATTATTAACCCCTGATAAACATCAATATTATAAATGATCAACTACTTAAGTGATGCCGGAAGGTGAGTCTATGGTGCTTGCAACGACGCAATCCGTTTTGATGCAAATTCAACCGACTATTCAGCGTTTTGCCAGAATGCTTGCCAGTGTATTGCAACTGGAGGTGGAGATCGTCGATGAAAATCTGTGCCGCGTTGCGGGCACAGGCACCTACGGTAAATTCCTCGGTCGTCAATTGAGCAGCAATTCAAGGTTATTACGTTATGTTCTGGAAACGCAAAAGGAAAAGGTGGTGACGCACTCTCGTCACGATCCTCTTTGCGAAGGATGTGACTGCAAAGATAATTGTCGTGAGAAAGCATTTCTGGGAACACCGGTTATTTTACAGAATCGTTGTGTTGGCGTAATCAGTTTGCTTGCCGTCACGCATGAACAGCAGGAACATATTAACGATAATCTGCGGGAGTTTTCCGATTACGTTCGGCATATATCAACCATTTTTGTTTCGAAACTTCTTCAGGATCAAGGTGGCGGCGAGGGGATCAGTAAAATATTCTCGACCATGATCGAAAATATGGATCAAGGCGTGCTGGTCATCGATGAAGACAGCCGTGTGCAGTTCGCCAATCAAACGGCCCTGAAAATTCTTGGGGTTATGAATAACACCATGACGGGAAAATCCGTTCGCTTCAGGCCGCTAACATTTGAAAGCAATTTCACTCATGGGCATATGCAACATATTGTCTCCTGGGATGATAAAAATGAACTGATTATCGGCCAGTTACATAATATTCAAGGGCGGCAATTATTCCTGATGGCCTTTCATCAGTCGCATACCAGTACCGCCGTATCGCTGGCAACCGACGAACCGCATATTGAGCAACTGGTCGGTGAATGCCGGGTGATGCGTCAGCTTAAGCGACTGATTAGCCGCATTGCTCCCAGTCCTTCCAGCGTGATGATCGTTGGCGAAAGCGGTACCGGGAAAGAGGTTGTCGCCCGGGCGATCCACAAGCTGAGCGAGCGTAAAAACAAACCCTTTATCGCCATTAACTGCGCTGCGATCCCAGAACAACTGCTGGAAAGTGAACTGTTTGGTTATGTGAAAGGGGCTTTTACCGGCGCGTCTGCTAACGGTAAAACCGGCCTGATTCAGGCCGCTAATAGCGGGACGCTGTTTCTCGATGAGATTGGCGATATGCCGCTGATGCTGCAGGCGAAATTGTTGCGCGCGATTGAAGCGAGGGAAATTTTACCCCTTGGTGCCAGCAGTCCGGTGCAGGTGGATATCCGAATTATTTCCGCTACCAATCAAAATCTGGGGCAGTTCATTGCAGAAGGTAAATTTCGCGAAGATCTTTTCTACAGGCTTAACGTGATTCCATTAACCTTGCCGCCCCTGCGTGAACGTCAGGATGATATTGAACTGCTGGTGCATTACTTTCTGCATCTGCATACCCGTCGGCTTGGGTTGGTGTATCCCGGCATCGCTCCGGATGTGGTGACTTTGCTAAAGCGTCATCGCTGGCCGGGCAATCTGCGGGAGTTGAGTAATTTGATGGAGTATCTGGTTAACGTCGTGCCCTCTGGTGAGGTGATTGATAGCGCGCTGCTGCCGCCGAATTTGCTTCACAATGATAAAATGCCAGGGTGCGATGACGAACCCGTTAACATACTGCCTCCTCAGGCCGAGGACGCTGGCGGTACCGCGCTTGAAGAGATGGAGAAACAGATGATCCGCGAGGCGCTGTCACGGCATCACAATAAAAAGCAGGCGGCGGACGAACTGGGTATTGGCATCGCCACGCTCTATCGCAAGATTAAAAAATACGAATTAATGAATATCTGACTGGCCTGAATTCAGGCCGGTCAGATGCGGTTTATTCCGGCGTCTCGCAGGCACGTACTGCGTTGAGGATCATCTGATAGCCAGTACAACGGCACAGATTTCCCGCCAGCCCCCGACGTATCTCCAGTATGGTCATTGGCTGGTTACGAGGTTTTGCAAGCATGGCCGTGGTGGCCATAATGAGCCCCGGCGTGCAGAATCCGCACTGTACGGCGCCTGATTCGGCATAAGCCCTCTGCACGTGCGATAGTTGACCGTTCTGTGATTCCCCCTCCAGCGTGCGAATCTCTTTACCCGCGGCCCAGACGGCGAGATACAGGCAGCTGTCTATGGCGGTACCATCAACCAGGACGGTACAGGCACCACACTCTCCGACGCAGCAGCCGTGCTTTACGCTCAACAGCCCTTGTTCGCGTAGCAGTTCGGAGAGCGGCATGCCCGGAGGGACGCTTAGTTGAAAATCCATGCCGTTGATCTGGCATGCGAGGGTGATTCTGTCGGTGTGATTCATTGCCATTCTCCTCCTGCCTTGATAGCGGCTTCGCTGACCACTTTTTGAGTCATCGTCTGGATAAGATGTAGACGAAATGCTTTGCTGGCACGCCACGAGGATCGCGGTGCGACATCATGTAAAACCGCTTCGCTAACCGTCTCCAGCGTTTGTTGGGTTAACGGGGCATTTTGCACACTCTGTTCCGCGTGGGGGCAGCGGATCGGCGTCGGAGCGGCGACCCCGAAAGCCAGCCGAAGCTCGCGAATATGGCCATCCTCCAGAGTACAGCGCGCGGCGCAGCCAATAGTGGAAATATCCATGGCGTCGCGCATCGCGTATTTATAGTGGGCGCTACCGGTATCGGTGGCAGGCTGGGCAGGAAAATGAAACGCCACCACCAGTTCGTTGTGTGCAAGAGAAACCTTTCCTGGGCCAGTGTGAAAGCCGTTGATGGGCATAAAACGCACCCCGTCGGGAGAATGGATTTCGAGGGTCGCTTCGTAAATCAGCGTAGGCGTCGCCGAATCGGCGCTGGTTGCGCCGTTGCAAATATTGCCCCCATAGGTGGCGACGTTGCGAATTTGCGGCCCGGCAATCGACGCGGCAGCGGCGCTGAGTGCTGGAAGATGGTGCTGGATCAAGGGAGTGTTGATCAGTTCGCAGAAGGTGGTGGCGGAACCAATGCGTATTCCTCCATGATCCGCGAGGGTAATGCCGCGTAGTTCCGCTAATCCATTGATATCCACAATATGGCGATAACGGGCGTTATGATGATGAAGCTGAATTAATACATCTGTACCACCCGCGAGTAGTTTGGCCTGCGGATTGTTCGTCAGCAGCGTGATGGCCCCGTCGATATCCGTGGCGCGGTGGTAGGTCGCGATATCAAACATAGTCTTATCCTTTAATCAAACCCGCGTCGTGAAATGCGGTGAACAGCCGTTTTGGCGTCAGCGGCAGCGTATCGATCGCCACGCCCGTCGCCATTTTGACCGCATTGCGAATGGCGGCCGCAACGGGAATGATTGGCGGCTCTCCAAGTGATTTATGGCCATAGGCGGATTGCGGCTCCAGCGTTTCGACGAAAGCCCCCTCCAGTTCCGGGAGATCGAGCATGGTGGGTATTTTGTAATCCAGCAGATTGGGGTTGCGTATGACGCCGCTGTCAGCGTCGATAATCATCTCTTCAAACAGCGCCCAGCCAATACCCATCCCCATTCCGCCATGCACCTGACCTTCCGCCAGCAGAGGGTTCAGAATATGACCGGAATCATGAACGTTGAGGATGCGGTTGATGGTGACTTTGCAAAGTGCGATATCAACGTTCAGATCGACAAAAGTGCAGCCGAAGGCCGGAGGATTGGTGGTGGTTTTTACGGAACTTTCCGCTGAGAGCTGCCCGCCGCGTTCAGGATGATAAAACGCATCCATGGCCAACTCTTTCAGCGACAGCAACGGGATTGCAGGGCGATCGATAAGGACGATATTGCCGTCGATCAGCGTCAGGTTTATGGCCGACTGATGCAGCATAGTCGAGGCCTGGGCAAGGATTTTCTCTTTTAACAGCAGTGCCGCTTTGCGCAGCGCGGGCGCGGTAGTATAGCTTTGCCGCGAAGCGAATGCGCCAGGATCGAATGGCGTGACATCGGTATCCTGGGTTGAAATTACGTGTACGTTGCTTACTGCGACACCAACCGTCTCTGCTACCATCTGCGCAAATACGGTATCGGCGCCCTGACCAATTTCGGTGGCGCCGCTTTGCACATTAATTGTACCGTCCTGATTCATCAGCAGGCGAACGCCGGCGATTTCGACCCCTACCGGCCAGGTGTTGGAGGTATAGCTGAAGCAGGCGACGCCGACGCCCCGGCGGATATTGCCTTGCTGATGGCGACACGCCTCGCGGCGTTTATCCCAGTCAAACAGTTTGCGGCCTTTTTGCAGACATTCTGGCAACCCGGCGCTGTAGATAATTTTCCCGGTGAGCGGGTTAGCGTCACCTTCGCGGGCGGCGTTACATAAGCGGACGTCCACCGGATCGAGCTCCAGCGCGGTAGCGGCATCATCGATCATTGCTTCTAGCGCGAAGACCACCTGCGGAGCGCCGTAACCGCGCATGGCGCCTGCTGTGGGAAGGTTGGTGTAGCAGGTTGTTGAACGGTATCTGTAAGCGCTACGCGGATAGAGATATGCCACTTTATTGCCGCCGGCTGAGGCGATGGAGTGACCATGCGAGCTGTAAGCGCCAGTATTTGACAGAACATCGAGACTATAGCCTTGTAAAGTGCCGTCGCGATTGATACCCATTCGGCCATTGATAGTAAAAGCGTGGCGGGTACGGGAAGCAAGAAAGCACTCTTCGCGACTCAGCGATACTTTCACCGGAATACCGCCAAGTTTGCTGGTCAGAAATGCCGCCATCGGCTCTTCCAGCACGTCCTGCTTATTGCCGAAACCGCCGCCGACATACGGTTTGATGATCCGCACATGCGACCACGGAATACTGAGCGCCTGACCGACAACCCGGCGCACGATATGCGGGATCTGCGTGCTGGTGATGATGGAGATGCGGGAATCCTCTTCCATCCAGGCAAAGGAGGTGACGCTTTCCATATGGCAATGCTGGATAACCGGGGTTTGATAATGCCCCTGAATCTGCAGGTCTGCGGTTTCTATCGCCTGGGTAACGTTGCCTGCATTCATTTCGCTCTGTTTGAGCAGATTGCCCTCCGGATGGATTTTGACCGCACCCGGCGCCAGCGCGGCCTCCGGCGTCGTTATTACGGGCAGTGGCTGCCAGTCGACGTTGACCAACAGGGCCGCTTTCTCGGCGGTAAGCTCATCTCGTGCCACGACAATCGCCACCGCATCGCCATGATGACGGACGTGACGGGTTAACAGGTAGCGGTCGGCAATATCGCGTTTACCTTCGTCCAGCGTCCAGGCATGCCCGGCAGTGGCAAACGCAATATCTGGCACGTCTTCCCAGGTAAACACCGCCAGTACGCCTGGCAGCTTTTTGGCCTCGCTGCAATCAATGTTATTGGCATAACCGTGAGCAATAGGGCTGCGGACATATTTGGCATAACACATTCCTGCCATAACGTAATCGTCGGTGTATCTGGCACGCCCGGTCACTTTGGCAATGGCATCCACACGCATGCATGATTCACCGGTTGCGGTCGCTTCTCGCGATTCCATAATCGTCCCCTCTGAAATGAAGATTTGGCATGTATGCCAATACCTGAAACAGGCAAGAATTACGCCAGAAGCGGAAATCTCGGGCGAGGTAACATGGAAGTGTGATGACGTTAAAAAATGTGGCGCATATGACAGGGCAGGGGAGAAAAGCGGGCCGAATGCGGTATATCATTATGAGCCTAATTAAATCATTATGATACACAGTGCATGAGGCGATAAACTCTGGCCGGTATCGGCAAATGTCCTCGCGCGGATGGATATCATCACTTTAATACTTCCGGTGGCGGTGTCGCGATTGGGTATCCTCCGGCTGACTGGTATGATGATTGTTCTGATTGTTGAGGTGGCGGTTTGTGTTGAGTGCAGGATGCCTGATGGGTAAACGCTTTTATATCACGATAATATTGATGAGCAGCCTGATCGTTGCGGGGTGTTCCAGTTCATCTGGTTCCGGCTCCATATATACCGTGAAGCGTGGCGATACGCTGTATGCGATTTCACGTGCTACGGGCACCAGCGTCAGGGATCTCGCCCGACTTAACAATATTTCGCCTCCCTATATCATTGAAGTCGGACAGAAGCTGAAGCTGAACAGCCGTTCAGGGGCCACGACGAAAGGACATTCATCCACTAAGAAGCCGTCAACCAGCCGCACCGCTACCGTGACGCCTTCCTCACAGGTTCCGCAATCATCCTGGCCGCCGGTGGGACAACGCTGCTGGCGCTGGCCAACCAGCGGTAAAGTTGTGTTGCCGTATTCCACCCGCGATGGCGGTAATAAAGGTATTGATATTGCTGGCCGGCGCGGCCAGCCGATCTACGCCGCAGGCGCGGGCAAAGTGGTATACGTGGGTAATCAACTGCGCGGCTACGGCAATCTGATTATGATTAAACATGGCGAGGACTATATCAGCGCCTATGCGCATAACGATAAGATGATGGTGAATAACGGGCAGAACGTGAAGATTGGCCAGCAGATCGCCACAATGGGCAGCACGGATGCGGACTCCGTGCGTCTGCATTTCCAGATTCGCTACCGAGCGACGGCGATCGACCCACTGCGTTATTTACCACCGCAGGGCAGTAAACCTAAGTGCTAACAGGTTATTTTATCGGCAGTTAGCGCAGTTCAGGCTTGTCAGCCGGTGTGTAAGGTCTATAATGGCCCACGCACTTCCTCGCGGGCGTAGTTCAATGGTAGAACGAGAGCTTCCCAAGCTCTATACGAGGGTTCGATTCCCTTCGCCCGCTCCAGACATCTTCTTAAAGTATTCCTGTTTACTGAATCCTAAGGGATGCAGCTTTAAGCCTCCTGATAGTTTTATTCACTGTAACCCTGTAGTGACCAGGCAGCATTAGCTGCGCTAGCCTCTTTGAGCAGTACGAAGCGGAAAACGCTCCATACTAGAAGCCAACCACCTTAGGGGAAAACCAATCATCTCACGCTGAGTTAATCGAAATATTCGACTATCTGGGTCTCAATGCTGACGCCAAAAGGGTAACCCGCGCTGATTGATGTGCTCAGGGTTCGTTATGTTCTCCAGCAGTTACCGAAGAACCGCAAGCAGCGCTTTAAGGGTAAACCGTTGGTTGACCTGCTGGCTCGTGAGGATTACCGATATAGCTGGATGGGGTTAACTTAAAGTTTACTTAACCAGTTAATATCCCCTTATTATCTGGAAGCGATTATCGCATCTGCAATTTCTACAAAACCAGCGCCACCTGGCCCACAGGTAATCCACTGCGGAGGTTGCGGGATTTGATCCAGGTAGTCTGTTACTGTGCTCACTCCAACCGTATGTTCAAAGAATGAAAACATCGGCGCGTCATTCGTCGAGTCGCCGCTATACAGTATGGCGGAGCGATCGAAATCTATGTCAAGCGCGTAAAAATCCCTGAGTATTCGCCGGGCCATAGATAACTTGTCATATTTCCCAAGCCAGCCAAGAATCCAGAGATTATTTACAGTGGTTGCCGCACCTGCTTGTACTAATGCGTCAAGTATTAATGAACAAAGCCGATCTTCTTGCGGTTTAGAAAAGGCAATTGAGGTCATTCTGAACGGTTGATCGTCGGCAAAGCGGGCGGCAACAATTTCCCTTTTTATCTGTTCCCCAATCAGCTTCAGGCGTTCAGCAACCTCAGAATGTTTCTCTTTATCATGCCAAAAAAAGTGTTCGATTCCGTGGCCGTCATTTTTTCTTCTGAAAAATATGCCGCCATTTTCACCAATGACGCCATCAACTGGCCACATCCGCGCCATCTGATCGCACCAGCCTGCGGGCGCGGCTGTGACTGGTATCACTTTAACCCCCGCTTTTTGCAACCTTTCCAGCGCCGTATAGGTTTCAGCTGACAGCCGTCCTCTATAGGTTAGCGTGTCATCGAGGTCTGTGAGTACAAAACGCACATGCTTAAAATGTGTAAAATCTGTAGAACAAATCTGTTTCATAAGCAAACTCGAGTAAGTATTGTAGATACCATAATCTTCCATGATTAAATAGTTTATGACTTTTTTAAAGTTCAAATCGTGCTAAGTTATAATCTGTATTGTGTTGTTAATAATTGAAATTTTATTTCATATCGATGTTTTTAACTGATGATTTTTTTGTTTATAAACTATTTATCCGCTTGCCTGGAGAGATAAGCTAGTGAAGAATATTAAAGATGATTGTCTGCGCGTTATTTTTATATGGAAATATAAAATCATACGGATGCTAGCTAAGCTAATAATGGAAGCAGCATCTCTGTTATTAAATGATTATTTTATTTTGCACGTAACTGTCGATTAAAAAATCCCAGTGAAATTTGTTGTGTTTCCGGTTGAAAAAACTCTGGCGTACCGGTCCTCCATTTTTGACGACATAGAAATCTACGCGATATTCTAACCCAGCGCGACAAATGTCATTATAGATATCTTCACTAATCGTTAGTGGTACCAGAGGATCGTTATCACCATGCATAATCAATACCGGGGCCATCTCATGATTAATGAAATATTTTACACAGGCCTCCTTTGCACGTTCTTTCATTATCGCGGGGTCGCCTCCCAGTAATGCACCAGCATGAGTATCCTCAATTTTTTTCCAGCGGTGGCCTGGATTACGCATCTGAATTTCATCGTTTTCCATCAGGGTTACAATATCTGCCGGCCCGAAGAGATCGTAAGCTGCCTGTACTTTTGATGAAAATCCCGCCCATTCGTCGGTATCGTAACCTTCGGTATTCATTGCCGCCATTAAACTTAAATGTCCCCCCGCAGAACGCCCCATTACACCTATATATTGCGGATCAATATCATATTCCCCGGCATGGGCACGTAAGAAACGCAGCACGGTTTTAACATCTTTTAATTGCTCGGGATAATGTGCCTGATGACTGCCACGATAATACATTGATGCAACGATGTAACCAGCCTCGACCAGATACTGAACTTCCGCCACCATCATATTTTTATCGACGCCGCGAAATCCACCTCCGGGAATCCAGAGGATAGCCTGACGAGCTGATTTTTTTCTTCTTGATATTCGCTTCCTGAGGCCGCTTTCATTTCACTATTACCGTTCTGTGACATAATCGACAACTTCAGTTCCAGAGGATTACCATTTAGATCATGGGAATGGGAATAAATAATATTATCAATAAAGTTGATGCTTTTGCGGGTTCTGCCGGGTTCAATAAAATATTTCATCAGTAAATACCTCTGGTTACGAATAACGCTCTTAGTACGGTAAATATCAATCTTCCATCATTTTAAGTAAATCATCACGTTTTTTATCCAGATATAATGACCATGCCTTTTTATCTATAAAAGGATTTACGCCTGGATCAGCAAGCATTTGCTGACGTTTGGCTAACAGATCAATATTAACAGTGTGATTTGCCATAAAAATATCAACGGGTTCATTGCGCACTTTTTCAAGTGAATGAAGGTACTGCTGACGCAGAGTCAGCTGTGGGTCGCCATACTCTTCAAGAAATTCTTTCTGTAATGTATTGAAACCAAACCCACCGTAATAGCCTACTCGCCTGGTATGATCGCCATCAGTCACATCAAAAAAGCAGGCGATACATCCCTCAGTATGCCCCGGAACGAGCACAAATTTTACGGTAATATGACCGAACTGGAGCACATCTCCATCATTGATTTCAACATCAATCAGGCATAATTCATCTTCGATACTGGCACCGTCTTGAATAAAGACGAACTCGGGCTTAGTTCTGAACATTTCAGCATCTGGCGCTCCCGGATAGATTTTAGTATCAAACATCCTTTTGAAAAAATTAGCCGCACCAATATGCTCTACATGACCATGCGATAGTATCAGCCAGCGGACATCGGCAGGATTAAATCCCGCGGCCCAGATCGCATGAATCAGCATTGCAGTCGCACCAGTATTGCCTGCATCAAATAAAATGAGCCCGTCTCCGGTATCCACAATATGTGCGCAAACCCAGCTGTCACCGACATAATACAAATTCCCATAAATCTGAAAGGGAGATATATAGCGGCTTTCCTGGTTAACCCAGTATTTCCCCATCAATTCAGCTTTCTTTCTCTCTTTACGTTGCAGGTATGCTGCATAGTCACTTTTGGCCGTCATAGTTTGTTCTCCCCTGCATATCGTTATCACGATCGACAGTATAAAAATTTTAGCACCGGTTGATAGATAAACACCGATGCCGCGGCTTATTCTTTCACTGGTTCAGAGGCCGATACCGAGATTTCCTCGTTCGGATCTACCTCAATACGTTTAATTGGCCAGACAATAACCAGGTAGCTAAGTAAAGCGAGGAGGGCATGTGCTGATACAAATATAAGCGCCCAGGTAAAACTTCCTGTGTAATTTACTATGTAGCCAATCACAATTGGCGTTACGATCGTTGAGATATTGCTGAACGCATTGAAAATACCGCCAGCGGTGCTGATGATTTTCTTCGGCGCAACATCGGTAAGAATTACCCAACCCAGCGTTGAACAACCTTTGCCAAAATACGCGAGCGTCATCAGTGCTACCACTAAATAGATAGAATCAACGTAGTTACAGAAAAACATAGAGAATGAACAGAGCATACCGATATAGATAGGCGTTTTTCTGGAAATGGTGAGGGAAGATGTTTTCCTCATTAGGAAATCGGAGAGCGCGCCGCTGGAAAGACCGCCAACAAATGCTCCGAAAGCCGGGATCGCAACCAGAATACCGGTAGCTTTAATATCAATTCCCCGTTCCGTCATCAAATACATAGGGAACCAGGAGAGGAAGAATAACGCCAGACAGTTAAAGCAATACTGGCTGATGAAAATGCCAATAGTCTGCCTGTTGGTGATGAAGGCTTTGATGTCAGTCCACTCAACAACCTTCTGAGCTTTCTTTTCTTTCTTCTTAATATCCATATCCGGCAGGCCACCGCCTTCACGGATATAATCAAGCTCCGCCTGATTCACTTTCGGATGATGTGCCGGAGCGGGGGTAGATTTGTAAAAAAGCCAGGCAATCAGCAACTCAAGTATGCCAATAACAAAGAACAATTTCTGGAAGTTATATGCGCTGGCGAACCACGCGAAAAACGGCACAAACACGAATACCGCCATATACTGTGCCGCCCCGGCCAGACTTCCTGCTAAGCCTTTCTCTTTCAGCGGGCACCATGTGGTGATCACCCTTATAAAAGCAGGCACCCCCGGCGTTTCCAGAAACCCAATGACTCCGCGCAGGATACAGAAAGAAATCAGCACCCACACTCCGGAATAGAACGTGACAAACCCTTGTAGGATATTCACGATAGCCATCCCGACAAAGGACAGGGTAACTATTTTACGTGAGCCAAACCTGTCAAGCAGCCAGCCACCGGGAATCTGACAGGCAACGTAGACGATAGAGAAACAACTAAAAATCCAACCCAGTGTCGCCGGGGAGATATCCAGAGCATGCATTAATGGTTTGGCAATTGTTGGCAAAAGGTTTCTGTCAGCAAATAAAATTATACCGGTAATAAGCACCATCAAGATGACATAAAACCGGACATTGGTACGTTTTTCATTATTCATCTTTAATTTCGTCGTTGGTTAATTGAATATTTATTAGGGTACTGTAATTTTTTTCGCAGAACTGACGCGGATACTCTATAAATCAAGCGGCCGAATCTGGTATGTTTAACATATCTGCTTCATTACAACTACAACGTCTGACACCCCCCGTTTACATCATAAAGAAAAGTTACATGCGCTCACTCGTTAATTTTATTTACTCAGTGTAGTGCGCCATTAAAAATAAGATTATGGGAAATTAGCTTAATCGTTATTTTTAGTTTTGTGCTAATGCCCAAAGTGATATGACATTAATCCAAAAAAATAAAATAAAACTATTTAATTAAATGTATAGTGAAAAGATATTAATATTAACAATCATAATAAATTCATTGGCAACTTTTTCTCAGCGCCACTCCTAATAGAAAAATATATCGCCGAAAAAACGGATGGTTGAATGTTTATTAGAATTGTTTAAGAGTCTGTCCCATTAGAGCTATTTTATTTGTCATTTTGAATCAGGGCCGCGCTCAAAATCCTCACGTACTTAGTGTACGCTCCGGTTTTTCCGCGCTGTCCGTGTTCAAACTGCCTGCAACAATAACGTCTGGTGAGAACGGTTCTAAATGAGTAAATTCAAAAATATGTTTTAGAAAAAACTATTTATGCTGTTCCCAACAATGAGAGATATCCAATGGGCTTCGCCGGAGGGATGCCTTTGGCTGATGAAATTTGTTCCCTGCAGATATATCTCTCTTGCCGTGTGACAGTTTTTTTGTCCTGAATAGTGGACGCAAGGAATTATTAGAAGACCGGTTTTTGTCATTTACTGGCTTAGAATACCTAAGAAAATACTCTGATGCCAGAAGATAAAAATACCAGAGAATAGAATGGCCTGTTCATTATTCTATGACTTTCCCGGCATATGGGGATAATAGTGATAGCAGCTCTGCCTGAAATATTCATAGTCAATTCAGAAAATCGCGCAGATCTCCCAGCCATATTATGTTATCCGTAGCGGCCGCGCGATGGCCATAGCCGATGTCGGATACGGCATATTCCACGCAGCGCCTGTAGACAATAATAGCCAGGTAAAATGCTGAAAACCGCCACAGGATAGTCTGACTACAGCGGCAAGTCTTGTCGCGGCATCAGGCGTTGAATAGGTATAAGATCCGACAGGATCGGTTTCCGTAAATTCTGTTCCTGGCTTTCCCTGCAACTGGGTCAATGCATGTTTGCCGACCACGCCTGATCCAGGCCTTCGGCTCAACCAAACCGTCAGAAGTTGCGTGACGGTATAGTTCCAGATAAACGCCGTGCAGCATACTCCAGTCTGTACTGGTGTCAAGTCGGGATCTTTACCGATAGCAGACTGCGCTAATCCAACATGTGAAAGATCAAAATACGCAATGAATACGATCTTGTCTGTTGCCGTAAGCCACTGGTGATCCCAGAGGGGTGGGATTTTACGCCCTGCGTGAATGATAAGTTAATCGTGGTATGTTCGCAGGGACATTTTCTGGCTGGTGACAGCATGGCTAAATTGGATGCATTGCAATCGGCGACCTGGTTGATGGCTCTGGTCGGGACGCTCGCGCGTCAGCATTTTGAAGAAATGGTGACTCGTCTGCAGTGGCCGCAGGTTAGACGATTCCATATTATTTCAAGGGAAATGATTATTATCATGTCTATTATGAAACAGGCAAAACTGCTCGCGCTGCTACCACGAAGTATTATCACGCCGTGGCTTGAAAATAGCTTCTTTGCTGAGTTGAATACCTGTATCCATATCCCTCTCGACGATATTGGCTTTCTGAATAAGCGAAAGGATTATTCAGACTCAACAAATCTACTGACCAATTACATGCTGGATATGTTTAGTTGCTCTGTCTCCTGTTGATTGACATACCGCGTGTTACCCGAAGTACTATAATAATTATATGGATTGCCATAGCCAGATTGCTGATATCTAATAATCTGATTAATAATGATTTTTTATCAACAATGTCTGCATTGTCGCTGCGATGAACATAACGCCTCAGTGCAGGCAGACACATTCGGCACATACGATAATCGCTCTGACAAAGCCTGTTTTTACAGGCAATTGCGCCCGCCTTCAAGATTAAAAAAAGTTAATATAAATCTTCTTGCTGTTAATGATAATAACTCTCATTATGATGTCAGGTATCCGATTGCCCGTTCTAAATAACCATTATTAGTAAGGGAAAAAAATGAAAAACTGCAACGCAAAGTTGAAGGCTTTTTTTCGCGATGAAAGCGGGGTGACTGCCATTGAGTACGGCATCCTGGCGGCAGCGATGGCGGCGGCTATTGGCGCAATTTTTGGTGATGACGGGGTTTTCGTCAGAGCATTGAATGAGAAATTCAGAGAGATTGCCGATCAGATTACGGGATCGGGCACTTCTGGCTCAACCTCCGGCTAGACATGACTGATCTGGGACACGGCGCACAAATACTGTTTCTTTCTGGTTGTCTGTTATGGTGTTCATTTAGCGATTTACTTGAACGACGTATCCCTAACCGCGCAGTCGTGTTAATACTGCTTGGCTGGGTGGGAACCCGTATCTGGCAAGTCAGCATCGCCGGTGTGCCGATGATGATGATGCTGCGTGATTTGCCAGGCTCCGGGTTGGTTTTTATCGTGGGTTTTTTATTATTCCTCACGGGAAGACTGGGGGCCGGAGACGTCAAATTGATGGGCGTATTGTGCCTTTGGGTGGGTTACGGTCAGCAAACCGTTTTTGTCATGGTGACAGCACTGGTTGGCGGTATTTTGGCGTTAACTTTACCTCTGCTAAATATGTTTCCTGTCATATTGTCTTCAGGTATTGGTTTTATTAATGAAAAATTAAAGACACAACTCGCCATGCCGCCAGTATTAGCCCCTGAGCTTTCTCAGGGAATACCCTATGGGATCGCGATAGCTTCCGGGGCAGCCTATATTCTGATTTGGCCATATATCTAAACTATAACTCCCCGGCGATGTTTATCGGGAACATTAGAATTAAATAAAAATGAGAATAAAAAGAAACTCGACATTATTATTGTCCGGGGCATGTATCTTTGCCGCAATTGTTGCTCTGCTGGTGCGTAGTCAATTATCGGAGATAAAACCGATACCGCAACAGGTTCAGATCCCTGAACCTAAAAATGTTGTACTGGTGGCAAACAGAGACCTGAATCCCGGCGATTTTATCGATACTTCCGCGCTACGCTGGCAGGAGACAGATCTGCCTGTCTCCCGGACGTTTAATTTTATTCGTGGTAAAGATAGTGAAGTCCTTCTGTTTGGCGCCACCTTGCGTGAAAAAATTGCCGCGGGGACGCCCCTGAATAGCAATATTCTGGTACGCCCTAATGAACCGGGCTTTATTGCCGCGGTATTACACAAAGGTATGCGCGCGATTTCTATCCCCACCAACGCGGTAGCCAGTAATTCCGGCCTGGTCGCCGCGGGTGACAAAGTCGATATCATTCTTAGTCTTCGCAAAGACGATCTGATCGACTTCGCATCCTCAGACAACAACGCATCGGGGATCCCGCAACTTGCCTCCCAGACTATCGTTCGTGACCTGCGCGTCCTGGCGCTGAATAACCAGACGGATACCGATATTCGCCCTCGTCAGGATGTTGAAAATGCGCAGCCGGCAGCATCGCGTAATACCAGCAAAACCAGCAGAAGCCGGAGCGTAAGTTACCAGACCGTGACCGTCGAGGTGACACCGGAACAGGCGGAAATCCTCGCAGTGGCGAAAGAGGTGGGGATGCTGCACTTAGCCCTGCGCAGTACGGAAGATGACGCCATACCGACGCAGGCCGCCCCTCCGCGGGTCACCACCTTATCCGACAGTACCCAGATTTATAACGGAAATGGTAACGGCCATCAGGTGAAACTGTTCCGGGGCGACAAGAAAGAAACCCGAACATTCCCGTCACGATAAACCTGTCGACGCCAGAGAAAGCCTGACGTTGTGCAGATACATAAATCCCAATATGGAAGTCAGTAAATGAAAATGTATTTTGCTTTCAGACGTGACGTTTGGACAGCGGGCCGCTGCTGGCTGCTGGCTGGCGTCTGCCTGCTGGCAGGGTGGGTAATACCTGTTTCGTCGAAAAATCTGCAAGAAGTGCCGATCTCCAGTGTGGTGCATCTCACCGTCCATCAGGGACGCATGCTGCAACTCGACGCGCTGCCGGATAGCGTACTGGTGGCGGACCCGGAAATCGCCAGTTTTGAGTTACCGTCCCCCGGAAACCTGTTTGTGTATGCCAAATCGGTGGGCACCACCACGCTGTATGCCATGGATCAATACGGGGAAGTGATCACCGCCATTGGCGTAAGCGTCGAACATGATCTGAACGCGTTGAGCGCAAGGCTAAAACGTGAATTCCCGACCGCGGACATCCAGTTGGAGGCCGGTATTCCCAGCGGCGTGATCGTGCGGGGAAGCGTGGATACGCCGCAGGACGCGAAACGCGTCATTGATAGCGTACAGACGTATATCAAGGCATCGATCAGCCGCGGCGGCGCAGGGGGAGGCCAGGGCGGCGGAAATGGCGCGGCGGGAAGTAGCGAAACCTCCGCCGATGTTGTTAACCAACTGAAAATAAGAACGCCTTCGCAAATTAATATCCGGGTTCGGGTGGTTGAAGTATCGCGTAAGTTGACCCACGAGCTGGGATTTAACTGGAATGCGTCTTTGAATCACGGCAGCGGCTCTACCCTCGGCTTTGGCTCCGGCACACTGACCAGCTTCTTTGATTCCAGCACGCGGACGTTTACCGGCGCGGATGGCAGTAGTTTTCTTGGGTTTAACCGTAGCGGCTCGGATGGTTCGCTGAGCAGCCTGCTCTCGGCAATGAATGAACAGAATATGGCGACGGTACTGGCCGAACCTAATCTAACCGCCATGTCCGGTGAGACCGCCGCATTCGCCGCCGGAGGGGAAGTGCCTATCGTACTGATTACTAACAATAATGTAAGTATTGAGTATAAGTCCTACGGGGTCATTCTTCGTATGACGCCAACGCTGCTCTCCGCCAATCGCATCAGTTTACACATTGCGCCTGAAGTCAGCGAACTGACCTCCGTTGGGCAGGTGACACTTGAAAGCGGTTCCGTTATCCCGGCCCTGACGGTGCGACGGACGGATACCACCGTAGAGCTGGCGAGCGGTCAGAGCTTTGCGCTGGCGGGCATGCTACGTAGCGCGAATAGCCAGACGGTAACCGGCGTTCCGGGGTTGAGCAGTATTCCGGTGATGGGGCGCCTGTTTGAAAACGAAGCAACAAGTCATGAAGAAACTGAACTGGTGATTATCGCCACGGCTTACGTTGTGGAACCGGTTAACGCGGGTCAGTTACAGACGCCAGGGCAGGGTGTGAAAACGCTGGATGCGGTTACGCCGAGCTACGGCGCCGTGGGCTACCTCTATTGATTAAGTTGGATGACACAATGGTTATCACTCATAACGTAATGAAAACGCTGGCAATCAGTCTTCTGACAATGGCGCTTGCGGCCTGCAGCGACCGTTCAATCAATGACATACGTATGCAGCGCTTTGACCAGCCGGAACTGACCCCCGTCACCGTTAAACCCAGCGCGCAGGCGGTCAATTTAAACGCGGCGCCGGGAGGTTCCGGGCTGAGCAGCGCATCGCTCAACGCCCTCAATGAGATGCTGAACAAACAGGGGCGGTTATCAAAACAGTCGCTGACGATAACGCCTTATACCCCACGCGGCGAACAGATAGCCGCGCGGTTATCCATCGCGCTCAAAAATGCCGGGGCCGATCCGCAGAAGGTGAACGTCCAACGGCGTATGGCAATGGTCAGCGGCCAGGGGGACTTACAGGTGACTTCCCGGGCTCTGGCGATACAGACCAGTCGATGTGCGATTAACGATCCCAATATGCTGATGGTGAAACCGTTCGAGAGCGTCGGCTACCTCGGCTGCGCCAACCAGAACAATCTGGCGATGATGGTGGCGGAACCCCGGGATCTGATTCAGGCGCGCAGCCTCGCGGAAGCTGACGGCGTGGCGGCGGTTAACAGTATTGAGCGCTATCAAGGTGATGACGTGAAAGAGCTCCTCAATATCGACTTTAGCGAAGATTAATCCGGGAGAAACGATGAGTGACGTAATGGTTTCCTCTGGCACCGGCAGCGACGAGCGTCAGCCGGCATTCGCGGCCTTTGTCCATAGCGACTCTGAAGCAAGGGGGCTCAGGGATGCTCTGGCGCGCCTGAAACACCCGGATGCGCCGGTACAGCCGGGCGGCATTGCCGCAGCAAAAACCTGGTGTGAATTGAACTTACCTCCCCGAATTTTGCTGGTGGATCTGGATGGTGAAGCGTGGCCGTTGCCTGCGCTGGAAACCTTGCTGGCAATATGCGGTCCGGGCTGCCAGGTCATTGCGACGGGGGCGGTTCAGGATATTGGGTTATACCGTTCGTTGTTGCAACTGGGAGTCAGCGACTACCTGGTTAAACCCTATACGCTGGACCTGCTGTCCGCCACGTTAGCGAAATGCGCCGGGCAACAAGCGGGGCCGGAATACGCTCGCCTCGGGCGGACGGTAGCGGTAACGGGGGCCAGCGGCGGCGTTGGCGCCAGCACCGTTGCGCTGGGTCTGAGCCGTTTATTGTCGGCGGAGCGCCATCTGCCCGTCGCCTTAGTGGATTTCGACAGGCGTCATGGGGATCAGCTTTTACTGCTGGGGCAAAGTGATGATGCGGGATTAGCCGCCGTGCTGGCGAGCGACGAACTGGATACTCGTCTGTTGCAGCGCGCCATGCTGCGCGTTGATACCCGCCTGCATGTGCTGGCGCAAAAACCGACCCTGAATATCGCCGATGCCGTGGAAGTTGATGCGGTTCTCAATCTCGGCGGCGCGCTGTGCCGGATGTTCAATCAGGTGGTATGGGATTTACCTTGCGCTTTTCCCTCCGGGGCGCTCGACGTGCTGACCTATGCTGATTTGCGCATCGTGGTCACGGAACTCACCGTGCAGGATGCCCGCAATGTGCGCCGAATTCTGCATGAGATTGGTGATGAAAGTGAAGGGCAGCGCCTGTTGCTGGTTCATAACCAGAGTCATTTCCACGCGCATCCGCCGTTACCGCGTGACGAATTTGAACATATCGTCGGCCGCGCCATTGATGTCACCTTGCCCCATGCTGGCGGCGTACTGGCGAAAAGCCTGGCGATGGGCGCCCTGGATATTGCGTCCTCTCCCCCCTGGCTGCAAGGGCTGCGTCAGCTCGCCGATTTGGCCTGCGGCCAGCGTCCTGAACCTGTAAAAAAACGCTGGTTATCCAGCCTGTTACGGCGCGCCTGAGGCGGGGTATCCCGTCATGGCAGAAGGAGGAAACCGAATATGCTGAGGCGTAAAAACCAGGTGATGCGACGGGAAGAGCCTATCCGAGCGCATTCACCAATGACAGAAGCGACTGCCGCCATCGCCGCGGAACAGAAACCCGCGGAGGCGCGTCCCGTCGCTGCCGCCAGCCGCCCGCCACAATCCGACAGCCGCAATACGCAACGACGGGTCATCCGGGCTCAGCTTTATGACCAGATCGATGCCGGCAAAGCGGCCGTCATGGGGCGGGACGCTCTGCTGGCGCAGATCCAGTCGGTGATACGTAACATTTGTGACGAGCAACGTCTGCAGTTATCACGGCAGGAAGAAGAGACGCTGGCCGCGGAGATGCTGGATGAAATGACCGGTATCGGGCCAATTCAGCCGCTGTTAGCGGATGACACCGTCAACGATATTCTGGTCAATGGCGCCAACCAGGTGTTTGTCGAACGCTTCGGCAAGCTGGAGCTGTCGTCAGTCACCTTTATCGACGAAGAACATGTGTTTAATACCGCCCAGCGTATTGCAGCGGCCGTAGGACGGCGTATTGATGAAGCCAGCCCGATGGTCGATGCCCGCCTGCCGGACGGGAGCCGTGTGAACGTCATTACCTATCCGCTGGCGATTGACGGCACCACCATTTCTATCCGTAAGTTTATGCGCCGCAATTTGTCGCTGGAAGCGCTGGCCGATGCGCACTGCATGTCCCACGCGATGGCGTCGGTACTCAATAAAGCGATGCAGGCGCGGGTGAACGTCATTGTCTCCGGGGGGACTGGCGCGGGGAAAACCACTCTTCTCAATGCCCTTTCGCAAAAAATCGGCATTACCGATCGCATTATCACCATTGAAGATGCCGCTGAACTGCAATTGCAGCAGGAGCATGTCGTCCGCCTGGAGACCCGTCCGGTCAGCGCGGAAGGCACGGGGAAAGTGGATCAACGGGATCTGATGCGTAACGCGTTACGTATGCGTCCTGACCGTATCATCCTCGGCGAGGTACGCGGCGGCGAGTGTTTTGACATGCTGCAGGCGATGAATACGGGCCATGACGGGTCGTTATGTACGGTGCACGCCAACACCACCCGTGACGCCATTCAACGTCTGGAAAACATGGTGATGATGGCCAATATGCAATTGCCGCTGATGGCGATCCGCCGCCAGATCGCCAGCGCGGTACATCTGATCGTGCAGATAGAGCGCATGAGGGACGGTGTACGGCGGGTGGTGTCGATTAGCGAACTGTGCGGCATGGAGGATGAAATTATTCAGATGCAGGATCTCTTTACCTTTCAGGTCCGCGGCGTTGATGCTTCCGGCAAGTTGACTGGCGACTACATCCAGCACGTACAGCGTCCTCAGTTTTTTAGCGACAAGGCACATTTGTTCGATGCCTGATAGAGGGATGCCCTGATGAACCCGAAGCTGCTTAACTTTCTGACTATTCTGGTGTTTTTAAGCGTTCTGCTGGTGTGTCTGGCGGCGCACTACTGGAAACGCCAACGCCAGTTGCGTCAGCAACGTGAACGACGCCTGCAACTCATTCTGGATCAAAGCGAGGCAGAGGCTGTCGCGCAATCGACGGATTCGATCCTGAAAGAGACCGCCGCAACGCCGTTTCGTCAGATCCCCTGGTTAGGCACCAGGCTGGCGATTCTGTGGGATCAACTGGCATTTATCGGCTGGCGTAAGACATTACGCCAGCGGCTGGTGATTCTACTCGCCATCAGTTTCGCCATCGGGATGGCGATTGGTCAGCGCACGCCGTCGCCGCTGGCCTTCGGGATGAGTATCGCGGTGTTGTTCGCCGTGGTAATCGGCGGCGTGTTATTCCGTTCGGCGTTGCAAAAGCATCTCCGCGCTCTGCGTGAAAGCCTGCCGGATGCCATTGATGCCATTGTGCGCGCGGCGCGCGCCGGTGTTCCTGTGCCGAACACGTTCGCGCTGGTGGCTGAACACCTGAACGGCCCTCTGGCGCACGAGTTTCGGGCCATTGACCACTGGCTCAAGCTGGGGATACCGCTGCGACAGGTGATTCAGGCCTCAGCCGGGCGCGTTCCCATGGCGGAATATCGCTTCTTTGTGGTGATTCTGATCATCAACCAGGAGGCCGGAGGACGGGTGGGGGATACCCTGGAGCGCCTGGCGAAAACATTACGCGAACGCCGTGAACTGGCCCTGAAAGTTTTATCGAAAACCTCAGAGTCGCGGGCATCGGCCAAAATCGTCGCGGCGCTGTTTCCCTGCTGCCTGACCTATATGTATTTCAAATCGCCGGAGGATTTCGCGTTCCTGTTTTCCGATCCGGTGGGGACGACGGTGCTCATCTACGCCGTATGCAGCGTGGGATTGGGCATGCTGGTGACCTTTATGATGGTCCGGCGGATAGGGTAACGAGGGGGAATGATGTTACGAGATGACCCATTACTGCTCATCGCGCTATTGCTCATCGCGCTTGGCGTCGGGTTAGCCTGGCGTCAGGGAAAACAGCGGCGCGCGCGTCAGTTATCTGAGCGGCTGGCTCCGCATTTACCCCAGTCCGCGCAAAACGCCGTTGAGAAAACCGAAAACGCCATTCTGCGCGGGCAGGGTCGCGAGCTGTCGCCAGCGCTGGAAAAACTGTTGCAACCTCTGGCGGAGCAGGGGCTGCGTATGGTGGGCGCGGAACGTGACCGCAAAAAACTGCGCCGGATGCTGGATTTCGCCGGCTTTCGCCGGACAGAGGCCGTGGGCTGGCTCGTTGCCGGGAAACTCGCCTGCGGGGTGTTCAGCGCACTGGTGCTGGTGGTTGGCATGCTGCCCCCGGCAGACCGGTTGGGGCTCACGGGGTTAGCCGCCGGGCTGATGGGCTATTTCATCGGCAGCTTACTGCCGGAATGGTGGTTGAAATGGCGTGCCGCCAGCCGCGGTGAAAAACTGGCCCGTTCCGTACCCGATGCGCTGGACTTGATGGTGGTCTGCGCTGAAGCCGGGCTGCCCATTGGCCGGGTGCTGCATGTGGTCTCAAAAGAGTTGGGGCTTTCCGCCCCCGAGATGGCGGATGAACTGCGTTACACCTCGGCAGAGTTACAAATTTTGTCTGACCGCGCCGTCGCGCTACAGCATCTGGCCGAGCGTACGCGGGTGCCGGAAATCGAGAACATGGTGGCGACGCTGATTCAGGCTGAACACTATGGCACGCCATTATCGCAGGCATTGCGCACTATCGCCGATGAAAGCCGTAAGACCCTGATTTTAGGACTTGAGGAGAAAGCCGGGAAATTACCGGCGCAGCTTAGCGTGCCATTGATGGGCCTTATTTTGCCGCCGATTATCGCCATTATGGCGGCGCCTGCGTTGTTACGCGTGATTCGCATGCTATCGAACTAATGCGGTGGCTGAAAAATAAAGGATGACTGTTGAATGACTATTTCCACTTTTTCGCGTTTGTTGTTGGTGCTGCTGTGCGGCGCGGTATTGGCCGGCTGTGCGGGCAGCCATACCCTGAAAGGCTCCAAAGATGAGGGGCTAAAACTCGCGCGCCTGTTGCGCGATCAGGGGCGGCTTGAGGCGGCGGTTGACGTCTACGCCCGTCTGGACAGCAGGGGACGCCTGAGCGGTAGCGAGTTGCTGGAATACGCCAGCGTCGCGGCCCCGGTTCGTTCGCCGCAGGATACGCTTAGCCTGTACGTCCGCGCCCGTCAGCAACTGGGGGGCGATCCTCAGCAAATGCAAAAAAGCGAAGCGCTGGCCCTCTGTCTGGGGATGGGGCGCGCGCAACTGGCGATGGGGCGTATTCAGATGGCGCAACAGGATTTTCAGTGTGCGCTGACCGCCGTACCGGATAACGCGAGCGCGCTCAATGGCATGGGCGTGGTGCTGGATGCCAGCGGTCGCCACGATGACGCGCGTGTTCAGTTCAACAAGGCGTTGCGTAGCGATCCCAGCGATCTGGCGGCACTGAACAACCTGGCGTTGTCCTGGCTCAGTAGCGGGCAGGCGGATAAAGCGATTGAACTCCTGCGGACGACAGGCCACAGCGCGCCATCGACCCAACTGAATCTGGCCCTCGCGTTCCTGTATGAAAACCATGATGAGCAGGCGCGTAAGACGCTGGCGGCTATTGCCAGCCCGGATCGCATCGCGTCGTTGATGGACACGCTGGCCCGACAGGTGAGCGAGCTGAAGCAGCCGCAGATCCCGGCGCGTAGCCGTAGCCTGTTAATCGCCAGCCGCAGCCCGCTGCAACTGAGCGATGCCCCGGAATGATGAACAACGCGCTGCGCAAGCGTTGGCGCGCCAGCCGGGGCGTCGTCGCGACAGAAGTGGCATTTCTGGTCCCGGTGGTGCTGGTTGGCGTGATGATGCTGTTTGAACTGGCCCGCGTC
The DNA here is from genome assembly GCF_043832615.1 of Klebsiella sp. KE9456. Taxonomy (NCBI): domain Bacteria; kingdom Pseudomonadati; phylum Pseudomonadota; class Gammaproteobacteria; order Enterobacterales; family Enterobacteriaceae; genus Klebsiella; species Klebsiella sp. KE9456. Next base: position 145,932 of record NZ_JBDYQK010000001.1, read on the forward strand.
GGGCTGGTGATTGGCGTCGGCAGGGTGGCGCTGGAGAAATCGGTGCAAAGTTTTCGCTTCGATGACCTGCCGACCGTCAGCGCATCCCGGATGGCGGAAAATCTGAAATCGCGCATGGTCGATTCGGCGTATGGCTATCTCGATGGCAGCGATCTGACGGTTAGCGTGTTGTATTTCAGTAACCTGAGCCAATTGGGCGGGTTGGCGATCGCCGCGGAAGACGGGGATGAAGAAACGGAAAATACCCGGCCCGTATGGTCGGTAACGGTGCAGATTAAAAAAGCGTTTCTGACCCCTCTCCCGGAGGTGCTGTCGCTTGGGGATACCTTCCGCTATCAGTACAAGCATGTGTTCGGCACGGAACTGACCACCGATGAGCAGGATTAAACGTTTTCTGGCGTGCTGCCGGGCGGCGGCAGCGCTGGAAACGGCGCTGATTTTTCCTTTGGTGCTGGCGGTTGGCGCGCTGTGTACGGACATCTACACCGTTGGTCTGGAGCGGGAGCATATGGAACAGCGGAGCGGGGCGATAGCCTCGGTGCTGGGATATCAAACGGAACTGACCGAAGAGGGCTTGCAGGGGCTACTGGATGCCGTGCTGCCGGAAGATCTGTCTGGCAATTATCAGATTTTAATCAGCAACGTGCGGCGAAACGGGCTGGTTTACTGGCAGCTCAGTCGGGGGAGCGCCACCGATCTGTGTGAAGACAATCAGGCCGCTGCTGGCGACGCCTGGCCCGGCGATCTGCCGGAGCGGGACGAAGAGGATGACAGCGATAACGTGTCGATGGTGGTAGTGGATATCTGCCGCGAGGGGAGTGATGTCAGCCTCGTGGGAGGGCTGTCGATTAGCGGACTCTTGCATGCATCAACGGTGAATCGCGTCGCGCATGGGCTTATTGCGCTGGATGACGCTCTGGCGCAGGAAGCCGGTCTGGATGAGGATGAATGATGATGCGCCATAAATGGCAAAGGCTGCGCCGTCTGCTGCGCGGTTTCTGGCGACAGGAACGTGGGGCAGGCACGGCATTTTATGTGCTGGGGACGATGGGGTTGCTGGTGACGGGGGCCTTTATTGTCGACGCCATGCAGACCACCGGCGATGCCGCGCAGATCAAGCGGGCGACGGATGCGGCGGCGCTGGCGGTAGGACACCAGGCGGTGGTGAGCCATTCACAAAACGGAACCTTCGATCAGACGCAGATGACGGCGCTGGCGTATGAATATGTCCGCAACAATCTGGGCATGAACAGCAAACTGGCGTCCGACCTGACCCTCGATCGCGTCAGCGTCACCAGCGGTCGCAATGATGATAATAATCGCCTTTACACCGTGACGGTCACGTTTGATACCAACCCGGATTTATTAAACGTCGCCAGGCAGGAACAACAAATCTATTCCACCGCAGAAGTGCATACCGCCTCACTGGAGGTGGCGCTGGCCCTGCCGAATACATTGCATGAAGACAGCAGCAACCTTGCCGCGTTACGCCGTATCGGGAATGAGTTTGCGTCAGACCTGATTGGCGATAGCGACAACAGCTGGCTGGCGTTAGTGCCGTATAGCCAGGCGGTTAACGTGTACGATGCCGAACATTCAGGGCGTATCCGGCAATGGGCATCCAGCGGGGCGCTGAACCCGATAGAACTCACTTCTCTGTTCCAGTCCGGCTACGGTAGCCTGGCCGACCAGCGTATCCCGGACCGTCGTTACAACCTGTTATGTATGTACCGTGGCCTGAACCTGGGAGAGAACTATTTCTGGGATGAGGCGCCTGCGAATCAGTTTCGGGTTTATTACCGGGCGGATCTGCCTGAAAACGCCATCGAGTCGTACTACATCTCCTGGATAGGGCCAAACCCGGTTTTTGGCCAGGCGGATGGTGCGCGTGACACTTTTTATATCGTGGTGGATAAGGGATGCCCCTATGCGCCGTTACTCCCGCTGAGCAATGACATGGACGCTATCGCCACCCGTCTGAACGCCATGCGTACGGGGTTTAACGTGAACTACGCCATTGCGATGGGCTGGGCGGCGATGGCGCTGGCGCCGGCGTTTCGCGGTGAGAGCGGCTGGGGTCTGGATGATGATTTGCCGAAGGATTTCGATACCGGCAACAACGAACGTTTAAAGGCTGTGGTGCTGCTGGTCAACTCCTCCGACACATTGTGGTTCGACAGCGATAGCTACAACGCTTATGTAGGCGAAACCACGGATGGTTGCCCAACCAATGGTGAGAGCTGCGATGACACTCGCGTGATCATTGAGCGATTTACCCATTTATGTTCCAGCTTCCGCGACCACGACCTGCGTTTTTTCCTCGTGGTTACGGGCAATGATGAAGCGGAAAACGAAGCGGACGGCGGCACTATCGCCAGCGCATCGGCGTTTCGCACCGTTGCGGATGCCGGGTTGTCCGGCTGTGCGGTGAAAAGCACGGACCTGACCTATTACAACGGCGAGGATTTCGTCGCCTCAGAAAGCAAGATTAGCCAGCGCTTAACCGAGATTGCCGAAGAGTTGCAGCAGGAAAGCAGTTTTGTTCGGCTCATTGAGTAATAGCAAGTGCGACTTTTGATTGACAGGATATGACATTATGAGCTCTTCCCGTTCTACACCGCGTCTGGGCCGACGTTCGCTATGGCAGGCCTGGGCCCTCGAACCGCGTATGATGTTCGACGCTGCCGCCGTCGCCACCGCCGAACAAGTGGTTGACGCCACCGAGAGTCAGCCCGGCGTCACGGCGACCGGCGTTGAGGCGTCCATTACCGTTGATGACGGCTCCGGTACGCAAAGCGTGGACTTGTTCTCTGACGTGAGTGTGGCCTCCGCTACTGATAGTGAGGCGCTCTCGGATCTGGTGGTGACCGTGGATAGCGCCGGTAGTAATCAGGCGCTGGTCATTGACGGCACATCTATCGCCCTTGTGGTCGGTTCCGGCGTCACCAGCGAAAATTACTACAGCTATCAGGTGACGGTTAGCGGCGGCGTTACCCGTATTACCCTCAGCATTGCGTCCTCAGAAGCCAGTAGCGAAGCGGATATCGCCAGTCTTATTGACGGCATTGCGTATCAGACCGTTGATAACACGGTGGAAAGCGGAACCATTACCGTCACGCTTGCCACCTTAAGCGATGATAGCGAGACGGCGACGCTGGATATCAGCTCTTCAATTACCATTGATAATACGATTAATGTCGCGCCGACGCTGAGCGATGATCGCCCGTTAGCGTCCGCGGAAAGCATCGCCCTGTCTGACCTCGGCGATGACGCCCAGGTTACGTATTCAGACGAGGGCGACTACGCCTATGTGGCCGGGGAGGGCAGCGTCTCCGTATTTACCGTGGACGACTCTGGCCGACTGACGCTGGTGCAGACCCTGAGCGTGGCGGATATGGGAACGGCCACTGAAATAGTAAGCAGCAGCGATGGTCTCTCGCTTTATGTTACTGACGGCAGTAGCGCGATTTACGTTTTCAGCATTGAGGATGGCGGCGTCAGCCTGGCGTCAACCGTGACCTATGCCGACGGCTATATCTCCGGCGGCTTAGCGATATCGGACGATGGCAGTTGGGTCTATGCCGGCACAGACTACAACGATGTGGTGATTTTTAGTCGCGACACGACGACAGGGGAACTGACGTATCTCACGCGTGCGCCCGGCGAATCAGACAGTAGCGGCCGCAACGGCGTTATTGCCACCTCCGGGGATTATGTTTATGTGATTTATACCAACGGCAGCCACGCTATCCTCGTCTATCAGCGCGCTGATGATGGCTCCCTGAGTACCGTGGCGACACTGACCACCGATATCTGGGGATTCAGCGCCGTTGATTACAGCCTGGCGGTATCAGAGGACGGGCAGTACCTGTATGTCGCTGACCCGGATTATGGCACGCTTTCTCTTTATCAGTTCAGCGACGCCAGCCTTACGCTGGTGGAAACCTTCAGCCTTGAGGGCGTGACGGACATCGCCCTGAGCAGCGATGGCGGCGTGCTGTACGCCACTACCAGCGGCGGCTCTATTTATGTTTATAGCGTATCGCAGAGCGGGGGAACCTTGACGCTGGTAAGCAGTGTCAGCGGAGGTGATGTGGGCGATATCGCGGTTTCCAGCGATGGCTTATCCCTGCTTATTGCGGGCAGCAGCGGCGTGACGCGTTACTCGGCGGCGCAAACGCTGGCGGAAGGGGCGTCCGCCAACTTCGCCAGCGGAATGACCCTTGCGGATAGCAATAACGATGTCCTGAATGCGGGCGAAGGTAACTACAACGGCACGAGCATTACCGTCAGCGCGAATGTGGACGGTGGAACATTCGGCATGGAGGATGGGGATGGACTGACTTATGCCGATGGCGTCATTTCGTTTGAGGGCAGTGCTATCGCCACGCTCGCCACCAGCAGCGATGGATCGCTGACCGTGACCTTCACCGCAGATGTCGCGACCGACGTGGCGAACCAGGTCCTGCAGCAACTCACTTACCGCAACAGCGCGGCCGTCGTCGGCAGTTATATTCTGTTGACCGTCGCGGTAAATGACGGGCAGCTCGCCAGCAATAACCAGGTGGTCACCCTGCGGGTCAATGCGCTACCGACGGTCAACGCCAGCGTGTCAGCCGATTATGAGCTGGAGAGCGCAACCAGTGAAACAGACTACAGTTTCACCTTATCGTCCGATCTGTTCAGCGACGCGGATGGGGATAACCTGACCTGGAGCGTAACGGGACTGCCTGACGGGCTGTCATTTGATGCCGCTACCCATACCATTTCCGGCGCTGCGCTGGAAACGGGCACTTTTACCGTGACGGTGACCGTCGCCGATGCGTCAGGGGCCAGCGCATCTCTGGAACTGACGCTGGAGGTGGCGCAGATTGCTAACCGTGCTCCGGCGCTGAGCGAAGGCTCCGCCACGAGCCTCGCCAGTGCGACCGACGGGGCCGAATACAGCGCCACGCTGGACGATTCGCTCTTCAGCGATGCGGATAGCCTGTACGGCGATAGCCTTACCTGGACGGTATCCGGTCTGCCGGACGGTCTGGTCTTCGACCCGGAAACCCTGACCATATCGGGTTCATCCAGCGCAGTGGACGATTATACGCTAACGGTGACGGTGACCGACGAGTCAGGGGCCAGCAGCTCGCATGAGATGACGTTACGGGTGATTACGACCGAAGAAGCGAGCAACAACGCGCCTTCATTAATTGCGGATTCCAGCGATCTGATCTACACCAGCGATGGCTCGCTTAGCGGTTTCAACCAGTATGTCAACAGCATCACGCTATCCGACGATGGCGGTATTCTGGTCATTGCCGCCAGTACCAGCAGCAACGCTAATGGTCCCAACGGCACCAGCTCTCTTTATGTCTACAGCCGCGATACGACAACCGGCGAGTTAACGCTGTTACAGACCTTCACGCAAGGTCTGAGCGATGATGGCGATGACAGCAACGGCATTGAGGCTGACGGCCTGCAGGCGATCACCTCGGTGACATACTCCGCCGACGGTAGCCTGCTGTACGTGACGGGATACTCGTCTACGGGAAGCAGCGAGGCCTATTCGATCACGGTATTCAGCGTCGGAGACGACGGTGCCCTGAGTCTGGTCGGCAGCGTCGCCGACCTGCCGGAAACCGTTTTGCAGATTGCGGTGTCTGACAACGGAGATACGCTCTATGCGCTCTCATCCAGCACTTTATATGCCTATAGCATCGGTAGCGAAGGCACCCTGACGGCCATCGACACCTATGCGCCAGACAGCGGATTCGGCACGGCTGTCGCCATGCAAGTGGATGAGGATGGCAACGTCTATGTGCTGAGTTCCCAGCGTCTGACGCTCTATACCCAGGCCGATGACGGCACGGTGAGCTATGTCGGGCAACTGACAAGAAGCGGCAACGACCTGGTATGGACCGACGCCGGAGGCGTGACCGATACCATTGCCACGCTGAGTAACAGTAACGCTTTCAGCGGCGCCAACGCCCTGGTTGTCTCGGATACCGGGGCGGTGTACCTGACAACCAGCAATGGCTTCCTGACCACGCTGCAATACGACAGCGCATCCGGCACTCTGAGCCTGGTCAGCGCCATTAGCGCATATGATGCGCTTTACCAGTACCCGCACAGTATCGCCATCTCAGACGATGGCACCACGCTGTATGTGACCAGCGCCGCGAGCAATATAATCGCGGTGTATACCATTGGCGAAGAGGGCGCGCCCGCGTTATCCGGCACGATTACCACCGATAGCGCCATCTCCCGGCTGGTGGTCAGCGCTGATGGCCTGTCTATTTACGGCGGCAGGCATATGTACGGCGGCACGCTCGGACTGAATATTATCAGTGCCACCAGCGTCTCGGTGGCCTACAGCGAACGGGAGACGATCACGCCTGCCAGCGGCCTGACCCTGGCGGATGCGGAGTACGATGCCCTGAATGACGGGGCGGGGAATTACAAGGGGGCGGTCATCACGCTGGCGCGTGATGGCGAGGCGGACAGTGCAGATATCTACGGTTTCAGCGACGGCAATGGATTGACGCTGACGAATGGTGTTCTCTCGCTGGATGGCGAGGCTATCGCCACGGTTGCGATCACGGACGGCGCGCTGACGCTGACCTTTACCGCTGACGTGAGTACCGGGACGGCGAATCAGGTGCTGAACCAACTCACCTATACCAACACCAGCAACCAGCCCGACAGCGCTATCCTGCTCACGCTCTCCGTTGCCGATCGCTACACCACCAGCAGCGTGGCGATCCAGCTCACGGTGAGCGCGGTGAATAATGCGCCATCCGTCACTGCCACTGCTGTCGGGGGCACCTATACCGAAGATGGCGAGGCCGTCGCGTTGTTCGGGGATGTGACGATCTCGACGATTGAGTCCGATCAGACGATCGTTGGTCTGACCCTGACGGTTTCCGGGCTGGTCGATGGCGAGAGTGAAACCCTGGTCGTTGACGGTACGACCGTTACGCTGACGGATGGCGCGACGGGGAGCACCACGAGCGGTTATGTTTATACGGTCACGTTAAGCGATGACGGTAGCGCGGCGGTGGTGGTCTCCAGCAGCGATGGCATGACCAGCGATGCCGCGGCGGCGCTGTTGTCCGGGTTGGCCTATGCCAATAGCAGCGATAATCCGGGCGAAGGGACGCGCACGGTGAGTATCAGCGCAATACAGGATAATGGCGGGACGGATAACGGCGGTAGCGATACGACGGAACTTGCTATCGCTGCCACGGTTACCGTTCAGGGCGTGAATGACGCGCCTGAACTGGACGCCGATGCGGCTGAGGTTGACTACGCCACACCCGGAGAAGAAAGCGCCGCGCTGTTCAGTGATGTCGTGGTATCCACCGTCGACAGTAACCAGTCGATTATCGGCATTTCCGTTACCGTTTCCGGTGTGCTTGATGGCAGCAGTGAAACCCTGAATATTGATGGCACGGCCATCAGCCTGGTTGAGGGCAGCGGCGATACGACCAGCGGTTATCACTGGGAGGCGGTGATCAATAATGAAGGCGTGGTCACCCTGACCATCACCAGCCAGAGCGGCATCGATACCGCCAGCCTGATTAATTCGTTGTCTTATGCAAATGCTAACGCCGATCAGACCGCCGGCGCGCGTACCGTGACGCTGGTTTCCGTCACGGATAATGGCGGTACGGCGAACGGCGGCCGCGATACCGCCGCGCTGGCTATCGCGGCGACCGTCAATGTACTGCCGGTTAACAATACGCCGATTGTTATCGGCACGGGCAACACCGTCGGGTATACCGAAGGCGAGAGTGCGGTCACCTTATTCGATGACATTGCAATTGACGTCATTGAAACAGAGCAGGTGGTTAACAGCGTGACGCTGACCGTCTCCGGCGTCAGCGAGGGGGCGAGTGAAACCCTGACCATTGACGGCGCGGTCATCACGCTGGTGGACGGTGAAGGCACCACCGCCAGCGGCTACGCCTGGGCAGTGGCGGTGAATGATGGCGTGGTCACGCTGACCCTCTCCGCCCCTGACGGCATCAGCGATGCCGCGACGTTGCTCAACAATATTGCCTATGCCAACCTCAGCGACAATCCCACCGAGGGCATCCGTACCGTGACTCTCGCCAGCGTGCAGGATAACGGCGGCGGGGCGGATACCGCCACGCTGAATATTACCGCTACCGTCACCGTGCTGGCGGTCAATGATGCGCCGCAATTGAACGCGCCCGCGCCGATACTGGCGCAAGCCACGCAGGGTAATGCCTACAGTGCGACGCTCTCTGACGCGCTATTCAGCGATGCGGATAATACGTCATTGAGCTGGCAGGTTACGGGACTGCCCGACGGACTCCTGTTTGACGCTGACTCGCTGACCATCAGCGGCACGCCAGCCGAGAGCGGCAGTTTCACCCTAACGGTTATCGTCACCGATGCGCAGGGGGCGCAGGCGACGCTGACGCTGCCGTTAACGGTCGCGCAACGGGCGGTGAACCCGGTCATACCGATGGCGTCTTCGCCATTCTTTGACCCGTTGCCGTTGGCGCGGATTTTTGCGGCGATGACTGACGGCGAAGCGCTGCGTCACTTTTCCGCGCCGCAGCCAGAATCGTCCCCGACGCCCGATGCCGCGTTCAATGTTGAGCTTTCCCCGGGAATGGCTGCCGCGTCCGTTTCACCGCTCGCGACGGGGCCAATGGACTACGCCGCGACGACATGGGCGCTGGACCCGATTATGCCGGGGATAATGCCGGTGCTGGAAAACGTGGATTTTACCGCGCCAGCGAGGACAACGGTGGCGAACGCCCATGCGAATGGCGAGCCTCCCGTAAGCGAAGGGCGGCAGGTGTATCGCCTGGCAGATAACGGCAATTTTGTTGCCGCGCGCCTGGCCAATGGGCGTCCCTTGCCGGAATGGCTGCAGTTTGACCCTCTCGCCGGTGAGTTGAGCGTCAATGTCGCCGATGCGCCACCGGTTGGGCAGATTCAGGTGCTGCTGACCCAGGCGGATGGCGAGACGCAGATATTGACATTACCGGGAACGCATCCGATTTCTCCTGCCGGAGATGCGCGAATCCCCGCAGCAGCCGCAGACGCGGAGCCGCCTGTTCGTGCAATCGATACCCTGGCAAAACCCGCATTTTCACAGATCCTGGCGGCGGAGCGCGGCAACAGCGATGCGCTCCTGAAGGCCGCGCGGCTGATGACAACGCCCGTTACGCAAGCGGGAAAAGCATCATGAATACTTTTAAAACAACAGGGAGTCCTCTGGTGAGTTATTCCAATTCAGCACGCTTTATGACGCGACTGTCGTCCGTTCGCGGCATGAAATTGACCATCGTTGCCTGCGCGTTAATCCTCGCGGGCTGTTCGGTACGGCCTGAGCCGGTCACCGCCGAAGAACAGATTAAACAGGCGCTTAGCGACCGGGCCCATATGTTTGCCGATCAGGAGCCGGTTCACGGGGTGATCTCGCTGGACGAAGCGCTGGCCCGGGCGCTGAAATACAACCTGCAACAACGGGTTGCGCTGATGGAACAGGCGATTGAGGATAATCTGCTCGATGTTTCCCGGCTGGATATGTTGCCCCAACTGGCGGCGCGCGCCGGCTTACACACCCGCGATAACGTCGCCGGTTCCAGCAGTCGTTCGGTGAGCACGGGCGAGCAATCGCTGGTCGCCTCCACCAGCCAGGACCAAACGCTGCGTACTGCCGATCTGAGTATCAGCTGGAATGTGCTGGATTTCGGCATCAGCTACTTCAACGCCAGAATGCAGGCGAACAAAACCCTGGCGGCAGAGGAGCGGCGGCGCAAGGTGGTGGCGGATATCACCCGTCAGGTGCGAACGGCCTACTGGGAAGCGGCGACCGCCCAGCGTTTGCAGCCGGAAGTCACCCAGGCGCTGACGCAGGCGCGTCAGTCGCTGGAGTATGCCCGCCAGACCGAACGCGAGCGCCTGCTCGCCCCGGTAGACGCGCTGCGTTTTCAGAAGAATATGCTGGAGATGGTGCGTCAGTTAGAAGTGGTGGATAGCGATCTGGCGCTGGCTAAATCGCGCCTTGCTTCGTTGATGAATCTACCGCCCGCCAGCCATTTCACGCTGGTGGCGCCGCAGGAAAACAGCCTCACCCAGCCGAAATTACCGTATTCACTGACGGATCTGGAAAACTTCTCAATGGTGAAACGGCCTGAGATACGCGAGGAAAGCTATCTGGCGCGGAATGCGGTGCTGGATACCCGTAAATCGCTAACCCGGTTGCTGCCCGGCGTGTCGCTGTTCGCGGGGGTAAATGGCGACAGCAACAGCTATCTGGTGAACCATAACTGGGCCAGCGCTGGCGTACAGGTCAGCGGTAATTTGCTCAATGTCCTGTCGTGGTCGTCGGTTAAACGCGCTGGCGAAGCGGGAGAGTCTCTGGCCGAAGCGCGTCGTCAGGCATTACGGATGGCGGTGCTGACGCAGGTGAATGTGGCATGGCTGGAGTATCAGCAAAGCGCGCAGATGTTTAACCGTTATCAGGAACTGGCGCGAGTGCAGCGCGGCATTATGAACCAGACGGACCAGAGCTACCGCAATCAGGCGGCGACCCAAATGGAACAGGTGCGGGTCAGCACGGAAACGATCCTCACGACGCGCGCCCGCGACCGAAGTTTTGCCAGTATGCAGGATGCGTTGGGGACCGTTTATCAGGCCGCAGGCCTCGATGTCTTACCGACGCAGATTGCCGGAACCAGCCTGGCGGCGCTGAGCCAGAGTATCCATCAGACCAGCCGACAAATTGAAACAGGGGCGCTGGCTAAGACTTCGTTGTCGCTGTCTTCTCCCGCGCCGAAAACGGCGGCCCCGCTGCTGAAAACCTCGCCTTCCGCGCCGGTGGCGCCGCTCCTGACCGCCGCTGCGTCGGTGCCTTCCGCGCCGGTGGTCAGAGCAACATCTCAGCCTGTTGCGCAAAGCTATCCACTGGCGAGCGGCGATATGTGGAATAGCCTGCAATCAATGGCCGGGGAGACGGAATGAGGCGGCTGGCGATACTTGGCGTGATCTGGCCACTGATGACCAGCGCCGCCGAGCCGGTAGAGACTATTCGTGTGCAGCTTAGCGCGGTGCGGCAGACTACGCTCTCCAGCGGCATTGCGGCGAAAGTGGCGAAACTGGCGGTTAAAGAGGGCGACCGCTTCCGCCAGGGGGACACCCTGCTGGCTTTCGATTGCGCGGTTTTACAGGAAAAACTGAACTATGCGAATGCCGCCGAACAGGCGGCGCGTAAGAAATTGTCCGTGGCTAACCGGCTCGACAAACTGAATTCCATCAGCGTGTCCGACGTTGATCAGGCGCGTTCCGCCGTGGCGATGGCGCAGGCTGAAAGCGGCGTCAATCGGGCGATGCTCAAACGCTGTGTGATTACGGCCCCGTTTTCTGGGCGCGTGACGCAAACGCGGGTACGCCAGTGGGAGACGGTGCCGGAAGGCAAAGAGCTGCTCTCTATCTACGATGACAGTGCGTTTGAACTGGAGATGATTGTGCCCTCCCGCTGGTTAGTCTGGCTAAAAGTCGGCTCGCCTTTTTCCGTAACCCTCGATGAAACCGGACTGAATTATCCCGCCGAGGTGAGCCGCATCTCTTCTGCCATAGAGCCGGTGAGCCAGTCAGTGAAAGTTTTTGGCCGTATTACTCTGGCTGGTGAAGGCCTGCTGCCGGGAATGAGCGGCGTGGCGCATCTCAGCCCACCGGAGTCGCGGGCCCATGAGTAATGCGCTACAGCCGCTGGCGGCGTTGCTGCAACTGCAAAGTCGGATGCGAGCGCTGGAGAGCCATGATGCGCTGGCTTTTTTCATGGTCAATGAAACGCACCGTCTGACGCCTTATCGGCAGGCCATGTTGTGGGACGGGGGGCGAGGTAAACTGCGCGCCGCCTCCGGCATCGTCAGTCTTGACGAGCATGCGCCATTTTGTCGTGGATTTAGCCAGTTGTGTCTTCAGTGGCAGCAGCGCTATCGACAGATGCAGACGTTGACGGGGCAAAACTTACCTGCCGGGGATCGCGATTTCTGGCATGAGTACCTGCCGGAGCATGGGCTCTGGCTACCGCTGGCGCACGTTTCATCTGATGCGCCAATGGCTTTGATCCTGCTGCGGGAAACGCCCTGGGGCGAGTCTGAGCGGGCGTTGCTGGGGCAACTGACCGACGCTTACGGGCACGCCTGGCGAGGATTGACGAGACAGGGAAAATCGCGGGGGCCTCTGCGATTGCGGAAAAAGAAAATTGTGGTTGCGGCGCTTCTCGCGGCGCTAATCATGTTGATTCCAGTACGCCAGTCCGCATTAGCGCCCGCCGAAGTGGTCGCCCATCATCCAGTAATGGTGCGGGCGCCGCTATCCGGGGTGATTGATGCGATTTCGGTAAAACCCAATCAGGGCGTGAAAAAGGGGCAGATTCTGGTACGGCTGGATGCGCGGGAACTGGAAAACCAAAGAGAAAATGCACGCCAGCAGTTTGCCAGCGCGGATGCGCAATATCGACAAGCGCAGCAAATGGCGCTCAATGATACGGACGCAAAAGCGCAGTTAGCCGTTCTGTCCAGCCGTCGTCAGCAGGCGCAAAGCGAAATGGCGTTTCTTACCTCGCAACTGGCGCGTATGGCGCTGGCCGCCCCCCGCGATGGCGTTGCTATTTTTGACGATGTGAGCGATTTGATTGGCCGTTCAGTGTCCGTTGGCGAGCGGATCATGATGGTGGCCAACCCGCGCGATACGGAACTGGAGATACAACTGCCCGCGGCGGACGCCATTGCGCTGAGTCAGGATGCGGAAGTCCGCCTGTTCCTGAATGTTGCGCCAGGCTCGCCTCAGCCAGCACGCCTTACGCAGATTGGCTACCGGGCGAGCCTGACGGCGGAGAGCGTGATGGCTTACCGGCTGCGCGCGCGTTTTCTGCAAGATGACCCCGTTTTGCGCGTTGGGCTGAAGGGCACCGCCCGCGTCTACGGGCAGCGTACGGTGCTGATCGCCTACCTGTTGCGTAAGCCCTGGTCGGCGCTACGGGTATGGCTGGGAGTATAAGTATGACGGTAACGGCTCCGTCGACAGGGCGGCTTGCGCCGCTGCGCGATGAACTTATTTTGCACCCAGGCCCCGCCAGTTGGGATGGCTCTCCCACCTGGACGTTAGAAGATCCGCTGCGTGACCGCTATTTTCGTATTGGCTGGCTGGAAATGGCGCTGTTATCACACTGGTCGCTCGGGGACGTAGGGGAGATTGTCGCAGAGATAAACCAGCAGTTGCCGGTGTCGATTGATGAGGAGGACGTGCGGGCTTTTGGTGAGTTCCTGTCCACCAACGCCCTGACCCGGCGATGTGGCGACCAGGCGATTCGACAAATGACGAAGCAGCTTGCGGCAGGGAAAATCGCCTGGTGGCGTTATGTTCTGCGCCATTATTTATTTTTGCGCATTCCGTTGCTTCATCCGGATAACTTTTTGCAGCGTACTCTCCCCTGGGTTGCGATGTTCTATCGCCCAGGGTTCTGGCTGGCGACAGTGATTGCCGGGATGACGGGATTACTGTTTGCCAGTCAGCAGTGGGAAACGTTTCGCCATACTTTCCTGCATTTTTTCACGCTGGAAGGGGCCGTGTTGGCCGGTCTGACCCTGTGCGTCACCAAGTTTTTGCATGAGTCAGGCCATGCTTACACCTGCAAACGGTACGGGGCGAAGGTCAGTAGCCTCGGCGTGGCGCTGATGGTCATGATGCCGGTTTTGTATACCGATACCTCATCCGCCTGGCGACTCGCCAGCCGCCGTCAGCGTCTGGTAATTGGCGCCGCCGGGATGCTGACCGAACTGGCTATTGCCGCATGGGCAACGCTGGCCTGGAGCTTTTTGCCGGATGGGATGGCGCGCAGCGCGGCGTTTATGCTGGCGACGACCACCTGGATGATGACGCTGGCGGTTAATCTGAGCCCGTTGATGCGTTTTGACGGCTATTTTCTGCTTTCTGACTGCCTGGGGATTGGGAACTTACAGCAACGTGGTTTCGCACTGGGGCGCTGGCAGTTGCGCGAATGGTTGTTTGGTTTACGGGATATGCCGCCAGAACCTTTGCCGAACTGGCTGCGCCGTACATTGACCGGGTATGCGTTTGCCACCTGGATTTATCGTTTGTTCCTGTTCACAGGCATCGCTTTGCTGGTGTACCACATGACGTTCAGGTTGCTGGGGATGGCGTTGTTCGCCATTGAAATCGGCTATTTCGTGCTGTTGCCCATTGCGAATGAGCTTCGCGCCTGGCACCACCGTCGTAAGGATTACCGAATGAATCGCAATGTCATATTGACCCTGGGCGGTATTTTTTTGACGGCAATGCTCTTGCTGCTTCCCTGGCAGCGCACGGTTTACGCGCCGGGATTGCTGCGGGCGGAACAGCAGGGCAGCCTGTATATGCCGATGCCGGCGCAGGTTGAGCAGATCCGGGCGCGCGCCGGTCAACGGGTGGAGAAAGGGCAAATATTGTTTACCCTGCGCGCGGATGCTGTCCAGCATCAACGCCAACAGTTGGATCTTCAGCTTGCGACGCTGACCTGGCAGCAGAGTTTTCAGACGCTGAATAATGAGACATTGCAAACGCACCAGCGGGTCAGGCAAGAGCGTGACGCCGCCCGCCAGCGCCACCAGGTGTTGCAGCAACAACTGACCGATCTGGCGATACGTGCGCCATTCTCCGGGCGGCTGGCGGATATTGCGTGGCCTCTGGCCGCCGGGGAATGGTTAGGGCAAGGCGAGTGGCTGGCGACAGTGACCGGCACGCAGGGCGCTCTGGTTGAAGCCTTTGTCCCGGAAAACGCGTGGCTGCGGTTGCAGATTGGGGCAAAGGGCGTTTTCTATCCGCATGATACTTCACGTTCCTCGATAGCCGGTGAGGTGGTTGAGGTGGAACATACTGCGGTACGCGATTTGCGGCCGGTAGCGGAGCTTGCCTCCCTCTATGGCGGAGACATCGCCGCACTCAGTGACAGTCAACAGCGATTGACGCCAGAACAGGCGGTATATCGTGTCGTGTTACGCTTGCCGCCGGATACGCCGGTACCAGAACAAGCGGTGATAGGGACTCTGGCGATAACCGGGACGCCGCGGATCCTCGCCGTCAGTTTATGGCAGCGCTTGTCGTCTGTGGTTATCCGCGAGTTTTCATTTTAACCGTCCGAGGTGGGCGGCATGCTTTGGCATGAGAAGGGCATAGCCCCCGGAAACGGGGGCGCGTCGAGCGAGATTATACCTGTTCCGGTTCGGTAAGCGGCGTTAGAGAAGCGATTTGCTCGCGCCAGATCGTCTGCTCCGGCTGGCCTTCGGTGCGCTGGCCAAACAGTTGCGCGATTTGACTACCGTCCGCCGCGTACAGCTCAAGGCTGGTCACAAAGCCATCTTTTGTCGGTTTGCGGGTGACCCAGCTTTCGGCGATAGCGTCATCTTTCAGGTGTAACGTAAAACGTGGGTTAAAGATATTTAACCAGCCTCTTAACGGCTCCAGCTTTTCGACAATGCCGGTGAAGATTTGAACGCAGCCACGGTTGGCGACGAAAATCATGATATCATTTTGCACCGCCTGAGCCTGCTGCAGTATTGTCTGTACTGCGGTGTTATCAACCCGCCATGCGAGATCGTCGCTCACCGCATTAAATGCCTGCTGGCGGGAAAGGTTATGCCGGTGCAGTAACACGAAAAAATCATGAACGTCGGTCATCGCTCGCCATTCTTGTTCCAGCGTTTCCGCATCTACGTTATCGGCATATTGAGGGCGGCGGGAAGGCGATGGAATAAAGGATTGCCTGCTATTATCTGCATATTCAGCAATTATCGCCTGCCATGCGGACATATTTGTTTCCGGCAATGCATAGACTTTATGGACCGCGTCGCCTTGACCATCAAAGAATTGCAGGCTGTGTTTGTTGGCTTCGTGAACGGCAAAGACACATTGCCAGTGTTGCAGGAACAAACGTAAATCAATCCCGCCAGGATTCAGGATGAGACCGGCATGACCATGAAGGGACTGCTGAGTATAAACCCCGATATGCTCATGAACCGCAAAATCATTACGCGTCAGCGCCTTCACTTCTCCCACATTTTCGAGTGCGTTGAGCAGGATACGTGTATCGACGTTCAGGCGCTGCACATCGTGCCCGACGCGCGCGTCAAGTAGCTCAGCTTCACTGACGCCAAGCTGGCTGGCCAGATCACGGGCGTATGTCCGGGGATTGTTTTCTTTGGCGTCAAGATAACGTTGATAAAGTTCAGTCCGCTTCATTCTTTTCCTGCATTGTTTATTAAAAATTAGGGAGTGCCAGAGATACCGTTATTGTATTATGGATGGCAGGTTTCATTTTTCTGGCTATATACTGTTATTCTTCAGGTTACTTGTGCGTTGGCCACCTGTGATCGCCTGAGTGACTTATTTGAATAAGCCCATTGGAATACCTATGCTTGCCGCATCACCCGGTATGAATAAATGGTGATATCTGTTTAATTTTCACCGAAATGAATTAACCAGCCCATCTATTTTTCGCGCTGTATTATATTTCAGTATTATCATGCAATTCAGGTATGCGACAAGCGAATTATAGAAACCTAAATTTTATTTAATATTACGAGTGTTGGGTCTATCACCGCAAAGGTGTGGCCATAACACTGTTCGTCATCAATCATCTGACGGATTAGTCGGGCGACATCCTCACGATAGATAAGGCCATGGGCTTCTCCTTCGACCCGGATCGCCATGCCGGTCGCGGTACCGTGTTTCAGGCCGCCAGGGCGCACGATACAACCGTTTAGCGTACTGGTTCGCAGCCAGCTTTCAGCAAGGGACTTTTCTCTTACCGCCTGTCCAAATGCCTGGCGGGCACGGGCGGAAAGCGTGTGCCAGGTTTCGCCGCAACCTATGGATGTCACCAGCAACATATATTTCAGTCCGCACCGTTCTGCGGTATCAATAATCAGCCGATTACCGGCGTAGTCGGTTTCCGGGCTGCCTAATGTTGAAACAATCCGCGCATCAGGACCGGCAGTGACGCAGGCTAATTCAACGTGCCCGGCATCCAGCGCATCGCCTGCTATTACTTTGACGCCGAGGGCGCTGAGCATCGCCGCTTTTTCGGGGGAGCGTACCAGCGCATATATTGTGCGCGATTCAGCTAAGCCCTGATGTACCAGCGCTAAGCCAACGCCTGATGATGCGCCGAATATCAGCCAGGGGGAGCGGTGAGATGAATTCATCGTGATTCCTCTTATGGGTAAGTATTGGTCAGGCGGAGGCCTGACGTATTACCGGAATGATTTGTTGCAGGGCGTCCAGCATATTGCTTGCCCAGAAACGGCCCTCGGTTGTCAGGGTAAACGTGCCCTCTGACTGGCAGGACAATAATCCACAGGTTTGCCATTGTGTTAATAGCGGCATCAGTTGGGTGGGGTCGGGCAATATAGCGCTCAGGTCGCAATAACCGGTGTCCAGTCCGCCCTGAATAGCCATCCGCCAGTGATAATCCGCGCTGCGGCGGGTCATCATCGCTAATGGTTTTTCCCCGCACAACACTTTATCGAAATAATCAGGAAGACTACGCAGGTTCATAAAGGCAGCGCCGTCCAGCGATCCTCCCGCGCTACACCCCAGAGCAAGATAATCCGCGCCGCTTTTGATAAGCAAGTTATACCTGTTACGTTCTTTGCGGGTGCGCGCCCAATGGCTGTTGCTGAGTTGACGCCAGTTATCTGCGGCCAGGGTATCACAGGCCAGCGTGTAGGCATTGCGACACCACTCTGGGGTGGGGAGCTGTTGCCTGCCCGCCGCCACGCCTTTAGCCAGGGGCGTTGAAGGGAACAGATTGAGGGCATAAAGGTCAATGCCATCCAGCGGTAACTGACGTATTACGGCAAGATCGTCTTGCCAGCTTTCGAGCGTCTGTCCGGGTAAGCCAAACATCAGATCTCCCACCAGGGTGGCCTGGGAGCGTTCGGCAAGATGGCAGATGAAATCAATCATCGCCTGTCGCCCGGTTCGCCTGCCTAAGCGTTGTCGTAACCGGGTGTCGAACGTCTGAATACCGAGCGAAAATCGATTAACGCCAGCCTCAAGGCAGGCCTCAAGGCGCCGATCGTCAAAATCAAGAATGCGCCCCTCGACCGTAATTTCGCAGTCGCGTGCCAGGGGGAGAGCGCGACGAATAGCGTGAATAATCATAGAGAGCTGGGAAGCGCTAAGCGCGCTTGGCGTACCGCCGCCAAGATAGATAGCCTGAATAGGGGCAGACTGATGCAGGGGGCTGTGGGCTTCCATTTCCAGTTCCTGTAACAGCGCCTGGCAATATTTTTCCAGCGTGTCGTCATTCAGCGGGTTTTGATAAAAGCCGCAGAAGGTGCAGTGGGTGGCGCAAAAGGGAATATGCAGATAGAGAAGACGTGGGTTATTCGGCAATGGATGCGCCAGTAGATCTTGCCAGGCGCTGTGTCGCTCGCTGGCGCTGAGTGGGGCTTGTTGGCGCCATGGCATGGTCGCCCGACGTTGAGAAAACGGCATATTACCCGGACGGGCATAATGGCTGCTGAAATCAAAGGGCATCGCTGAGTTTCTCCTGGAAGCTGAACAAGGGGATGCATTAATGAAAATGAATCCTATTTACAGTTATTTGGGCGAAGACTGTCATAGTCGTCCGGAAGGGAAATTGATTCAGATCAGGAGGGGAGGGCCGCTCCGGTGAAACCCGCGCCGTGTCTGGCTTACGGCAATATTAAGTTTTGTTAACGATCCCCCATGAACAAGACAATCGCTTACTATTAGCCACAGGCAGCATTTGGGCGTACAGGAGAAGCGCCAGCGAAGGGCACGTTTTATTGTTGTGATTTTGTGCCTTGTTGTTTGAAAGAGGTGAAATCCAGGTTAGCTCTTGCTATTAAATGATAATGATTGCTATTATCTTTTGTAAAAATCTATGTCTGCCCACATTTAGCGTGAAAGTTTCAGCGTGAAAGCGTGTTGTGCGCGTGTGGCAAAAGACACAAATACCGGGTATTCAAAAAAATACAAAGAAGAATACATTTAAACTCTGGGGATATTATGCGTGTTTTAGTGGTTGATGATGATTCTGTTCTTTGCCGATGGCTTGGTGAAAAATTGCATGTTCATGGTCATATTTGCCAGATTATTCATGATGGTTCTCAGGCTTTAAATGCCATACGTCAGGATGTTTATGATGTGATTTTGCTTGATCGTATGCTGCCGGGTATGGATGGTTTTACTGTTTTACGTGAGTTGCAAAATTGCGAGCATCCCCCTGTTATGCTGCTTTCCGCATTAGATCGCGATGTCGACCGCGTTATGGGGCTGGAACTGGGCGCGGAAGATTATTTGGGTAAGCCCTTTAATTTTAATGAACTCAGGCTTCGTCTGGATATTATTGTTGGTCGGGATAAGCGTCATGCTGCGCAGAACGCGGTCCTCACGTTTGCGGATCTTAAAGTTGATTGTCTTCAGCGTAAAGTCTGGCGGGCAGGGAAGCCGATAGATCTGACGGACAAAGAGCTCAAACTGTTATTAATGTTAATGGAAACGCCGGGGAAAGTGACCAGTCGTACGCATTTGCTGGAGCGGGTATGGGGCTACCATTTTGATCCGCAAACCAACCTGATTGATGTCCATATGTCGAAACTGCGTGCCAAAATAGACAAAGGTTTTGACCGGCCGCTAATAAAGACACTGCGTTCAGTCGGTTATTGTCTGGAACAGCCAGGGCAAAGGTAAGCAATGTTCCAGAACACTTTTGCTTGTCGATTACTCCGCTACCTGCAAATGAAAGTTGGCCAGTGGCAGGTGATTAGCGCCAGCCATTATCCTGATTTTCTCACCACCGCAAATTTCCGCCAGGCGATCACCATCGTGTTTCTGTTTCTGGTGATGGCGATGGTCAGCATGATTGGCT
This sequence comes from Klebsiella sp. KE9456, assembly GCF_043832615.1. Classification (NCBI taxonomy): domain Bacteria; kingdom Pseudomonadati; phylum Pseudomonadota; class Gammaproteobacteria; order Enterobacterales; family Enterobacteriaceae; genus Klebsiella; species Klebsiella sp. KE9456. The sequence goes on from NZ_JBDYQK010000001.1 coordinate 165,871, forward strand.
CCAGCATACTGATCGAATCGTTGGTGCGCGGGCATGTTCATGACGTCATCATCAACGATATCTATGATTACTCGGTGAAATCCGCCCTGAAAAGAACGTCTGATATCATCAGCCAGTTACAACATGAGTTGCAGGGAGACAATAATGATGGAATGGCGCAGGTCATTGTTATTGATCCTCAGGGGGCGCTGGTGTATCACAATATGCCGGTTTATAGCATGTCCGCGGAAAAATGCCATATTGATGTTGCCTGCCTTAAATCCCTGATTAAGGATGCCAGCAGTAATAATATTGTCGGGCTGACGGTATTACTGCAGGATGGCGGCATTCTTTTTCGGGCATATAATATATTGCCGATGTTAGAACGGGTACGCACGATCCCTCTCGTGGCAGGCACCGGCGTATTTGTTGTGTTATTGTTTTGCTTGTATGTCAGCAGGCAATTTAGCTTACGAAGCTTACAAATCGTAAGGCAAATTCGCGAAGCGTTGCACCGTTATAGTAACGGTGAAAAACAGGTGCGAATGCCGGTTTCTTCTTATGGTAATGATTTCGACGCATTGAGCGTGGATATCAATCAGAATTTAGATAGAATTGACCGTCTGATGGAACAAGTGCGTAATAATGCGGGACACATTGCACATGAATTACGTACGCCTCTTACTCATTTACATAACAGACTATATACCCTTTCAGAAAGACCGGATTTGACGGTTGAAGCCAGAAAAGAGGTGGAGCATGCGGTTAATGAAGTCCAGACGGTTTTAGCGTTGTTTCGCACCGTTATGCGAATTGGTGAGATTGAAAGTGGGCGCTGTATCCATCAGCTATCTTCACTTTCTGCACAGGAACTCCTGCAAGATGTTGTGGAATATTATCAACCGCTGGCAGAAGAGCGAGCCTGTCGCATAGTGGTAGAGCAGAGTTCTGATATTGTCATGTTTTTCGATCGCGCCCTGGTATTTCAGGCGCTGGCGAACCTGATTGAGAATTCGCTTAAGTATGCCTCAGAAGGGGGATGCATCAGACTTGGCTATCGCTTGTACCGGGGGTGGTTATCGTTATATGTGGCAGACTACGGGCCCGGTATCCAGGAGTCTCTGCAGGAAAAAGCGACTGAACGTTTTGAACGCCTGGAGCAGCGTTACTCCAGCAGCGGATATGGGTTGGGGTTATCTTTGGTAAAAGCCATTGCGGAGCTGCATGGCGGCAAAGTTTGTTTTCAGAATACCCATCCGGGTTTATGTGTCTATCTGTGCCTGAAGCGGTGTAAATGATGCATTTCCTTCTCAGTTTTTTAAGGAATAGCCAGGGGGCGTTCTTCAATTAATAATTCTTAATTATCTGTCTGTTGATTTTATCCCCCGGGGATTTCATGATTTCCGAGGGAGATTTTTCTGGTGGTAAAGATTTTGTTTATACCGAAATAAAGCGCGTGCGCAGGCCCCGGTCAGGTACGGGGCGCCAGGCATCCGGAGGATGCGTTTAGCTGCCGCCCGGATGCAACCTGAATTATTTTGGCTATAAGCTGGTGAAGCATGTCGGTTAACTTTAAATGTTATGTTGAGCGGGCTCTTTTAATGCGTCAGTGGATTACTTGTAGTGACAGACCTAAAATATCCCGCGGCGTGGCCCGCATGTTGTTTCGCCTTCTGGCGATAGTCAGCCTGATTTTGGCGGCTTTTGGCCTGATTGTTCCCGGATTGCCGTGCACTGAGTTTTTGTTGCTTGCCTGCTGGGCCGCGGCGCGCAGTTCCCCGCGTCTTCATTCATGGATCGTTGATCATCGCTGGTTTGGACCTGTGCTGGAGAACTGGCGGAAAGGGATCATGCCCAGACGGGCCAAATGGATGTCCACGCTGGCTATGGCTTTTTCAGCGACCATTATGATACTGACCGTGCCGCATATCCCTAGTGTCGTCATCTCAATTATGTGTATGTCAGCGGTACTGGTATGGCTTTGGTGCAGACCGGAAAGTAGCATGTAAATGATGTCGATACCCGGCGCCACGTTATTTGTCAGGCAATTTTTCTGACTCAAGGAGACTGATGAGGTGGCTGGTGTGAATAGCGATGCCGTCCGAAAGATGCGCCGAATCATCTGAAGTATTAAGAGCCTATCCCACCCGGTGTTATTGTTGCAGGCAGTTTGAGCACCGCCCAGGTTCAAAATGGCAAATAAAACAGCCCTAATTGGATAGACTCTAAGTCGCCCCTGGTCTGTTTAACGAATGGTTTGCGGCGTGACAACCCGGCGAGCGCCGACATAATGTGCTTGCCAGTATTCATCGGTTAATTTACTGATTCGTATATCGGAACCGGTACGTGGGGACTGGATAAACCGATTGTTACCAAGATATACGCCAACATGGTCGGCTGAACCTTTGTGAATCCGAAAGAATACCAGATCTCCTTGTTCCAGCTCATTTTTATTGACTGAGGCCGCATCACGGTGATGAAACATTTCATTAGCCGTCCTGGGGAGCGGCGTTTTAACGAGGTCTTTATAGGCGTAATAGACAAGACCGCTGCAATCGAATCCGCTATAAGGGGAAGCGCCCCCCCATTGGTAAGGCTTGCCAAGCTGTTCCAGCAATTTTTTTACAGCATTCTGTCTGACCCGGAGATAATGTTCTGTATGAAGAGTCCGGAATGCCAGGCTGTCAGGGATATCATCAGTAATTCGCGAAGTGTATGAGAACAACATTTTTGTTGTAACCGCGTGACGGTATTCCGGACTTTTTTTCCGGGCGCTTTTTAACAATCCCCTCTTTACTAACGCCTTTGCGCCCGGATCTTTTTTCAGAGCGGTATAACGAATATTTGGCGCTGTCCGGTTGTACACCATTTTTCTTTGAACTGAAGAACGGGGTTCATTTTTTGTGACTTTCCCCAACTGGCGATTATCATACTCTCTTAATAATGTTCGGAGCTTTGCCGAATTTACCGCGTTAGCACGGGGTGGCCGTTTACTTGCGGATTCTGGATGGGGCGTAAGTTTAGCCGGGTTTATCGCAGCGTGATGCGGCGACGCTATTGCTGTTGTACCGATAATTAGTATGCTACTCAAAAGTGAAATAAAGATTGTGAGTAATAAAGGCATGTCAGTGCTGACCGAATGATTTCCTCAATAGTTACAGTATTCATTAAAAAACGCTCACTCAAAAGGATACGATTGATACATTAAGAAAATTTAATTAAGAAGTGACATATTGTGCAGTGGAATGCTCCTTGCGACAAAAATAAGCTGGGGCAGGCCTGGCGTTAGCCTTGGGGAATATACCTGGATATTGGTGAAACGCTCGTTTGAATCAGGGGTAATGACAGCTACTATGGTTGTATATCAGAAAATATTATCAGCTCGTATATACAAAAGAACGCTTAAAATGCATGTACATTAAATATCACTCAGCCCATCCCTGGGCATCGCTTCTTTGACCAGCGCTGGCGCTGTTAAAAACGCCTGTGACTCGCATGAGTGATGATATGCGCATCGGCACTCAGCAAAGCAATATTTAATTTCTGCAAACTATCTGGTGATTATTGATGGCGCCAGAGCGGCCGTTTATTTCTCAGACGCAAGATATTGCTCAATAGCCCATACGGCGAGCGCATGATCGTCGTGGGATGCCAGACCGCTGACCGTTACCGCGCCAAATACTGCGCCACCCGGTGTGAGCAAAGGGAAACATCCGCCGCTATCTGTATAGATCTGGGGATCAAGATAGGGTAAGTCTTCCATTGTGATGCCTTGCGCTTTATAACGCTCCCCGGTGAGCAAGGAGGCATGAGCATTACGCAGTACGGTATGCCGTTTACGGGCGATCCACTCCAGATTTTCATTACTGGAACCGGGCAGGGCTACCAGAAATAACGGTTGCCCCCAGGCGTACACTTCAATGGCGATGGGTAAGGCTTCTGCGTTAGCTCGCTCATAGAGCAAGTTACCGATAAACCAGGCGGCCCGGTGATCGAAATGCGCCAGACGTAAACGCTGTTCCTGTTGTTCCAGCACTTCAATTGATGGGATTTCTGACATGGCGATATCCTTTCAGGGAGCGCCTGACGGCGCTCCCTGGCATTGATTAGCGAACAGAAAACTCGACCCACTGGCCACCCTGGTCGGCAGATGCTACACAGTGTTCCACCCAATTCACCCCGATACGACCGGAATGTACTCCGGGATACCAGAATGTCTTCAGGAAAGCCTCATCTCCGCGGTCGGATGCATCTATGGCCAGCGCAAAGCGGCGATACAGGTTCGACCATGCTTCAAACAGCCCTTCAGGATGACCACCGCTAATGCGGTCATCGGCCAGCGCTTCTGGTGCAAGGTATGGCATACCGCGTTCCAGAATACGCACCGGTTCTCCCTGAATTTCATAGCGCAGTTGATTGGGGTGCTCATCCCACCATTCCAGGCTGGCTTTCGAGCCGACAACCCGGACTTTCTGGCTATGCATCGACCCGCTGTTTACCGCCGAGCACCACATTGAACCCACCGCGCCGTTGTCATACTCCATCAACACATAAGCGTTGTCTTCCAGCGGAGCACGACTTTTGACAAAGCTTTGACGGGAGCACAGCAGACGTTTGATATTCAGATGCGGCGCCATTGTTTCAGCCAGGAACAACGGATGGGTCGCCAGATCGCCGAGAACGTAGCTCGGCCCGACATATTTAGGATCGACGCGCCAGCGCGTACTGGGACTCTCCAGTTCCACCGCCTCGGCATGGAAACCATGGGCAAACATCATATTAATGATGCGGATTTCCCCCAGCAGCCCCTGCTGCACCATGTCGCGAGCCTGCAAAATCATCTGGTATCCGGAGTAGCCATAGGTCACACCGATAATTCTTTTCTTCTGCTGACTCAGTTCGTCCAGCACTTTTGCCTCTTCTCCGGTAAAGCAGAGCGGTTTTTCACATATCACATGAATGCCGGCTTCCAGAGCTGCTTTGCTGATCTCAAAGTGGGTATTGTTTGGCGTCGCAATGGATACCGCTTCAATACCGTCCGGACGTTTTGCTTCTTCGCGGAACATGGTCTGGTAATCCGGGTAGCAGCGCTCCGGGACTATCCCCAGCTTGACGCCAAACGCGCGACCACGTTCAGCATCAATATCCAGCGCGCCAGCCAGCAAAGCAAAAGAACCATCACGCAGGGCTGCTGAGCGGTGAATATAACCAATCTGGCTAGTGCCGCCGCCGCCGATCATCCCCCAACGTAAAGAGCGATCCAGAGGTTTTAATCCATTGATCATGAGCGAATTCTCCTGTTAAAAACCAACTGATTTGAGATAGACCAGGCTTTGAGTCACATCATGCAGACTTCCCTCGGCCTGACGAGGATCACGTTCTTGTTCGATCGTAATCCACCCTTGATAATTGAGGCGGGACAGCAGGGCTTTCACCGCAGGGTAATCAATGGCGCCCTTACCGATTGGGCACATCACGCCTTCTGCGCAGGAAGCGAAGAAATCCAGACCTTTTTCCAGCACGTTTTTGTGGACATCGCCATTGACGTCTTTGAAATGGATATAATCCAGGCGTGAGAAATAACGCTCAAGCCAGGTCACCGGGTCCATCCCGGAGTAATAGAGATGGCCGGTATCCAGGCACAGTCCGGCGATATCATGCGGAATATCTTTTTCTATCTGAATAATTTCATCAGCAAATTCAATACAGCCACCGGCATGCGGATGAATGACTGCACGCACGCCATATTCGTTCCACGCCAGCGTACTGATATGTTTAATATGCTCAACCATTCTGTTCCAGTCGGTAGTGCTTAAACGCGGCGCTTTATCCGAATGACCCGCATATTTGGCGCGCTCCGGGTTACCGAAATCAATCACCACGAGATAAGGTGCGGGATAATTCGCCCCATGGCTTTTTTCAGCCGTCGGGATTTTTGACAGGTTACGGCAAATATTGTGCGTCAGTTCAACAATATTGGCAAAATTACTTTCACTCACCAAATCATCAAAAATAGTCCCGGCGACAATCGATAAATCGTAACGATTGAGTTCTTCAGTTAATTTTTTCGGGTCCGTTGGCAAATAAGTCCATGGCCCAAGTTCAATACTTTTATATCCTGCTTTACTTGCTTCAGTTAATACTTTTTCCCAGGATGGAAGGTACGGGGTTTTCGGATCATCAACACCCCAACTACAAGGTGCATTTGCAATATGAATAGTCATAATAACCTCTTTCTCTTTTCTGGAGTTAACGGGTTGTAATTTTATTGGTTACAGAAGATGCTACGTAATTTTTCTCAATACGGGCGGAGACAAGCGCTTCGACTTTCTCCAGCGATACCCCTTTCGTCTCCGGGATATAGCGATGGACGAACCACCAGGAGATCAAACAGCAGATAGCGAACAGCATCAGCGGGAAGCCGCCATGAAAGTGTTCACGCAGCCAGGGGTTATCATTCATGACAGGGAAAATCTGGCTGATAATAAAGTTGGATCCCCACAGTGCGGCGTAGGCAATACCCATTCCTATAGCGCGTAAGCGGTTTGGCAGAATTTCACCAACTACAGTCCAGGCAATTTGCGCCCAGGTCAGGCCGAAGATAAACATGAAACCGAGCAGACCGATAATTGAGGTGAAGCCTTTTACACCGTAGTAGAACGTCAGGAACGTGAAGGCAAGGCAGATGAAGGTACCGCAGGAGCCGATTTGCAGAAGAGAGCGACGTCCCATGCGGTCAACCAACATCATACCGGCCACTACGCCGATAAATTGTAGCCCAGCAAGCCAGGTCACCATCAGCATGGCTTCTTCCATATTACCAGTGACATTCATCAGCAATGTCGGGCCAAAGTACTGAATGACGTTAATTCCAGATAACTGGTTAAATACGGCAATCATAGCCGCAATGAAGATAAACATCTTATTTCGACTGCTTAGCTTTTTCTCAGTTGATTCATGAAATTTCGCCGCCGCCGTATCAGCATGAAATGAATTTTGAATTTCCCTCAATACCCGGCTACCGTGTTCGGCATTCGAAATACGCGACAGCGTCCTCAGTGCTTCATCATTCTTGCCCACCATCACGTTCCAGCGGGGAGATTCCGGAATAAATTTGACCAGGAGCAGGAAAAGTACGCAAGGAAGCAAGCCAAAACCCAGCATATAGCGCCATCCTGCGCTGACCAGCCATTCATGATCCGCGCCGCGGACAATCAGATAGTTAACCATCAGCACCAGTACCTGGCCACCGACGAAACAGATCATATTCATGGCCACTACCCGGCCACGATAGTCGCGAGGTGCGACTTCTGTCATATAAATCGGCGAGACAACGGAGGATAAACCGATACCAAATCCACCCAAAATACGGAATAAGATAAACAGGGTAAAATTGGTCGCCAGAGCCATACCCGCGACAGAAATAAGGACGAAGAAAACAGTAATGGTCAGAGCCATTTTTCGGCCATAACGATCGGCCAGTTTCCCGGCCATATAGGCCCCAAGTACGCAACCAATAACAATGCTGGATACGGCCCAGCCGGTTTGAGACGGCTCCAGTTTAAAATGTTGCGTTAAAGGTTCAATGACTCCTGAAATAACAGATGTATCATATCCCTGTAGCAGGCCACCGAGTGCGGCCACGGTACAAATCGCCAGTACATAAGCGATATTGTGTTTTTTTTCAACGTAACCCATGATCATACCCTCACGTATGAAATTAAAATTTTTATCTCTAAAAACGTTTATATAAAAACTACAAAACAAACCCTCAAATAAAAAAGCAAAAATTCGTCTTTGGGAAAACTTTAAATATCCCAAAGTGCAATATGATTTCCTAATCTGGTCTACCCGAAGAATAACGCGTGAAAGCGGATAATCCCGGACTTGATCCTGTGTATGCTGCGGCACAACACCGATGTTTTAGTGAACTGGTTAATATATGCATTGCATTAATACAGGAACACGTAATTTGTTTTTGGTGAAAAATGCGATCGAGGAATTTACTTCCTTTAGGGAAAGCATGATTAGTGCTAATGCCTGAACCATTGCTTAACCCAATTTTGGACGCTAAAAACTGGTTGTCGGGCTGCATACTCATCTCCTGGCAGAAGTGATAATGGAACGCGATCCGTGACAGTCGTCGTTGCAGCGGTCATTGTGTTAGCTGCGCCGGACTTAACCGGAGTCTAACAGGCAAGAAACTGATGGACAGGTCCTGCCTGATATTGCCGGTCACGATATGCTCCATTTCTTATCTATTCCCGCTGATGAACATCAGGTTCACCAGCATCTTTTCCCAGAGTTGGCCTCAGGCCTGTGACACACCGGTGTCCAGTGACGAAAACAGCGGTTGAATAAGCGTTAACATATTGATTATCAAAGAGCCTTGAAAATGCCTGGGGCATTGCTAATCTGATTGTATCCATCGCTTCCGCCTGTCTGAGCTCCCGCTTATAACGGTGACTATTAAAATGAATTCGAATTGATTATGAAACCAAAAAACCAAAACACAAAACAAATAAAATTTCCATTTCAAAAAGTGTGGTGTTGATCAAAAAAACATGTCTGGTCAATCACTTTGACCATTAGCATATCACTTACAAAGCAATGGTTATTCGCGTGTAACATAATGAATTTAAATAATAAAATATATTTATACAATATTTTAACATTCGAGAGTGACGCAAATCACATAAAAACAAAAAATTTATTTATATTTAAAATGAAATCTTTTTTCTAGTTTTTGATCTTTGTATTCTCTCTGCTCTGATTAATTCTCATGCTGGAAAGTCACCGTTATGCGCAGGCGACAAAACCGTTATTTGTCATTTACCTGGGACGCATGCGTGCTGAATTTGCACACCGCAAACCGGCTCTCGACGGTAATCGATGGGGCGCCAGCTAACTCGTTTTGACGCGCCGCATTCCTGCGGGTCTGGCCGCTATCTCTGTGTCATTTAAGATGCAGGGGACGCTTACAATGCCCAGGCCCGAAGGGCACTGGACATCGGCGGGATTTTTTTCGGTTGGATGATAGACGCTGAATGTATCGGGAGACTCGGGTTGAGTTCAGTGAATACCCGCCATGCGATTGAGTAATGTTGAGTGTGACTCATGGCGGGTGATGGCAGTGCGCCTGTTGTGGAAGCAGCCCGGAGCAGTTTGAAAATATGTATCGTGCTAAGTGCTGCATCCACGGTCCGGGGGGGAGACGCGACGTTACTTCCGGCTGAACGCTGCGAGTCAGAGTTGAGCCAGGATGGCTTCTACGCTCGTTTTTGCATCGCCGAACAACATTGCGGTATTTTCTTTAAAGAAAAGCGGGTTTTGTACGCCGGCGTAACCGGTATTCATTGAACGTTTGAACACCACAACCTGTTGGGCTTTCCATACCTCAAGCACTGGCATGCCGGCAATAGGGCTACCGGGATCTTCCTGCGCAGCCGGGTTAACGGTATCGTTGGCACCGATGACCAGCACCACGTCGGTATCGCTGAAGTCGTCATTAATTTCCTCCATCTCCAGTACGATATCATAAGGCACTTTAGCTTCAGCCAGCAGCACGTTCATATGCCCCGGCAGACGCCCGGCGACCGGATGGATGCCAAATCGTACTTGCACACCTTGTGTAATGAGTCGGCTGGTTAATTCCTGTACTGGATACTGCGCTTGCGCCACCGCCATCCCATAGCCGGGGGTAATGATCACCGAACGGGCGCTTTTAAGCGCTTCCGCTACTTCTGAGGCGTGACATTCGCGATACTCTCCCTGCGGGCTGTTATGGTAAGGATCAGGGTAAGAGAAAGCGTTCTTATTTTCATTGTAATCGTCCATTTTTCGACCAGTACTGGCGCGATTAAAAGCAAAAAAAGAGCTATCTGGAATAGCATAAGTAAGAATGCCTTTTCGGAATATGCAAAGGCTTTTTCCCCGGTGATTCCCCCCTGTGCAGACAGCAGGTACTGGATTGCCGACGATCCTTGATAACAACCTATTCACAACTGAAATTGTTATTTTTATCGGTCTTTCCTGCCATTATCCTCATCAGATACGTATTTCTCGTGAAAACGCCTCGGCGATCGTCGGTATTTTTGCCGGAACCATGTATCTTGCTGCGCTGCCGGGCGGTTGGCTGGCGGATAACTGGCTCGGGCAGCAACGGGCGGTCTGGTACGGTTCAATCCTGATCGCCATGGGCCATCTGTCTATTGCGCTGTCGGCGGTGATGGGCGAAAGCCTGTTCTTTATCGGCCTGATGTTTATTGTGTTCGGTTCCGGCCTGTTCAAAACCTGTATTTCAGTGATGGTTGGTACGCTGTACAAGAAAGGCGACGCGCGCCGGGACGGTGGCTTCTCGCTGTTCTATATGGGTATCAACATGGGGTCGTTTATTGCGCCGCTGATCTCCGGCTGGCTGATCAAATCCCACGGCTGGCACTGGGGCTTTGGTATCGGCGGTATCGGGATGCTGATCGCGCTGGTGATCTTTCGTGTCTTTGCGGTTCCGGCGATGAAACGCTACGACAGCGAAGTCGGACTGGATTCAACCTGGAATAACCCGGTGGTGAAAAGAAACGGCGTGGGCGCCTGGCTGCTGGCGCTGGCGGTCGGCGTGGCGGTGATTGTCGCCTTGATTACCCGGGGCGTTATTGTGATTAACCCGGTCGCGGTGGCCAGCGGGCTGGTCTATGTGATTGCGGCGTCGGTGGTGCTCTATTTTATCTACCTGTTCGCTTTTGCCGGGCTGAACCGAAAAGAGCGGGCCCGCCTGCTGGTGTGCTTTATTCTGCTGATCTCCGCCGCCTTTTTCTGGTCCGCATTTGAGCAAAAACCGACCTCGTTCAACCTGTTCGCCAATGATTATACCAACCGTATGATTGGCACTTTTGAGATCCCGGCGGTGTGGTTCCAGTCGATCAACGCCCTGTTTATTATTCTGCTGGCGCCGATCTTTAGCTGGGCATGGCCTGCGCTGGCCCGTAAAAACGTGCGTCCTGGCAGTATCACCAAGTTCGTTATCGGTATTTTGTGCGCGGCGGTGGGTTTTGGCCTGATGATGCTGGCGGCGCAAAATGTCCTGAGCAACGGCGGGACAGGCGTATCCCCGATGTGGCTGGTGGGCAGTATTCTGATGCTGACGTTGGGTGAGCTATGCCTGAGCCCGATTGGTCTGGCGACCATGACGCTGCTGGCGCCGGAAAGAATGCGCGGCCAGATGATGGGGTTGTGGTTCTGCGCCAGCGCGCTGGGTAACCTGGCGGCGGGCCTGATTGGTGGTCATGTGAAGGCCGATCAACTGGAGATGCTGCCAGACCTGTTCGCGCGTTGTTCAATTGCGCTGCTGATCTGCGCGGCGGTACTGTGCGTGCTGATTGTGCCGGTTCGCCGGATGCTGGAAAATACCCGCAACAGGCAGTCGCAGGAACCGACCGTCAACGCTTAGAGCCTATCCCGTTAGGGCTATTTCGCTTGTCATTTTGAACCTGGGCAGTGCTCAGAATCCTCACGTACTACGTGTACGCTCCGGTTCTTCCGCGCTGGCCGTGTTCAAACTGTCTGCGCCAATAACGCCTGGTGGGATAGGCTATTAGTCTTTCAGATACCCGGCGCGTTCTGCGCCGGGTTTGACGTTTAACGGTAAACAATACCGCCATCGATCAGGATCGACTGACCGGTAACATAATCGGAGTCCGGGCCTGCCAGATAGGAGACCAGGCTTGCCACATCGTCCGGCGTTTCGGCGCGGCCAAGGGCGATGCCTTCCACATATTTTTTGTAGGTTTCGCCAACCGGCGCGCCGGTAATTTCCGAGAAACGCTTATCGATTTCGGTCCACATACCGGTTCCCACAATCCCCGGACAATAGGCGTTAACCGTAATACCGCGACTGGCGTACTCTTTCGCCGCCGCCTGGGTCAGGGCGCGCACGGCAAATTTCGTGGCGGAATAGATCCCCAGCATCGCAAAACCATCATGACCGGCAATGGAACAGGCATTGATGATTTTCCCTTTCTGCTGACGGTCGATGAATTTTTTCGCCGCTGCCTGAATTCCCCACAAGGTGCCCTGAACGTTGATGCGCATAATCCGATCGACTTCTTCAGGCGTGACATCAGCCAGCGCCTGTACCTGCGCGATCCCGGCGTTGTTAACGATAATATCGAAGCCGCCCAGCTGTTTTTCCGCCTCATCAATGGCGGCATAGACTTGATCGCGATCGGCGATATTGGCGACGAAGGTGGCCGCTTTACGACCGAGCGCTTCAACTTCGGCGGCGACGGCGGCAATCCCTTCCGGGTTCACGTCGACCAGCATCAGCGATGCGCCGTCTTTGGCCAGACGTAATGCAATACCGCGGCCAATGCCCTGACCGGCGCCGGTCACTAACGCAACTTTATTTTCGATAGCCATATTCTGTACTCACCTTGTACTGATTAATAAACTATGGATATCCGCGACTGACGACGTAGCAGTGGCGGAGGATTAAACTACTCTATCGGGCACGACAAGCATGGCCTACTCCCCTGATGGGGGGGATAGCCGGACGGACGGAATCAAGAGGTAATCGTGGTATGGCTTTTTTATCCTCAGCGGATGATCCACTGGCAGCGTTTGATCACCAGGAACCTTTTCGCTTTACGCGCACGTTGCCGCTTATCTCCACCCGCTTTACGCCGCCCCGTACGGCGGAAACGCTGCTGTTGCGGGAACGTCTGCTGCAGCGCCTTGACGCCGCTGTATCTCGCCGCTTAACGCTGGTGTGCGCCCCGGCAGGCTTTGGTAAAACGACGCTACTGGCGCAGTGGTATCGATACCGCCAGCAGCAGGGGGATGCGCTGGCGTGGCTGAACCTGGATGAAGATGACGGCGCGCCGCTGCTGTTTATGCGCTATCTACAGGAGGCGTTAAGGCCGCTGTGGCAGGGATGGAGCCCGCCGTTTCTGCATATTCTGCAAGGGGAACTGCCTGCTGATATCACGCTGTTTTTTGCCGAACTTGTCAATCAGCTTAACCAGTGCCCGCACCCGCTGTATCTGATTCTTGACGACTACCAGTACATCAGCGATCCGGCGATTCACCAGGGGATGAGCTGGCTGCTGAACCATGCGCCGCCGGCTCTGCACTTGATTATCGGTAGTCGCTACCAACCGCCTTTGGCTCTTAGCCGCCTGCAAATGCAGGATCAGTTGCTGGAGGTGTATGACCCGGAGTTGCGTTTTAACCCCGGCGAAGCCCGCGCATATTTTTCCGGCGCTGCCGGGCTTAAACCGCAGGCTATTCCCCGACTTATTGCGCTCACGGAAGGGTGGGTGGCCGGGATGAAAATGGCCGCGCTGTCCCCGGACGCATCCACGGTGATGACGGGGCTTAGCGCCAGCGCGCGCTCCCTCTCACGCTACCTGGAGGAAGTTATTTTCGCGCCGCTGCCGCCGGCGGTATTCGACTTTCTTTTGCATACCTCTGTGCTTAATCGTCTGCATCCGGCGTTGTGTGATGCCGTCAGCGGCAAAAATAACGCCAGGGAGATGTTGCAATGGATAGAACAGCACAACCTGTTTCTGTCCGCGCTGGACGAGAGCGGCGTCTGGTTTCGCTACCACCCGCTGATGCGCGACGCCCTGCGGTACCGCTTGCGCCACAGCCGTGAGATTGATATTCGCCAGTTGCACGATCGCGCCAGCGGCTGGTTCGCTGCGCAGCAGCTATGGGCTGAGGCGATACGCCATGCGCTGGCCGCCGGGAAGTCGGTGGCGAAAGATGCGGAAGCCGGCGCGCAGTCGCTGGCGGAAGAGGGGGATATTGATACTCTGGTGCGCTGGATCCGCTATTTACCCGCCAGTCAGGACCCGTCGCGCATTGCGCTACAGCTTAATCTGGCCTGGGCGTTAGCGCATCGCTTCCGTTTTGGTGAGGCGCGCCAGTTGCTGGATGCTATTGATGCGCAAGTCGCGGCGCATAGCGATGTGCTGACTCACAGTTCGTGGGTCAAATTACGCGTGGTTCGCGCTATCTGCGAAGCCTTCGCTGACAATATTGCCAGCAGTATCGCTATCGTTGAACCGCTATTGCGCGAGGTCCCTTGCGGCGATATCTGGGTCGATGGCCTGGTGTGCAACATCCTCAGCTATTGTCACCTTGCGGATTCCCGGCCACAGCAGGCGCTGGACGTTCAGCAGAAAGTGTCGGGCGTGCGTGTCGCTAACCGCAACCTGTTTGTGGAGGTCTACCGGGCGTTCGTTATGGCGCAGAGCTATCTGCGACAGGGTAATCTTGCCGAAGCGGAACGCCAGGCGTTCCGTGCGCTGCGCCATGCCGAACAACATACCGGCGTGAATTCCAGCAGCGGCGCGACTCTGGCGCCAATCCTGGCGGAGATCGCCTGGGAACAGGGTAAAGAAGTGCAGATTCAAAACCTGCTGATTCCACGGCTGGGAATGATCGATGATTTTTGCCCGCCGGACGGCCTGATCCGTTGTTACGTTGTGTTGGCCCGTCAGGCCCGCGAAATGGGGCGGTTAGCAGAAGCTGAATCGCTGTTACTTCATGCTGAGGGGGTGGCTGTTCAGCGAGGCTGGCTACGGGCGCAGGCACCGTTGCTGGCGGAGCGCCTCGCGCTCGCGCTCCACGCGGGGAATAAACTGGCTGCTGATGCGCTGCTGCTTCGTTTACAGTCTTTTGACCAGACGGACGCGGTTGCCGGATATGTTGCCTTAAGCCAGAGCCGTTTACTTATTGCGAATGGTGAGCCGCAGGCTGCCGCGCGGCTGTTGGATAAACTGGCCAGCGTTCGGGAAACCAGCGGCGAGTGGCTGTTTGCCGTACGTTTGCGACTGATGCAGGCGGTCGCCCTGTGGCAGGCAGAAGCATGCGAACAGGCGATGGACGTCTTCCGGCCCGCGTTTTCACGCGCGCTGCATCAGGGGCTACTGCGCAGCCTGTTGGATGGCGGCGCAGACATGGCTGCGTTGCTGGAGGAGAGGCTGAAGCGCGGCGCGGCAGATGATCCGCTGATCGCCGATATATCGTCTTTGCTCTCCCGCTTTGCGGCTGTCGGCATCGTGATCAATAAGCCGCCCGCGTTGCACCTTACTGAGCGGGAGCAGCAGACGCTGCGTTTGATTGCCGACGGTTATTCCAATAAAGGCGTCGCCCGCGAACTGGGTATTTCTGCGGAGACTGTCAAATGGCACCTTAAACAGCTTTATGAAAAGCTACAGGTTAAAGGCCGCATTCAGGCGGTCAATCAGGCGCGGCAGTGGCGCCTGTTAAGTTAGCGTGGCTTTTCACTCCCGCTTGATGCCGGGCCGCGATAGTCGCCGCCCAATGCTTTAATTAACGAGACATCGGTACTGAGGCGCCGGGCCTCGATATCCAGCAGCAAAAGCTGTTGGGCGATGGCCGGACGGCGCGCCTCCTGCGCCGCATAGTCGCTGAGCAGCCCGCGCTGGTAGTGGGCGCTGGCGCTGTCAGTGGTCGCCATCGCCGCCGTCACTTTTTGTTGTTGCAGGGCGGCCAGTTGGTTCAAATCGTTCAGCTGGCTGGAGCTAATCGCCACATCGCGAACCGCATCCAGTACCGCCTGGTTGTATTGCTTAATCAGAATATTGCTCGCCGTGCGCGTCGCTTTCAGGTTGGCGTTTAAGCGCCCGCCGTCAAACAGGGGTAAATAGAGTCCCGGCAGCAGGTTGATCTGCTGGAAAGAGGACTTAAACAAGTCGCCGACGCTGAGGGCGTTGTAACCCCAGAAAGCCTTGATATCAAAATGCGGATAAAACGCCGCTTTTGCCGCATCCACCTGGCTGATGGAGGCACTGACATAGCCGCGCAGGGCCTGCAGATCCGGGCGGCGGGCCAGCAGCGCAAAGGAGAGCGAGTCGGGGAGCGTCTCCTGGAGCGACGGCAGCGCCACGGGATGAATCTCCGGCATATTATGCGCATCGGCGCCAATGAGCGCCCGCAGCGTTTCCCGATACTGCGTCAGCGTCCCTTGCGCGGTAATCACCTGCTGCTGCGCCGCCAGCAGTTCGGCCCGAGCGTTGGCGACATCGACGCTATCTTCAATGCCACGCTGAGTACGATGTTCATGCGCCTGCACCGAGAGCCGGGCGATAGCGGTCAGTTGATTGAGCAATTCGATTTTCTGGAAGGTGGCCTGCATTGCGAAATAGAGCTGGGCCACGCTGCTGGCGAGGTCCAGTTCGATGCCGGCAGTTTCGGCCAGGCGGGCATTCTTCTCGCCAATCGCCGCGGCGACACGGGCGCGATCGGCGCCCCATAAATCGATATTCAGCGTCGCCCCGACGCCAACCGTATTCAGCGTGTACCAGGGACCGTTTTTATCCACCGGTAGCGAGTATGAATAGGGCCAGGTGAACTGTCTGTTGGTTACCCGCAGGCGGTTTTGCGCTGCCACGGCGGTGGCCTGTACGCCCATTGCCGACTGCGCCAGCTCGACCGTTGACTGCGATTGTGAAATACGCAGCCTGGCAGCCTGCATGGTCGGCGAGTTTTGCAACGCGCGATTGATCAGCATATTGAGCTGAGGATCCCGATAGTCTTCCCACCAGCGGGCACGCGGCCAGCCGCTGTTCGCCAGATGAATCACCTGCGCCAGTTCTGCCTGCTGGGGGTTGATCATCGGTACCTGACCGGGATCGTCCTGAATTAACGCGCAGCCGGTCAATAACATCAGGGCAAAGGCCAGCGGCGAGGCGTGCCAGAAGCGCGTGGGGAGGATTATTTTTCTCATGACCTGGTTGCCTGTGGCAGGATAACGGATGATGTAAAAGACCACTCCGGCAGCGCGGCCAGGGCGTTGACCAGCGGCGTGCCGAAAGGATTGGCCGGGTCCGGATGAAGCGCGCGCGCGGGCTCCGCCGGGTTTGGCGACGGGTTGATATCGCGGGCGTAGGCCGCAAGCCGCCTGGCGCAGTCGGCTAAAAAGGTGTCTTCCGGCAAGGCGCATAGCCGATAGCCTTCGCTTAAACACGCAATTTCCTCGGCCTGGTTAAAGGTCGCGCGAACCGGCCAGTTTTTGGCATCAGGATAGGGATGCGCGTAGGTTCCCAGCGGCTCGGCGGCAACCCGATGCATTAACGTTTCGCTGCTGGTCAGCGCCGCAAACAGCGGCACCAGTTTGATCTCATCATCGCGGGCGGAGAGGGTATGGGCAAGCTGACGATACAACTGCGCCAGACGTGCTTTGAGCTGCGGCGCTTCGCTATCCGGCCACAGATAGAGATGAATAATTGAGGAGACCAGTACGCCAAGCAGAATACCAATAACCCTGTCGCGCAGTTCGGTTAAGTTACTGAGCGGGCCAAACCAGCTCAGGAATGCCAGCGCGAAGGTGAAGCCGATCTGAATACCGGCGTAGGCGATGCGCTCTGAACCGGCCGCAATCCACGCGGACAGCGCGAAAACCGGCAGGGTCATCGCCAGCAGGCCGCTCAGCGAGTCGGTCCAGGGTTGAACAAAGACGATCAACAGTAGGGCAATCAGCGTCGCCAGCAATGCGCCGCCAATGCGTAGCCACGTTTTTTGCATGGTGGCTCCCAGACCGGGCTGGGCGACAATCACGCAGCTCAACATAATGGTGTGGATGCCCTGCCAGTCGGCGGCAGTATAGAAAACGTAGCACAGCAGAGTCGCCAGTAGCGTTTTCAGGGCAAAATGCAGGTAGGCCGGATTGGACCATGCATCCGGTAACAGGAGCGGGGCTTTTTCCACTTCGCCCTGCGGCAGCGGGATCGTTTCGCCGCGTGCAAACCGCGTCAGGATCTGCGCGATTTCCTGCAAAATCACGCTATTAGCGCTCTCCTGCGGTACATCGCGCGGCTGAAAATCGGCCGTTGCGGCGGCGGGCAGATTCTCCGCCAGCGCGGTAAGCTCGTGAGCTATCCATTGGCGCTCATGGGGATGGTCATCACCCGGTTGTAACAGCGCCGTCAAATGATAGCAGCGCAGTACGGCGGCCATCAGCGATTGCCAGAGCTGCGGACTGGCGGCAATCTCCGGGGTCGCCCGTGAGGCCTGCTGATACAGAGATTGCAGCTGGCTAAACTGTCCGGCAATCTCTTTAAAGGTTGGCCGTGATTTTCCGTCGCCTGATTGGGTAAGGATCTGCGCCGTCTGACGCAACATAACCACGAGACGGGCCCTGAACTGATAGCCAGGAAAGGCCTGCCGGAAACAGGCGTTAACCAGCAGCGTCACCAGAATGGCGGTGTTAATCGCAACCCATAGCCACAGCAGCAGCCGCACCAGAATTTCGCTCTGACTGGTCATCGACGGGAAGGTTTGCGCGTAGATAAGCACCAGCGCCACCACGAAGAAGGCCAGTCCCAGCTTGCCGAGCACCCGCATCAGGTAAATCGCGCAGAAGAACAAAAACACCGAGGCAACCAGACGGATCAGCGGATAGTCATAGGTCCACTTGATAATCAGCAGGATGCTGCCCAGGGCGATACTGACAGTGATCACAAAAACGACACTGACCAGTTTGATTATCAGCACGTTAGGCTGGCTGACGTAAAACACCACGATCAGCGCGACGGGTAAAAATGGGATATGCAGCGTCATGAACAGGACGATCAGCACCGCGCAGCTGAGCGTCAGACGTAAGGTATAGTTTGCTCGCCCCGGCGTATCACGGAGTTCCTGGGTCAGAAAAGGCCAGAAGCTATGCATACCGCCTCCTTATTATTGCGGCTGCAGAACGGCGCTGGCGGAGGCGCCCATACGAAACAGGTTCGGATCGGGATCTTTGACGGCAATTTTGACCGGAAAGCGCTGAGAGACATGGACCCAGTTGATACTTTTCTGAATAACCGGCAGGCCTTCGATTACGCTGCCGCCGTCGGGCAGCACGCCGGTACCCACCGAGTCAACCACGCCCTTGAAGGTCCGGCTGTGGTTGGTCATCACGGTGATTCTGGCCGGGACGCCAGGACGCACGTTTTTTAAATCGGTTTCGCGGAAGTTCGCTATCACGTACCAGTGGTCGTCATCAAGCAGAGTAAAAACCGGTTTAAGCGCTGAAGCGTACTGACCAACCGTGGTTTTTAACGCCACCACCACGCCATTGAACGGCGCACGGACTTCGGTAAATTCGAGATGCAGCTCAGCCAGCGCGATTTGCGCCAGGATCCCCGCCCGCTGCGCCACCATCGCATCGACACCGGTTACGGCGGCAGACGCCTGTTTCGCCTGCAACAGCGTGGCCTCCAGCTCGGCGCGCGCGGCTTTTTCCGCCGTTCGCGCCTGGTCAAGATCCTCTTTCGAGGCAAAACCCTGCGGCACCAGGGGTTCAAGGCGAATGCGCGAAGAGGTGGTTTGTTTAACCAACGCTCTGGCGCGTTCAACGGCGGCGGCGACCGACTGCGCGTTATATTCCTGCGCTTTGATTGTGCGCCGGGTCAGCATGATCTGCGCATCCAGGGTTGTCAGCCGCGCTCTGGCATCGTCGAGCATCGCCTGGTAGGGGCGCGGATCGATGCGGAACAGCAAGTCGCCTTTCTTAACCCGCTGGTTGTCGCGAATCGGCATGTCGACGATCCGCCCGCTTACTTCCGGCACTACGTCGATGGTGTCTGCATACACGTAGGCATCGTTCGTTTCTGGCGAGGTTTGTAGCTGCCAGATAACCAGAATCAGCGCCAGGATAGCGGCGAGAACCAGGGCCAGCAAGGGCCACTTTTTACGGATAACGCTTGAGCGGGATTGGGCCATAGTATTTAGTTTACGAAGAACAGGAACCACAAAATAGTGGCGAACAGGAACATCAGCGCCAGATAGCTGAAGACCAGCGGAGAAAATCGCGATTGCCACCCATTGCGCACAATCAGGATATGGCAGGGGATAAGCAAAAACGCAGCAATTAATAAACAGAAAAACCAGCCGGGGAATGCCGCGCCTAATACCGGAATCGCCGGGGAAAATGAGCAGCCGGAAAGCATAAAAAGCGAGAATAATAACGGTGCCGGGCACGCCAGCTTTACAATACGCTGCAAGAATGAATCCCTGAATACCTATGTCATAGTTAAATAAGTTTAATCCCACTCATGATGAAATAAAAGGCAGATATCCCGGACGGCTTCAGGCTGTATC
The DNA here is from genome assembly GCF_043832615.1 of Klebsiella sp. KE9456. Taxonomy (NCBI): domain Bacteria; kingdom Pseudomonadati; phylum Pseudomonadota; class Gammaproteobacteria; order Enterobacterales; family Enterobacteriaceae; genus Klebsiella; species Klebsiella sp. KE9456. Next base: position 185,962 of record NZ_JBDYQK010000001.1, read on the forward strand.
TTTTGGGCTGGATATTTTTGGGGAAGACGATTGAGGGAAAGGCTCTGGTGGGATTGGTGATTGTACCGTTAAGCGTGCTGTCGATTCAGCGGGTGTTATCGGAAGCCGCGAAGCGGTAAATTCCCGGTATTTACGCGTCGGGATTTCACCGAAGATCCGCACGACCGAAACAGAAAAGCCCCGTTGAGGGGCCCGACATTGCTGCGTACTTATTGTGTGGCGGGAGCCAGACCAGCCGCGCTCAGGCGACCTGTCCGGCAGCTCCCTCTGCAACCATCTGTTTATTTAGACAACTCAGCGGTCATATGGACCTGGTTACCGTTATAAGCCTCGGTAATGTGGTAGGACTCACCGTGGTCTTTAGCTATCGTGGCGATTTTGGCTTCTGCGTTGTCCAGGGTATCTGCGGTTACGCTGACTGACTGGGCGAAGCTAGCGAAAGAGACCAGAGAGAGCATACCGGCAGCGGCAAGTAATTTTACGTTTTTCATGGTGTGTATCCTTTTAACTTTTATGGTGGAAAGCGATGTTGCTTTCGATGGGTTTATAATAAGCATGCTAACTATCACTCGCGTTGCAAAAAGTGCGATCTAGATCACATTATTATGACCGAGGGATGACATTGAACTGAGTTTTTTGATTGTTTTTATAAGTAAAAACAATGTGATAATTTTTCTTTCGCCTGTTTCCGGCTATGGCAAAAACAGGCTCTCGCAAAACGATTTTCCTGGCTTCAGGTGATTAATAATTGGTTTTATGCATAGTCGCAGGCTTTTTGCATTTTATTTCGCTAAGGGGTGATTTTATTCAATGATCAAATGGAATAGCTTGGAAAAACATTATACCTATTGAATTGTCAAAATTTATAGCTAAATCCAATTATCTGGGTGTTAATAAAAACTAATATAAAGATAAAGTTAGTTACAGGAAATTTACTAATGAGTTAGTTGATGGAACCAGAGTCATTTCCTCAATGTAATTCATCTTCAGTAAATTTTGCATGTCCATTTTATAATTTCATCTGATATCAGTTAAATAGGAAGTTGAAATGAAAAAGATTCTTTTAACTAGTGCTTTTATAGCTTTAGGATTAACATCATTATCAAGTTTAGCTAAAGATGGTACTGTTGTTTTTAATGGTACAATTACACAATCTGGCTGTGAAGTATCAAATGCAACGGATGGTACTATTACGGTAGATATGGGTAACTATTCAAGTTCAGCACTTGCTACTGCTGGTCAAACTGCTGGCCCTAAACCATTTGAAATTGATTTAAAAGAATGTGCAACTGGTTCAGTAAAAGTTCGTTTTGACGGCACTGCTGTATCTGGTAATGCTAATCTTCTGGCTCTTACTGCGACCGGTGCAGAGAATGATCCTGCATCTTCAGTTGGTATTCAGGTGACCGATCTGTCAAGTGGCGGCGTATATACTTTTGGTGATAGCAGTAACGCTGTTGCTTACCAGACTCTTGATGATACTGGTGCGCTGAACATTAAAATGGCAGCAAGATATTATGCTTATGCAGACGGAACACCATCTGGTGCTGCTAATGCAACCACTGACTTCTCCATCGAGTATCAATAATTGATCTACCCCTGGTTGTCTTTAAAAGGTAAGTATTATATGAAAAGAGTGTTCTTTTATATACTTCTGCAACTCGTTTCAGTATCGTCGATTGCCGGATTACAATTAGAGGCTACCAGGGTTATTTATTATTCAAATAATTCATCTGCATCACTGACATTAAAAAATAAGACAACTCAGAACTATATGTTGCAGACATGGTTAGAAACTGCTGACAAAAAAACAGACAAAGGTATCCCTATTCAGGTTGTTCCGCCAATTATGCGTGTTGATGCGGGTAAGGATGCAACGCTGAGATTTATATACTCTGGTTCTGGTTTACCAACAAATCGCGAGTCATTATTCTGGATCAATAACCAGGAGATACCTCCGGCCTCCAGTAAGCAAAATGTACTGCAAATTGCGGTACACAGTAGACTTAAACTCTTCTATCGCCCAAAAGAAATCAATACGACGCTGGAAAAAGAAGTGGCGAAATTGAAGTGGCAAAAAATAGGGAACAAAGTAAATGTTAAAAACGATGGCCCTATGTATATATCGCTCAATAAATTATATGGTGCGAGCAAATCTGCTGGTTCTGATGTTGATATCGATATGGTCGCTCCATTTTCTAGTATGACATTTAATTTACCATCTTCATTAATGAGTTTGAACAAAATTGATTTTAGCTATATCAATGATTACGGTGGCACAACTAGGGTAACAGGGGTGCTTTTAAAATAGAAATACAAGCCATGTATAACTCTATGAAAAAGAAAACAAAAAAGTGTTTCCCATTTCTTTTAACATTATCAGGGATCATATTCTCTTCATCGGTGTTTGGCGAAGAGTTTAATATGCAATTCGTTCATGGTGATGGTAATGTTGCTGTAGCTAAACAGGTCTCGCAGGGTCAGGCCTTTCAGCAAGGTACATATCCTCTTGATATATTTTTAAACAATCAACTTATTGATAGCCTGCCAGTTACTTTCGTTCATAATGGAGAAAACGGCCGTGTTGAACCGTGCTTTACAGGTGAGCAGCTTTATAACTATGGCATAATTATTCCTGCGCCACTGGATAGCAAGAAATGTGTGAATATTAATAAAATATTTCCATCCAGTCGTGTTGCGGTAGACGCGGGTAGACAACGGATAGATCTCACTGTACCGCAGGAGAATCTTCGGGTGGTGCCGAAAGGTTCAATTCCATCCCGACTGTGGGATAATGGCATTAATGCCGATTTTATCAATTATAATATCAGTTATACAGATAATAGTAATAAAACTAATAGTATATATAGTAATGAAAAGTATAGCTATATTTCTCTTGAGAATGGCCTGAATTTAGGTCGTTGGCGTTTTCGTCAAAATGGTTTTTTTACCCATAGTAGCTCAAATGGTTCCAGATGGAGAAATCTGGCGAGTTGGGCGGAGACGGATATTCAATCTGTACGCGGACGTCTAATTGTAGGCCAGGCATCGACCAGCAATACTGTTTTTGATAGTTTCCAGTTTCGGGGCGTACAACTCAGTTCTGTTGATGACATGCTGCCGGATAGCATGCGTAACTATGCTCCGATTGTTCGGGGCGTCGCCTCTTCAAATGCAAGGGTTACAATTCGTCAAAATGGCTATATTGTCTATAGTACGAATGTCCCCCCAGGACCCTTTACTATTCGTGATGTTTATCCCAATACCAGTGGGGATTTATTTGTCACTGTATCTGAAGCAGATGGTAGCGAAAGAAACTTCACTGTTGCTTATTCTTCAATCTCTCATATGTTGCGTGAAGGGATCTGGAGTTATCAGGTTACCGCAGGGCGTTATCATAATGGATTATCTGGTTACGAACCTCAATTTTTGCAGGGTACGTTTTCTCGTGGCATAAGTCATGAGTTAACTCCATTTGCGGGGATGATGATTGCAAATAATTATCAATCATCTGTTATAGGGATTGGAACGAACTTGGGCGAAATTGGCGCGCTCTCCTTTGATGGCAGCTATGCCCGGACGGATCTGGCTTCAGGCGGGACAAAAAATGGTGCTAGCTTTAGATTACTCTATGCAAAATCATTAAACAGTCTGGGTACTGATTTTCGTCTTGCAGGTTATCGCTATTCAACATCCGGATATTATGATTTCAGTGATGCGGTCCAGGAGCGTAGAGACTGGGATAATGGGATCTATAGGCATGAATATATCGATCCGAATAATATCGCCGAAGGAACGCCGGTCTGGGATTATACTAATAATTCAGTATATTATTCTAGCCGATACGGAAACAAACGCTCTAAAATGGAGTTGTCCGTCAATCAATCGTTAAAAGATTATGGACGCGTTTTCGCGAATATGAGCCAATTGACATACTGGGGAACCAGTGAAAAAAGCCGAACGATTCAGCTAGGGTTTAACAGTAGTTATAAGCGGTTGAGTTATTCTGTTTACTATCAATCAACACGCTCACAATATGGGTATTCAGATAATAGTGTTAACCTGACATTATCAATACCATTTTTCTGGAATGATGATAAGAATATCATAGCCTCAACAACGCAATTCAATCATGATCAGAAAACAGGTGATAGCTATACCACAGGGATCTCTGGCACGTTACTGGATGATGGTCGATTAAGTTATGGCATCAGTACTGGCCATAATGAAACGTCGAACCAGACGTCTTCTGCCAACCTGGCTTATCAAGGTAGTATGGGGAACGTCAGCAGTAGCTATAGTTATAATAAAAATTACAAGCAAAAGACGGTTGATCTGAGCGGCGGAATTGTCGCTCATTCTGGAGGTATTACACTTTCTCAACCTCTGGGTGACACTTTTGCTCTTATTCATGCTGATAATGCGGCAGGAACATCCGTACTCAATGCGCCAGGCGTAAGGATTGATCCATTTGGTTATGCAGTTGTTAATAATGTTTCACCGTATCGTTATAATACAATAGCACTGAATACCGAGGATCTTTCTCCAGGCTTGGATATTCCTCAGGCGACAATACAAACAGTGCCAACTCAAAAAGCCATTGTTGGTATAAATTTTGAGACATACTATGGACATAGTTTGCTCATTCACACAAAAATGAATAACGGATTGTACCCTAATATTGGGGCTACTGTTTTCAATGAGAAACGGCGTAGTAGTGGTACCGTGGGAATGAATGGCGATGCCTATGTATCTGGTATTAAATCCGGAGAAAAACTTACAGTCAAATGGGGTGATGAGCCTCTTGAACAATGCCAAATAAAAGTACCTGAAAATCTTTCTCCGCAAACTAAAGGGCAAGGCTACCAGGAACTTACGTTAGTTTGTCAGCAACCCTCAGGAGACTGATAGTAATGATGGAAAAATATATGATAAAAAAAATCATCTATTTGATTGTATTATTGATAAGTGTAGCCGTCTATTCGCAGAATAGTTTTGCGCTATCCTGTCGTTATGGCAGTAATGCCAGTAGTTCAACACCTACAGGTTCTATTTCACAAGAGTTTCCTATTGGTTCAGTCTCTCTTGCGGTATCAGATTTTACTGAAGGAACTTTATTATGGCGTTCATCTACTTATACCGCAACATTCACTTGCTGGGATGCAAATAACCGGCCTCAAGGTGAAGATGCTTATATTTATTGGAATCCGCAAGGGGATCTGTCCAAAGTAGATAAATCATTGAGTGTAGGTGTTACTATTAATGGTGTCGATTATGATAATATTAATACCTCATCAGGGATTAAAGGTCCCGATCTTGGCCCGGCAACTAAATACAATGGAACGAGTAAAGCCACTCCACTAACTGTTTCTGTAACATTCTCTATTTATATTAAGGCCACGGGTGTTACACCGCCATCATCATTTACAGATATTGGCAGTGCCCGTGTATTCCAGGTCGATGGTGTACTTGGTTTGAATAGTACACCAAATAGTAACTACAATGCACTTCTTACCAATTTCAACAATATAACCGTATTACAATGTACTCCGTCAGTAACCATTGTTGGTACCAGCAGCAACACTGTAGATTTTGGCACAATAATGAAAGAAACTTCTTCTGTCGGGAAAATAGCTAAAATGGTCCCTTTTACCGTCACTGCCGATGTCAGTGGTGGGGGATGTAAAGGACAACAACTTGTTGCAAGCTTCAGTAGTGGAAATGTTAGCAGTAATGACAGTACACTGCTTATTCCATCATCTAAACCAGGTGTTGGAATTTACATTACGCCATCAGACTCTACGACGCCAATTACTTTTGGTAATATCTATTCATTTTCTGATTCGGTTTTATCAAGTAATACATCTTCAATTAGCAAAACTTACAATGCATATCTAAAATGGCTAACAAATTCTCCAACTGTAGGAGCATTTACGAGTACTGCGGTAATTAGTATCACATTTAAATAATTAAGATTGCTACTTGGGCTTATTTTATACACGTTTTATTGTTTGTTAATAATATATATTTATTGGAGGTAACAGAATATGAGATTGTTTTAATAAGATCTTATATGAGTGTGCTAAGGAAATACAACGTGGACTGGTAATTTTTGGCGCGTATTTTCCCTTTGGATGAGTGTCCTGCGGATTAATATATCAATTTTTAAACGATAAACTTTATGCTGATCCTACGTTTATCATTAAATAGTCGATTTTTTGCAAGGAATTTTATTTTAATGCCGGAATGTTCCGGCATTTTTTAAATCCCGATTTCTTCTTGAATCAGTTGTTCCATGCTGACCTCTTGCCAGTAGTGCCCCTGAATGGCAAACCATTCCATACCCTGTAACCAGTTCTTATGTGCTTCACTTTCGATACCTTCAATAATAACATTATGCTGGTTACGGGTAAGGAAGGTGACCAGCGCATCCATCAGCGGTCGCCCCGCGTTTTTTTTCATTAAATCCCAGAAAAGGTTTTTATCGATTTTGACATAATCAAAATGGTAGCCGCGAATGGCATTAATACCTGCGTAGCCTGAACCGAAGTCATCGAGCCAGAGCGTCGCGCGTTGTCCGGTACGCCAGGTGGCGAGGGCATTATTCAATAACTTATTTGAATTCTCCGTAACTTCAAAGTGGACGCAACCAATGTGCTCAATAATCTCCTGGATCTCTGGCCTGAGCAACACGTTCAGTATATGGTCGTCAACATTAATCGTCGCGAAAATACCCTTTTTATTAAACCATTGTTTATGTTTTTCAATGAGCGCCAGTTGTTCCATAAATATACTCTCACGTAACCCGGTATTGGCATAACGAAAGAAATCTTCAGGTGAGATGGGCATGCGATCGAAACGGCTCAGACATTCCACCGCGACGAGTGTACCTTTTGGGGAAAACATTTTTTGAAAGACATAACGAACGAATAAATCGCTACGTGAGAGGTTATGGCAGGGAAAAATGGTTGCGTTCATTATCTCTTATCAGAAAACAAGTCGAAAGTCGGGAGAGAGTAATATTATTATAGGTAACCTTTCTGCCGATGGGAATGATTAAAGGCAAAATACCAATTAATTATCGGTTTTTGATAGAGCACCGGCATACTGTAGATTTCAACACTGATACATATTGGCTATCATCCTGTGCATGCTCCATGAGTTATGCATGCCGAGTTTCTTCATGATATGTGCTTTATGGCTATGCACCGTTTTGTGGTCAATATCGAGAAGCGCGGCAATTCTTTTATTGTTGTTGCAGGTAATGATTAACTCCAGAATCTGGCGTTCCCTGGCGCTCAGCATTCTCTGGGTGCATAATTCCTGCACATTGTCTGGGGCTAATGGTGGGGTAATAATGGCGGCGAAATCTGTTATGGGTGATTTGTCATGTAGAATCAAAACATTATCCAGATTCAGAAGCTCCCGACACAGGCTGGATAGCTCGTTCTGGACAATAAGAACCAGCGATGTGCAGGACATCAGGTGATTTTGTAAGCTGTTAAGTAACGCGACAGTGGTGGCTGCCGCGATATCTTTATGAATAACATTGATGATCACGGTGTCGGTCAACGGAACGCAGATACCATTGGTCAACGCCAGCAGATCCAGCGTGGTAATGCTTTTCTGATTATCCGTAAGATAGTGGTAAATTGATTGCCCAATGATATTGTCATCGGTGTAAAGTAAGATACTGTTCAAGGGATTTAAACTCTCTTTTTTCTTTTGGCTTCCATAATCAAGTCGAGTAATACTTTTTCTATTCTCTTCTTGTTATCAGGATGGCGAAATTTAAACTGACAAGAAATCTGGTAGTAGCTTGCAGGGGCTTCTTTATCATCCAGGGTTACCATGACGACATTTTTTATCACCAGGTCTACGGTTATTTCACCATATTCAGCGAGGTCCAGAATGGCATTCTTGATGGTTGCATTATGGCTGAGAAATTTTAGATTGGGGTTTGCGGTTATCAGTGCGCAACCCCCATCCGAAATATCTTTGATTTCGAATAGATAGTTTTCTCCATTCTTATATCGGCCATGGCAGAGAAAGCCGTGCTCCTGATGTAACCGGAATCGTGGCGCGCGCCGCCGTTGCACTACCTTGATACAGTCAGGCAAGATGAACGCTACCGTATTACTTTCACCATGAGCACCCTGTTTTTTTAACATTGAGCAAAACTCTATTTTCCCGGAATCACTATGCAAGATAAACTTAACCTTATGACCGGCAGGGATTTTTCTGCCGGTGGCAATATGAAATTCAGAAAAATCCACACGTGTTAACTGGGTAATGGTGCTTTTGTTATTAATAATAATTTCTATCTCTGCCTGTTTCCGACGCTCTTCTCTGAAAATAGCAATAATTTCATACTTATTGGTCTTTATTGTTCCCTCTGTCATGTAAAATCCTTGTTAATTGTTATTGTGTGGCGTTGATTTTTTATATAGCAATACGAACATTCTGATTGTGTTAATCAGATGTTTTTATGAGTGTTTAATGTTGTTAGCTATCTTTTGGGCTAAATTGATTTGTATAAACTTTGGATGAGATATTGTTTTTCCTGCAATCAAGAGAACTAAAATCCTTTTGTGGCAGAAACAACAGAAGCCTCCAGTCCGGAGGCCGATCAAAGAGCATTCAACTATTCTGTGTCAGGGATATCGGTTAGAACATAATGCAAATAACAGCCAATTTATAGGATGTTTACACAAAATCATTTGGCAACATAAGAAGGGCAGGCGATAAATTCGCGGAGGGGGAATTTGCGCAACCGAATACTGGACTCCTGTCATGCATTCAATCAGCCGGAATGTCGATAGCGCAAATAACGGGAGATGGCATTTGGTGACGTGAAATCAATGGGCGATAAGGTGGGCGGAAGAGCAGGCGTGCGGAAATGAGAATACGGGCAGAACGGCGGCGAAAAAGGATTTCCGCCGCCCGGGGAGGTTAACTCAAGAACATTACCGAGACGCACAGTAAACCTACCACCAGGGTTATCACGTTACCGAGTGAGCGATAGGGTTTCAGCACCGGAATGAGATATGTGGACAGCGTCGGCATGATGAATAAAATCATTGCAATAAGTGGGCCGCTGATCGCATAAATCATTGAGATGGCGTTAGGGTTGATAAAGCAGACCACAAAGGTCAGCGTGGAAACCAGCAGGATCGACATCGCACGGTTAAATGCCCGGCTTTTGCGAATACCGACCTGGGCGAGGGCGGTTTTCACGATTTCATTGGCGCCTTCAATCACACCAAAATAGGTTCCAAGGAATGATTTCGACATCGCGACGACCGCGACAATAATTCCGGTCACCGCCAGCCAGGCCGGTGAACCGGGCATCATCGACAGCGCGGAAAGAATGGTCACGCCTTTATCACGCGCGGCTTCAATATACGTTGTCGGTATCGACAGCAGGCAACTGAAAACAAAAAACAACACGCTGGCACAGATAAGCGTGTAGGCCACCTTCATGATCTTTTTGCATTTACTCATGGCGTGCTCGCCGTATTTCTCCTGCTGATCGATAGCAAAAGTCGAAATGATCGGCGTATGGCTAAAAGCAAAAACCATCACGGGAATTGAGATCCAGATTTGGTGGAGCGTGTGCGGAGTCAGCTGCATTTGACTGGTCAGATACTCAGGCTGCCAGCTGCCCATTAAATAAACAGAGAGGAACAAGAAGCAGGCAATGAGCGGGAAGACTAAAAATCCCATCACTTTAATCGTGATATGGCGACCCATTAAAAAGATCAGATTCAGTACCAGCACCACGCCGAGGCTAAGCAATGCGCGTACTGCAGGCGTGATCGGAATAGAGCGGGATAACTGCCCGGCGAGCGAATTGGTAATGGCCACCGCGTAGATCAGCACCACCACGAAAAAAGCGAGGAAATAGAGCCCGGTAATCAGATTACCGATCTTTTTACCATAATAGTGATTAACGGCACCGGTGATCCCCGCGCCAGGGGCAATTTTGGCGGAGAGGATGAACTGACTCAGCGCCTTGTGCGGCCAATAAGTTAGCGGCCAGGCAACCAGTGTGGTGATGAACAGAACTATGGCGCCGGCAGCGCCCAACTGAATCGGTAAGAATAACGTGCCTGCACCTACAGCAGTACCATATAAGGCAAAACTCCAAAGTGTCTCTTCTTTAGACCAAAATTTATACATTATGCGACTTTATCAACCATAAAAAGAACAAAAAGGAGTGCAATTTATCACATTTATATATTTGCTGTGGCGATAGTTTCCGACGGCGCGGTGAGGAGGCGGATCGCCGGTCATCGCTCTGGCCGCCTGCGAAAGATCATTGACGCGGATAACAGCCTGATGTCGCTGAATATAGTCGGTTATCCTCGTACTTTTTTGCTGTTGGGGAGTGGAATAAAAAACCTTATCGGGAGAGGGGGGAAGCGGGCTGTGCTGCGCTCCCGGGGGTTACGGGCGTTAAAATCGGCTAAAATCTTTGTGATTCACGCTCACTTTTTTAAATAATTGCGAAACTTATTGATAACAATTCACTACTATAGTGCTGTTTTTATGCGCAGAGGTAGAGGATGAAAGAGGTCGTAATCGTCGGCGCGCTGCGAACGCCAATCGGCTGTTTTCAGGGGACGTTGTCGCGTCATTCGGCGGTGGAACTGGGCAGCGTGGTGGTGAAAGCCTTAGTCGAGCGTAGCGGCGTCGATCCCCGGTATGTTGATGAGGTGATCCTCGGTCAGGTCCTGACTGCGGGTACCGGACAAAACCCGGCGCGTCAATCGGCGCTCCGTGGCGGACTGCCTGATACCGTTTCTGCAATTACCATCAACGATGTGTGCGGCTCCGGTCTGAAGGCGCTACACCTGGCGACTCAGGCCATTCAGTGCGGGGAAGCCGATGTGGTGATCGCCGGAGGGCAGGAGAATATGAGCCGTGCTCCGCACGTTTTAACCGACAGCCGCAGCGGGGCGCAATGGGATAACGGTCAGATTATCGACAGCCTGGTCCACGACGGCCTGTGGGATGCATTTAATGATTATCATATAGGCGTGACGGCAGAAAATCTGGCGCGCGAGTATGATATCAGCCGCGAACAGCAGGATGCCTGGGCGCTCAGTTCGCAGCATAAAGCGCGACGGGCGATTGATTCCGGTCGTTTTCGCGATGAAATTGTGCCCGTGGCCACTGAGTACAACGGTATTTCACGTCTGGTGGATACCGATGAACAACCGCGATCGGAGACCAGTGCAGAAACGCTAGCGGGTTTGCTCCCGGCTTTCGATCGGCAAGGGTCGGTAACCGCGGGTAATGCTTCAGGCATTAATGATGGAGCGGCAGCGGTGATGATGATGAGTGAAGTTAAAGCTCAGGCGCTGGGGCTGCCGGTTCTGGCGCGGATCCGCGCCTTTGCCAGCGTTGGCGTCGATCCCGCGTTGATGGGAATTGCTCCGGTACATGCCACCCGCCGTTGCCTGGAAAGAGCCGGCTGGAAGCTGGATGAAGTCGATCTGATTGAAGCCAATGAAGCCTTTGCCGCTCAGGCGATTTCGGTGGGGAAGATGCTGGAATGGGATGAGCGGCGGGTGAACGTTAACGGTGGTGCGATCGCGCTGGGCCATCCAATTGGCGCTTCCGGTTGCCGTATCCTGGTCTCCCTGGTTCATGAGATGATCAAACGCGATTCACATAAAGGACTGGCGACCCTATGCATTGGTGGCGGTCAGGGGGTTGCGCTGGCGGTTGAACGTGAATAGAACTTTCCGGACGCCCGTTTCCGGCGCTTTCCGGTGGGCCAGGCCCGGAGGTTGAGTGCTGGTTTTGCCAAAAGTCAGGAGTCGCGTATTGTTTATTTTCGCCGGGTTCTGGCCTGGGGCCTGTTTCTTTTACCCGCAATTGCGTGGGTGGCAGCATATCCGCCGACAGGGAAATTCGTTGCGTTTTCCGATCAGGCGAGTGGCCGGTCGAGGAGGCGTACCCGAATTTTTCCTGGTCTCGACCGCCAGACCCGCTTCCGTGTGGAGGTGGCCTACTCGTTCTAAAACAAAAAACGCCCTCATCGTTTTCCCCGGAGCCGTTAGCCGTAATGCCGTTCACTTAAGAAAATCATCGGTGTTGTCTTTTGTTTTATTTGCCTGTGGCAATCGCATTATCGGTGGTTCTGGCGAGCATGACGTATTTTTCGTTTTCACCCATTCAGATTCCGTGGCCTGTTCCGTTCACGATAAATACGCGGATATTCGTTATATCCACAGCGTGTGAACGGGCAGGGGGACGTTTCGCCCGTCCCCCTGCACCCCCGGCATGGCGCTGAAAACCTGCCGCTCCGCGGTCCGCTCCACTCCGGCTTCATCTGGCGGACCGGGCGGGACTCGACGTCCCTGTCTCGACCCGCCCTCTGGCCGCCGTCCTGGCGGCCAGTCCTGGATGCGCGCCTGCGTTCTCGCCAGGTTTCCTTGATGCGCCCAACCCCCATGCGGTGAGTCCGTTATTCGTCAGTAGCTTTTCAGAGGCTGAAAATCATAAAAAAAGTTATATCCTTTATATTTCATTCAGCCCGTATCAGCTCAGTAAGCGAATCAGATTTTCGTTTAAACCACCGATTGACAGAACCGCTCAGCCAGCCATAAATGCAACTGACAGCCCTTAACTGACCAGCATTAGAGCCGTTAGCCGGGGTTTTCTGTTTGTGTTTTCCGACGGATTGCGACGATTCACGATGTGAATTGCGTCGCCAGAAAGGGCGGATCACGCGCCAGAAAAAAGCCCTCCGCGAGGGAGGGCAAGGCCAGTTACAGAAACATTCACTCAAACAGTGACAAACGCTATGCCTTCAGCATCTCAGGATGCAACGGCAACTTCGCGATATAAACGGCAGGTTTACCGTCTTTATCGGAACTGAACAAAATGGCGCTATCGTCCGGCGTAAAGGACGGGTGCGGGTGGGTAACCTGGCGACTATTGGCCACCGTGGCCCAGGAGGTATCGTGACGCGCGACGCGGAAATAAGCCTGTTTCGCGACATCAAAAGCGTACAGATACGGGTCGTTATCAATGGTGTAGCCGCTGGTGTCTTTCACGTCCACCGGGGTGCCGGAACCATCGCCCACCAGCATTGTGCCGTCAAAATTACTCATCAGATGCGAACAGGCGGGCATCTGCATGACCGCTTCATTGACCCCGGTATCCGGGTTGAAGCGATAAATCGTCCGGCCCTGCTGGCCCTTCAGATAAGAGACATAGACCAGCGCGGAGCCATTCGGTACCCAGAATTCGTGGGTGCAGCTTTCACCTTCTGCATGTTCTTTGACTTTACGCACGTTGCTGCCGTCTTCGTTCACCATCCACATTCTTGCATCGACCAGATCGTGTGGGCCTTCATGGCAGAAGGCGACGGTGTTGTCATCGAAAGGCCGATAAATCGGGTGGCCCAGCCATTTTTTCTCTTCGTGGATCACACTGCTTTCGCCGGTTTGCAGGTCGACGCGCAGCAGACGGCAATGAGGACCTTTATGGAAGAAATCGTGGAAGATCTGCCAGTCGTTGAGCGGCGTCCAGTCGCTTCTGGCGATCTCGATGCCAACCAGTTTCGTGCAGTCGCTGTTCGCAACCCAGGTTCCATAGCCCACCCAGTCGTCGGCAACACGATAAACTTCGCGTTCCTGCAGGGTAGTGAGGTTAACTTCCAGCAGCGTGCGGTCGTTTTTTACGTAATAGAGGGATTTATCATCCGGGGAAAGGAAACCGCCAAACGTATTATCGCCAGCGCCTTCGGTCAACTGTACTGCCTCGGCTTTCGCCAGGTCCAACAGGTAGTAGTTCCAGTTACCATCGAATTCGCCGGCAAACAGTAAATGGCTGCCATCATTAAAAAAACATTTCTGATAGAAATAGTTACGATGACAGGTAACGTCGGGTGGGGTTAAGCGGGTGATTTCTGCGCCGGTGTCCGGATCGCGGCTGACGTCGTAATTCAATTTTACCCGCATGCCTTTAGCCATGATGTACTCCTTTTCCTTCCTGATATGTCGCCAGGTCATTAGAGACCGGTCAGCACGATTCTATTTAAAAGATGGGTGTTAATTTATCAAAACAATGTTTCATTATTTGTGATGACGTGCTCAATTAGCAACAATACCTTGCTCTGGATCGCACTTTTTCGCCATTGCACCATCTGATACCTGGCCAGTCGCCGCATTACTGTCGTTTCTGAAGGAGCTCAACCATTTTAATGAGATGTTAACCATATGTATTTTATGGAGTAAAAATAAAAAATCAGCGCTGGTCGTCATACACTTCGTGATCTGTTCGGCATTTTCAATATTGATACACATTAAAATTGAAACAATGTTTTAATAATAATTGAAAATGGCTTTAGGCAAGGATAAGATGGATAAACCTAAAACGGAACTCTGTTTTATTTTTTCTATGGGAAACCCCTGAGAGTTCTGTAAACCATACGGGTCTGCGCAAGCAAGCGGGCCGGACGAATAGAACCTCGCCTGTGCCTACAGGCACTGAAAGATGAAAGGAACCAAGTATGATTCTCGATACATTCTCCCTGCAGGGTAAAGTGGCCGTTGTCAGCGGCTGTGATACGGGTTTGGGTCAGGGCATGGCGCTCGGTCTGGCGGAAGCAGGTTGTGACATCGTAGGGATTAATATTGTTGAACCGACGGAAACCATTGAACGCGTAACCGCGTTGGGGCGTCGCTTTCTCAGCCTGACCGCCGATCTGCGTCAGATTGACGGTATTCCGCAACTGCTGGAACGCGCGGTGGCTGAATTCGGTCATATTGATATTCTGGTGAACAACGCTGGTCTGATCCGTCGTGAGGATGCGATTGAATTCAGTGAGAAAGACTGGGATGACGTGATGAATCTGAACATTAAGAGCGTATTCTTTATGTCCCAGGCGGCGGCGAAACACTTTATTGCCCAGGGGACCGGCGGCAAGATTATCAACATCGCTTCAATGCTCTCCTTCCAGGGCGGGATCCGCGTACCGTCTTATACGGCGTCTAAAAGTGCGGTAATGGGCGTGACCCGGTTGCTGGCGAACGAGTGGGCGAAACACGGTATCAATGTAAATGCGATTGCGCCGGGCTATATGGCGACGAATAATACTCAGCAGCTGCGCGCGGATGAACAACGTAGCAGTGAGATCCTCGATCGTATCCCGGCAGGCCGTTGGGGACTGCCAAGCGACCTGATGGGGCCGGTGGTATTTCTGGCTTCCAGCGCCTCGGATTACATCAATGGCTACACCGTTGCGGTGGATGGCGGCTGGCTGGCACGCTAATTTTTCACCTCGTTTGGCTGTCATAACAAAAAACCGTTTCGGCAGTCATGCCAGTCAGTTCAGCAACTGACTGGCTGTTTTGCGTGGCCTTACCTCTGTTTATGCGCTTCTCATTTCTCCTTCGCAGGACGCGGTCTCTTCCCGCGGAGTGACGGTTCTACCGTCCCGTTCAATATCTCTCCAGGGATGGCGATAAAGATCCTCGCAGCCTTCTCCAGATAACGTATGGCAAACCTGAATCGGTATTGCCACGCCAGTAGCTTTCTCATGCTATAACAATAATTGTCCATATCATGAAATGGAAATAATCCATATTGTTTTTTTATATTTCATGGATAACTCTATATATTACAGGAAGTGTAGATATGAGAATGATCATTTTCTGTTTGCTCCAAAGTTGAATGTCCATCACAAAACGATCCTCAATAGCTAATTAATCCATATTTTTGGCTTGTCCGGCCTGACACTTGAGTTCACCGATCTCGTACTTTCACCCTATGTCTTACTTCGTCTGGCAGGAAAAAAATGATTTCAATTAGTCACGACTCTACATCCATCCCGGGTACGCAGCGCGATACCCGGCGCATGAATCAGTTTGTCTCAATTGCCGCCGCGGTGGCAGGATTGCTGTTTGGTCTCGACATCGGGGTGATTGCCGGCGCCTTGCCCTTTATTACCGAACATTTTGTATTATCCAGTCGCCTGCAGGAGTGGGTCGTGAGCAGCATGATGCTGGGAGCCGCGATTGGCGCATTATTTAACTGCTGGCTCTCTTTTCGACTGGGACGCAAATACAGTCTGATGGCGGGCGCAGTGCTGTTTGTCGCCGGTTCCGTGGGCTCTGCTTTTGCGACCAGCATTGAAATGCTGCTGATAGCAAGGGTTATTCTCGGGATTGCCGTGGGGATCGCTTCTTATACCGCGCCGCTGTATCTCTCTGAGATGGCGAGTGAACATGTGCGCGGCAAGATGATCAGTATGTATCAATTGATGGTGACGTTGGGGATCGTGATGGCGTTTCTCTCCGATACCGCATTTAGCTACAGCGGTAACTGGCGGGCGATGCTTGGCGTGCTGGCATTACCCGCCATTGTGCTGATTATTCTGGTGATCTTTCTGCCTGACAGCCCCCGCTGGCTGGCGGAAAAAGGACGCCATATCGAAGCGGAAGAGGTGCTGCGGATGCTGCGTGATACTTCAGATAAAGCCCGTGACGAGCTGAATGAAATCCGCGAAAGCCTGAAGCTGAAGCAGAGCGGCTGGGCGCTATTTAAGGTCAACCGCAACGTACGCCGTGCGGTATTTCTCGGCATGTTGTTGCAGGCGATGCAGCAATTTACCGGTATGAACATCATCATGTATTACGCGCCGCGTATCTTTAAAATGGCTGGTTTTACCACCACTCAGCAGCAGATGGTGGCGACCCTTGTGGTCGGTCTGACGTTTATGTTCGCCACTTTTATTGCCGTCTTTACCGTTGATAAAGCCGGGCGTAAGCCAGCGCTAAAAATTGGTTTTAGCGTCATGGCTATCGGTACGCTGGTGTTGGGTTACTGCCTGATGCAGTTTGATAATGGCACCGCTTCCAGCGGCCTCTCCTGGCTCTCGGTCGGGATGACAATGATGTGTATTGCAGGCTATGCGATGAGTGCCGCGCCGGTCGTGTGGATTTTGTGTTCGGAAATTCAACCGCTGAAATGCCGCGACTTCGGTATTACCTGCTCAACCACCACTAACTGGGTGTCGAATATGATTATCGGCGCAACCTTCCTGACTTTACTGGATACCATTGGCGCGGCAGGAACCTTCTGGCTCTATACCGTGCTAAACGTTGCGTTTATCGGCGTGACATTCTGGCTGATCCCGGAGACCAAAAATGTCACGCTGGAGCATATTGAACGCCAACTGATGTCCGGTGAGAAACTGCGCAATATTGGTAATTAAATTACAATGACTCACGCGGTAACCATGGGCTGGCAACCCGCACCGTCTGCCGGTGACTGTCGCCGTTAATAATATGCAGGGCGCTCAGGCGCCCGATGTCATAGTGTGGTAACTGTACTGTCGAAAGCGGCGGTAAAAACAGATCGCCGATCCCCACCATATTGTCGTAGCCCACCACCGCCACATCCTGCGGAATGCGCAGCCCCTGGGCCAGCAGCGTTTGATAGACCATAAAGGCGATTCGGTCATTGCCACAAATGACCGAATCGAATGACGGCGCTTGCTGGTGAATATGTGCCAGCAGCATGGCAGGGATATCGCGATAGTGCTCATCGCCGTACGCCATATAGCAATGATCGAGTGTGCCTGGATCGATACCCGCTTCCAGACAGGCGCGTTCCAGCCCCTGACGGCGGCGGACGGTAGCCAGATGATTGGCCGGTAGATGCAGGCACAGCGGACGACGATAGCCCGCGGCTAACAGCGCCTGTACCGCCGTATACTGACCTTGCTCATCATCCGGGATATAGCTGGCAACCGGATCGCGCAGACTTTCGCAGTTGGCGAGCACGCAGGGGAGGGTCAACAGCTTGGCCGGGAGCGGCACCTGGCGCAGGCCCATGGTGGTGTAGATAATGCCGTCCGGACGATGGGAGAGCAGCAGATCGACAATGGTTTCCGGGCTATCGTCGGAAAACATGTTCACCACGAAGCTATTCCAGCCGTGTGCCCGCGCGGTTTCTTCGATGGACAGGGTAATTTCCACCGAGAATGGTGTGGTGACGGTATCCAGCGCCAGCACCCCAATGGTGTTTGGCGTGGCGTGCGCGCCGCGGATTTTTTTCGCCGACAGATCGGGAACGTAATTGGTCTGTTCGATAGCGGCCTGGACGCGGGACAGGGTCTCCGGTTTCAGTTTTTCCGGGCTATTCAGCGCCCGCGACACCGTCATCAGCGATACATTCGCCAGCCTTGCCACATCTTTCAGAGATGCCATATTGAGTGCTCCACCATTGCCGTCCGACAACGGGTTATACAACTAAGTTGCTGATGTAAAAGGATCATACGACATTCTATCCCACACATGGCGTACGCGTGGATGAGGAATATTTGATCGTGATCTCATTCCTGTTATGTTAACGTTAACTTTTGTGATTAACATCATAAATATCAGCAAAACGGCATGAGTTTCTTTTTTTGTTAACGTTACCATGTCGGCATTACCCCAACATGAGAATGTTATGATGAAAGCGCATCGCTCTCAGAGCTATCCGTTACTCAGTGCCTTACTGTTTTTCTTTTTCGTCACCTGGTCTTCTTCAGGCTCGCTGCTCTCTATCTGGTTGCATCAGGAAGTGGGGCTGAAAGCGGGGGACACCGGCATCATTTATGCGGTGCTTTCCGTCTCCGCGCTGTTTGCCCAGGTTTGTTACGGCTTTATACAGGACAAGCTTGGTCTGCGCAAAAATCTGCTCTGGTATATTACCGTGCTGCTGATCCTCTCTGGCCCGGCCTATTTGCTATTTGGTTATCTGCTGAAAATTAACGTATTGCTGGGCAGTATTTTCGGTGGGGTTTATATCGGTCTGACCTTCAATGGTGGCATTGGGGTTCTGGAATCTTATACCGAACGCGTAGCGCGCCAGAGCCAGTTTGAGTTTGGCAAGGCACGAATGTGGGGATCGCTGGGCTGGGCGGTGGCGACGTTTTTTGCCGGTTTGCTGTTTAACATCAACCCGCACTTAAATTTCGCGGTAGCCAGTTGCTCCGGACTGGTGTTCTTTATTTTACTGGCGCGCTTGCGGGTTTCCTCTGCGCCGCACGCTATGCAGGAAGCGGTATCAGGGGGAAAAGTCACGCTGGAAGATGCCTTGCGTCTGCTGACCCTGCCGCGCTTTTGGGCGCTGGTCTTCTTCGTGGTTGGCACCTGCATTTACGGCGTGTACGACCAGCAGTTTCCTGTCTACTTCTCTTCTCAGTTCCCGACCTTGCAGGAAGGCAACGAGATGTATGGTTACCTGAACTCGTTCCAGGTGTTCCTTGAAGCTGCTGGCATGTTTTGTGCGCCGTGGCTGGTCAACCGTATCGGCGCGAAAAACGGCCTGATCTTTGCCGGGATGGTGATGGCGATGCGTATGGTGGCCTCCGGGCTGGTGGAAGGGCCGCTGCTTATCTCGATTAGCAAACTGCTGCATGCGGTCGAACTGCCGGTGCTGCTGGTCTCTATCTTTAAATACAACAGTTTAAATTTTGATAAACGCCTCTCATCTACCCTGTATCTGGTGGGCTTTGCCTGCACCAGCTCGGTTATCGCCACGGTGTTGTCGCCCCTGGCGGGCTATAGCTATGAAAAATACGGTTTTGCCCACTCCTACTTGATTATGGGACTGCTGGTGTTCTGTACCACCTTTATCTCCATCTTTTTATTACGGTCCGGTAAGTCATCTTCCGATCCGCTGGTGCCGCAAACTTCCGCTATCTGAAGCAAAAGAGTAACGCATATGATCTATTCAATTTCCAGGGCTGAGAAAGAACTGCAGGCGAAACATGAAACGCTGAACCTGCGCTGGTATCCGCGTTATCACCTGGCCGCACGAGCTGGCTGGATCAACGATCCAAATGGCCTGGTCTGGTTTGATGGCTGGTATCACGCTTTTTACCAACATCATCCGTATTCCACACAATGGGGGCCGATGCACTGGGGCCACGCGCGTAGTAAGGATCTGGTGCACTGGGAGCATTTGCCGGTGGCGCTGGCTCCCGAAGGTCCGGAGGATAAAGACGGCTGCTTCTCTGGTTCGGCGGTGGTTGATGGTGATACGCTGGCGCTGATTTACACCGGGCATAAATTCCACGGCGATCCCGGCGACGAAGCCAACCTCTATCAGGTGCAGTGTCTGGCGACCAGCCGCGACGGTATTCACTTTGAGCGTCAGGGGATCGTGGTGGATACGCCGCCAGGCATGCACCATTTCCGCGACCCGAAAGTGTGGCGAGAAGGGGATAGCTGGTACATGATCGTCGGCGCTCGTGACGGCGATACCGGGCAGGTGCGGCTGTATCGTTCCGCTGATTTGCGCCAGTGGCATGATGCGGGCATTCTCGATGAGGCGGAAAAAGAGATGGGCTATATGTGGGAATGCCCGGATTTCTTTCTCCTCAACGGTAAACGTGTGCTGATGTTTTCCCCGCAGGGGGTGGCGGCGAAAGGTTATCAAAATCGAAATCTGTTTCAGAGCGGCTATCTGCTCGGCGAATGGCAACCGGGGCAGGCGTTTGTTCGCGAGAGCGGGTTTGTTGAAATGGATCACGGCCACGATTTTTACGCCCCGCAAAGCTTCCTGACCCCCGATGGTCGGCGGATCGTGATTGGCTGGCTGGATATGTGGGAATCACCGCTGCCGGAGCAGCAGGACGGCTGGGCGGGAATGCTTTCGTTGCCACGTGAAGTGAGCCTGAGTGCGGATAATCGGTTGCAAATGCGCCCGGCTAAAGAGGTGGAAAGCATGCGCGGCGCCTGGTTTCCCTGGCCGGTCGCTACCCTGAAAAACCAGCAGACCACAATGGTGGAAAGCTGTGAGGCGATGGAGGTTGTTGTGCACTGGGATTGCGCGAATAGCCACGCTGAACAGTATGGCCTGAGCGTTGGTGAGGGGCTGCGCGTGTATGTGGATGCGCAGATGCAGCGCCTGGTACTGGAACGCCATTATCCGCAGTATGGTCTGTGCGGGACGCGTAGCGTACCTTTGGCCGCTGGTGAGGATCTCAAACTGCGGATATTCTTCGATAGCTCTTCCGTGGAAGTGTTTGTTAATGAAGGGGAGGCGTGTCTTAGCAGCCGGATATATCCGGATGCAGGCCGTCGCGAACTGGCGCTGTTTGCCTGGAGCGGTTGCGCATTTTTAACTGAAGCGGGTGCCTGGCAGCTCGAATGATAGTATTTAAGTGTTGTTAATAACCCGCCTTTGACGTTGGGCGGGTTGTGAATGTCATCCTTGTTGTGGATACAGGAAATCCCCTGTCAGGCGAACGCGGGCCGGTTAAGCCCGCCATCGGGTTTTTTATGCGGTGTCGTGCACGGGCTGTGGATATAACCAATATCTTCGTATTGACGGTGAACGGAACAATCCACCGACCAAAATCAGGCAAAAATAAAAATGCGTCATTTCGCCAACACCACCTGTTAACCGAATTCTTCTGACCGGCAATAAAACCTGGCGAATGGCGCTTCACCGATCGGCAGGGGGTTATCCCTGGCGCCGGCAGACAATGTCTCTTGACCAGAAGATCTGCTCAAGAGACGGCTTTGTGTGAGGGGGATGAAATCAGAGGGACGACGCTGCAGTATTACACTTCCGCCAGATACAGCGCCGGCATGCCTTCTTTATCGGAGGTGAACAGCACCCAGCGGTTATCCGGTGAAAATGACGGATGTGGGTGCGTCGCCTGACGCTCGCCGTCGATCACTTTCCATGTCGAGTCATGGCGGCAAACCGCGGTCTGCTTATTGGTACGAATATCAAATACCCAAATAAACGGATCGTTAAGCTGAATATCGCCGGTGCTGTGCGGCGCGCCGTCGCCGACCACCAGGGAACCATCTTGATTGCTCATCAGATGTGAGCAGGGGGGAATGGCCATCAACTGGCTATTCTTCAGCGTCGTCGGGTCGGCGCAGCACAGATAGCGATGCGGATCGTTTTCCTGATGCGCAACATAGTAAAGCGCGGAGCCATCCGGCACCCAGAACTCGTGGGTGAAGCTCTCTCCCGGCTGGTGCTGGCGAACCTTACGCATATTGCTGCCGTCCGCGTCGATAAGCCACATCCGGGCATCGATCGCATCTCGTGGCCCCTCATGACAGAAGGCGATAGTGCGGTTATCAAACGGGCGGTAAATCGGATGACCGAGCCAGCGTTTCTCCTGCAAAACCACGCGCTGTTCGCCGCTGCGCAGATCGATATTAATCAGCCGACACGTCGGCCGGGTAAAGTAAAAGGCGCGGAATTTGCGCCAGTCGGTCAGGGGTTGCCAGTCGCTTTTTTTTATTTCAATCCCCACCAGTTGGCTACAATCACTATTAGCGACCCAGGTACCGTAAGCCACCCATTGGTCATCTACCTGATAAACGACCTGTTCTTCCAGCGACATCAGGTCCACACGACGCAACTGCTGGTTGTTTTTCACATACCACAGCGACCGATCGTCATCGGAAAGAAAACCGCCGAAGGTATTATCCCCTGGACCGTCGGTGAGCTGGATTGCCTTCTGCGCGGCAATATCGAGTAAATAGTAGTTCCAGTGGCCCTCAAACGCGCCGCCGAAAATAAGCTTACCACCGTCACGGGTAAAACATTTTTGATAGAAGTAGTTGCGATGGCAGATAACATGCGGTGGCGTCATCCGGATCACCGGGTGACCGGTTTCGCTGTCTTGTGTATGCAGAAAGTTCAGCGGGATGATTTTGCCTTTCATGATTCCCTCCTTGCACAAAAATACCCCGCAGCCGGCGCTGCGGGGCAGGGACTGATAACCAACAATTAGCGCATTGCGCGACGCAGGATACGGTCAGACTGACGCTGGAAGTCCGCCGCCGCCTCTTCTACGGTTTTCTGCCCATAATCAATGTACTGCAGAGTGGTGCCGAACTGGGCGACGATCTGTGGGTCATCGAAGTAAGGTGACACAGACAGTTTGGTCGGCAGAGACTGAGCCAGTTTCAGGCCAGAGACTGCCGGGTCATCGGCTTTGATGGTGCCGTCTTCGGTCAGGTATTTCACCGCCACTTGACTCAATGGTACGCCACGCTCCAGGCCCAGGGTATCAACGCCTTCCTTGCTGTTCAGCAGGAAGTTAATGAGTTTCGCTGCCGCTTGCGGGTTTTTCGTTGACTTGCCGATGGAGAGCATCTGCGCCGGTTTAAAGAACAGGCCCGCGTCGGTCGCGCCTGGCAGCATCGGATACGCCCCCAGTTCCAGCTTCGCCGGTGGCTTCAGGTTGTCGGAGTATTTGGTGATCGTCGAGTTCCACATGTAGGTTCCCGCCCACTCGCCCTGAATCCACGGCTTCATTTCATACATATTGCTCTTGCCAAATGACGCGTAGTATTTGGTGTCCGGCATCACGTGGCTATCAATTAATTTTTTATACATCTGGAAGAATTCAACCCACTGCGCTTTGCTCCAGGAGAATTTCTTCGTCTTCTCGTCGATTGCCGGTTGGTTGTACTTCTGCACCATATATGAATTCAACAGCGCTAGCGTATCCTGGTGCTCCAGCACCACCGGGTAGTACTCTTTACCGATCTTGCTTTCGAAGGTTTTACCCGCCGCCATCAGCTCGTCCCAGGTTTTCGGATACGCAATGCCCGCTTTTTTCCAGGTCTCGTTGTTGAAGTAGAACACGCGAGCGGTAACGGAGATCGGTATACCGTTGAGCTTGCCGTCCACGGTGGTGGATTGCAGCTCTTTGGCCGGAAATTGGCTCAGATCGATAACGTCCTTCATCTTATTCAGATCGTAGAAGCCTTCGCCATTTTTCGAGAAGATGGGCAGCCAGTTCCAGTTGGTCTGCATCACGTCCGGCTCGGTACCGCCAGCGATTTGCGTGGTCAGGCGCGAAAGGTGGCCATCCCAGCCGGTATATTCCGCTTTAACGTTAATATCCGGGTTTTGCTTGTGGAACTCTTCCAGCGCCTTCAGGGTGACCTGGTGGCGACCATTGCCGCCCCACCACGACATACGCAGGTCGACATCTTTTGCCATTGACGGCAGCGCGGTAAGGCTCAGAGTTGCGGAGATTGCGGCGCTTAAAAGCACTTTTTTCATTTTAATACTCCAGTGTTCACAGAGAGATGTTCTGTTCAGTTTTAGCGTCAAAAATATGGCACTTGTTGAAATCAAATTTGAAATGCACCTTACGATGAAGCCCTTTCTCAATCATGGGTTTCGCTTCATCTGACGGAACGCGGGCGGTCAGTTCATAATCCGCAACCTTCAGATAGACGAAGAATTCATGTCCCATATTTTCCACGCGCACCATTTCGCCAGTGCATGATCCTTCGGCAAACGGTTCATCGGAGAGAGAGACGAACTCCGGGCGCACACCGAAGAATACCTGTTGGTCCTTATGCGCGGCGACTTTACTCTGCAGGGTGTCGTTTAACGGCAGCAGCTCATCGCCAATGGTCAGGTGCAGGCGACCCGCGTGTTCAACCAACTGGCTGGGGCGGATATTCATCTCCGGCGCGCCGATAAAACCGGCTACAAACATATTTTTCGGCTTATGGTAGAGGTTGTCCGGGGTATCAACCTGCATGATATGGCCCAGCTTCATTACGCAAATGCGATCGCCCATGGTCATCGCTTCGGTCTGATCGTGGGTCACGTATACGGTGGTCGCCGGTTTGCCGGATTTCTTCAACTGTTTGTGTAGATCGGAAATGCGGATACGCATTGAGGCACGCAGCTTGGCATCAAGGTTAGAGAGCGGTTCATCGAACAGGAATACATCGGGTTTTTTCACAATTGCGCGGCCAACCGCCACGCGCTGCGCCTGGCCGCCGGAGAGCTGACGAGGCAGGCGATCCAGCAACTCTTCCAGTTCGAGAATTTTTGCCGCTTCGTTCACATGGGCGTCAATTTTATCCTTCGGCATTTTGCTCAGCTTCAGGCCGAAAGCGAGATTTTCGCGGACGGTCATATGGGGGTAAAGCGCATAGTTCTGAAATACCATCGCGATCCCGCGTTCTTTTGGCGCGAGATTGTTGACGATTTTTTCCCCGATGCGCACCTCGCCGCCGCTGATGGTTTCCAGACCGGCCAGCATGCGCAGGGTGGTGGATTTGGCGCAGCCGGAGGGGCCAACGATGACCATAAACTCGCCATCAGCGATTTTCAGATCGATACCATGTACCGCTTTGAAGCCGTTGGAGTAGACCTTTTCCAGTTTGTTGAAAATAACTTCAGCCATGATATTTCCCTCTTAACCTTTAATTCCGCTGCTGGTTACGCCCTGTACGAAGTAGCGTTGTGCCAGGAAGAACACGATGATGGACGGCAGAATGGAGATACTCGCCATTGCCAGAATTTCGTTCCACGGAGCGCCTTCCGTGACGTCGATGGACATTTTCAGCGCCAGTGCAATTGGATATTTATCGACGCTGTAGACGTAAATCAGCGGGCCGATAAAGTCGTTCATCGACCACATAAACTGGAACAGCGCGACGGAGATAATCGCCGGTTTCAGAATCGGCACCACGACGTACCACAGCACCTGAATGGAGTTGCAGCCATCGATCTGCGCCGCTTCTTCCATATCGCGGGGGACGCCGCGCAGGAACTGAATCAGCATAAAGACGAAGAACCCCTGGGTGGCGAAGGCCAACGGCAGGTACAGCGGCAGATAGCTGTTCAGCATGCCCATTTCACGGAACATCAGGTACTGGGGGATCAGCAGCACGGTGCTCGGCAGGAGCATGGTGGTGATAAGGGTGGCGAACCAGAATTTTTTCCACGGGATCTCGAAGCGGGCGAAGCCGTAGGCCACGATGGTGGAGGAGATAATGGTCAGCAGTACTTTCGGAATGACATACTTGAAGGTGTTCAGCATGTAGTGACCGAAGTTGTACTCAGTCCCGGTTTTCCAGCCGTTGATAAAACCCTCCCAGGTCGCGTGGGCAGGCCACAGACTCAGGGTGGTGAAGATCTCGTGATTCGGTTTGAACGACGCCGAGAACATCCATGCCAGCGGGTAGAGCATCAGCAGGCCGACGAACAGCAGGATCACATAGCGAATCGAGCGACTGATTTTTTCACGACGCAGAGTTCGTGCGACTTCACGTGCGGCGATGTCTCTTGCTTCAGAGATTTGTTGAATATCAGCCATTTTTGCCTCCCTTATCGGCGGAGTAGAACACCCAATATTTCGAAGACTTAAACGCAATGGCGGCAAAGACCGCGACCACCAGGAACAGCACCCACGCCAGCGCCGCGCCGTAACCCATATCGAAGTACTTAAATGCGGTGTCGTAGATATAGAGTGAGAACAGATAGGTGGAATAGGTTGGGCCACCGCCGGTAATGACGTACGGGCCGGTAAACTCCTGGAACGCCTGAGTGGTCTGCATAATGAAGTTGAAGAAAATCACCGGGGTGATCAGCGGTACCGTGACCTTCATAAACATCTGCCATTTTGACGCGCCATCGATCATCGCTGCCTCATATTGAGACTGCGGCACGTTCTGCAACGCCGCGAGGAAGATCACCATCGCGGAACCAAACTGCCAGACGCGCAGCAGGGTAACGGACATCAGCGCCAGCGAAGGTTCGCCGAGCCAGTTGACCGGATCGAAGCCGAATACGCCAATAAAGCTGTTCAGCAGCCCGTCGATTGCAAACAGCGCGCGCCACAGGACGGCGATCGCCACGGAGCTACCGAGAATCGAGGGGATGTAGTAGGCGGTACGGAAAAAACCGATACCACGCAGTTTGAAGTTGAGGACAAAAGCGATCCCCAGCGCGAAAGCCAGTTTTAACGGAATGGTTAAAAAGACATACGCGAACGTCACGCCCATGGATTTCCAGAAGAGGCTATCTTCGGTCAGCATGTAGCGATAGTTTTCGATGCCGTTAAACACCGGTGGATTCATCAAATCGTACTCAGTGAAACTGAGGAAGAAAGATGAAACAAAGGGAAAGGCGGTAAAGACTATCAGCCCGATAATATAGGGCGATATCCATGCCAATCCCAGGAGCTTGTTTTCATTCATACATACCTACCTGGCTTACGAGTTTTAATACGGATTCTGTTGACTGCCTTTCCCGCGGGCGCCGCCGCCGGAAAGTTAATGTGTTTTTGCTATGTCAGCCGTGAGTCATTCCTTAATGCGCTTTTTACTTATTGAGAACGTTTTCGCTCTACTTATCCTTGCAGAGCATGTGTTTTTTGATTTTGTCTTACCTTGCGTCCTGATTTTGTAAAACGCCGTTTTAATTTTATTTTATTGCTATTTATCACAGAGTCATTCAGTTCATCGCGGAAATGTGATCAAAGTCGAAACGATGTTTCAAAAAGGTGCGGAGGCGCGCATTTTACCGGGAAAATGGGCCTGAAACAGGATGAGGCGCGAGCTGGTAAAAGCCGGGTGGGGGAAATAATTAGCCTTGTTAATGATTTGGATAAAATCTACTTTAGGACAGTTATTTTTAGCGGGAAAGTTCAGAAAATGGTGGGGGACGCTGATGCACGTCAGTGAAAGGCCATTTACGGGGGAATCAGGCTTTGTTACAGCCAGAAAGGTGCGATTAAGCGGTGGTTCTGGCGAAAAACCAGGATGTTGTTTACTCGTTATACCCGTCATACTTCAAGTTGCATGTGCGTTGGCTTTCCTCGTTCACCCCAGTCACGTACTGGAGTACGCTCCCGGGGATTCACTGCGTCGCCGCCTTCCTGCAACTCGAATAATTTAGGGTAGAGTTATCCCGATTCATCCGGAATAATTTCGGATATCGTTTGTTTGTGGTTTTCAGCAACCGGAAAAAAGAGATTCACGCCGACAGACGTGACACCATAAAATCGCATAAATGGCGTCACTGACTCGCATCAGGGCACGCAGGGCATGCCCCGGAGATGAGATATTACTTTTGCAGAAAATCCTGGCGAATCGGGGTAAAAGTATCAAGAAGCGTACCTGGTTTCAGGCAGATACAGCCATGCATAATCTCTGGTTTCTTGTAGAGGGTATCGCCTGCGCTCACCACATGTTTTTCATCGCCGATGGTGAATTCAAACTCGCCGGAAAGAACATAGGTGAGTTGTTCGTGGGGATGGTTATGCATCGGCCCGATGGCGCCTGCTTCGAAGTTCACCTCGACCGCCATCATGTTGCCATCGTGCGCAAGGATGCGGCGGGTTACGCCATTGCCCAGATCTTCAAGGGTGGTCTCTTTATGGAAAATAAACATCTGGTCGTCCTGTAGTTAATTAAAACACCGTTTCACTTAATTTACACCACAATCTTGTAAAAAGAAACGAATGTCAGGAGAAGTGGAAAGCTGATCACAAGTTCGGCGTCGCAAAGGTATTCCTGGAAGGAGTGAATAATGAAAACGATCGGCCTGTTGGGCGGAATGAGCTGGGAATCCACGATTCCTTACTACCGCCTTATTAACGAAGGCATTAAAAGCCGTTTGGGCGGGCTACATTCAGCCAGTCTGTTACTGCATAGCGTGGATTTCCATGACATTGAAGCCTGTCAGTCTTCCGGGGACTGGCAGCGGGCGGGGGAGATCCTCGCCCAGGCGGCTTTCGGCCTGCAGCAGGCGGGAGCCGAAGGGATCCTCTTGTGTACCAACACCATGCACAAGGTCGCGCAGGCGATTGAAACACGCTGCGAGGTGCCGTTTCTGCATATTGCCGATGCCACCGGACGGGCGATAACAGCCAAAGGCCAACGCCGGGTAGCTCTGCTGGGGACGCGTTATACCATGGAGCAGGATTTTTATCGCGGCCGGTTGCAGCAGCAGTTCGCTATCGACACGCTGATCCCGCAGGCCGACGATCGCCAGCGTATCAACCAGATCATTTTCGATGAACTGTGCCTGGGGACCTTTAGCGCGGATTCGCGCGACTACTATCTTCAGGTGATTGAGGATCTGGCGGAACAGGGCGCGGAAGGGGTGATTTTCGGTTGCACCGAAATCGGCCTGCTGGTGCCTGCGGAAAGCAGTCCGCTGCCGGTGTTTGATACCACTGCGATTCATGCGGCGGACGCGGTCAACTTTATGCTTTCGTCAGCACCGCTTCAAGCGGGGTAAGAATACGCGGCAGGCTTTTTTGCAGATGTAACGCGAAAGCATCGACCAGCGCGGAGCCGGGCCGATGCAGCGGGCGAATCAGGCTAACGGTAAAGGGCACTTCAACGCTAAAGCGGCGTACCACTACGCCGTTTCCGGCGTAATCCAGAGCGGTGAGCGGGTTAACCACCGAAATGCCAATCCCAGCGCGCACCAGGGCACAAATTGAGGCGGCGCTATGGGTCTCCACCACCATCCGCCGTTTGACCTGATGTTCGAGAAACAGGGCATCAAGCAACTGGCGATAGCTGTCGGTACGCGACAGGCTAATGTAGTTTTGGTCATGAAAATCCGCGGGCGTTAGCATCTGTTTCACGGCCAGCGGATGGCCTTGCGGCAATACGCACACCTCATTCAGCGTCAGCAGCGGCGTACGCTCGGTTCCGGCAGGGGTATGCAGGGTTTCGGTCAGGCCGAGATCGTGGCGCTGAGCCGACAGCCACTCTTCAAGCAGCGGCGATTCCTGGGGGACGATTTGCAGGTGAACGTCCGGGTAGCGCGTCAAAAATGGCTCCAGCAGCAGCGGTAAAAAAGATTGCGAAAATACCGGCAGGCAGGCAACCGACAGCTCGCCCTGGCGGAATTCGCGCAGGCTTTCCGCGGCGCTAACGATTCTGTCCAGTCCGTACCAGGCGCGCTGAACTTCCTCAAACAGGCGTAATCCTTGAACCGTGGGTTGCAGACGACCGCGCGCGCGGGCAAATAGCTTTAATCCCAGCACTTTTTCAAAACGTGCCAGCTCGCGGCTGACGGTTGGCTGCGAGGTATGCAACATCTGCGCGGCTTCGGTCAGATTGCCGGTGGTCATCACCGCATGGAAGATTTCGATATGGCGCAGGTTTACGGCGGGCATCAGCGATCCTTGGATTATGCATTCCATATCATTTTTGCATAGACTGGCAATAAAACGATATTTTTTATTCCTTACGCGCTGTGGCGTAATCGTAAAAAAACAGAGATAACGCACACACAGCACCGGAGTTACTTATGCCACACTCGCTTTACGCCACCGATACCGATCTGACTGCAGAAAATCTGCTGCGCTTGCCCGCTGAGTTCGGCTGCCCGGTCTGGGTCTACGATGCGCAGATTATCCGTCGTCAGATTGCTCAACTCCGGAAGTTCGACGTGGTGCGTTTTGCGCAGAAAGCCTGCTCCAATATTCACATTTTACGCCTGATGCGTGAGCAGGGGGTGAAGGTGGATTCGGTGTCGCTGGGCGAGATCGAGCGCGCGTTGGCGGCCGGCTACGATCCGCAACAGCATCCGGACGACATTGTGTTTACTGCTGACCTGATCGATGACGCGACGCTGGCGCGGGTAAAAGCGCTGCAAATCCCGGTCAACGCCGGTTCTGTTGATATGCTGAAGCAGCTAGGGGAAGTTTCGCCGGGGCACCGGGTCTGGCTGCGCGTTAATCCGGGGTTCGGCCACGGCCACAGTCAAAAAACCAATACCGGCGGCGAGAACAGCAAACACGGTATCTGGCACACGCATTTACCGGCGGCGCTGGAAGTGATGCAACGCTATCAGCTTCAGCTGGTGGGCATTCATATGCACATTGGTTCCGGGGTGGATTATGGCCATCTGGAGCAGGTGTGCGGTGCGATGGTGCGCCAGGTTATCGAGTTCGGGCAGGATCTGCAGGCGATCTCCGCCGGCGGTGGGCTGTCGATCCCTTATCACGAAGGGGAAGAGGCGATCGATACCGATCATTACTTCGGGCTGTGGAACGCGGCGCGCGATCAAATAGCCAAATATCTGGGTCACCCGGTGAAGCTGGAGCTGGAACCGGGTCGCTTCCTGGTGGCGGAAGCCGGGGTGCTGGTTTCTCAGGTACGCAGCGTGAAAGGGATGGGCAGCCGTCACTTCGTGCTGATTGATGCCGGTTTTAATGATTTGATGCGCCCGGCGATGTACGGCAGCTACCACCATATCACCGCCCTGGCGGGAGACGGTCGGGATTTGAGCGTCGCCGCGAAGATTGAAACCGTGGTTGCCGGGCCGCTGTGCGAATCGGGCGATGTCTTTACCCAGCAGGAAGGGGGAAAAGTGGAAACCCGCCTGCTGCCAGCGGTGGTGCCGGGCGATTATCTGGTGCTGCATGACACCGGTGCTTACGGCGCATCGATGTCTTCAAACTACAACAGTCGTCCATTGCTGCCGGAAGTGCTGTTCGACAACGGTAAAGCGCGGCTGATTCGCCGTCGCCAGACAATTGACGAACTGTTAGCGCTGGAAGCACTGTAAGCCCCCCCGATTCATGTCTGCTGATGACCCCCTCTTTTCTGTTTGCCTCAGGAGACAGGGGGATTTTTGCCTGCCTCTATTGATCACGATGTTTAAACGTTCTGGCACCGCACTGTGATCACTCCCTTTGTCATTGTGATACGCCTCGCACCTTCTTGTTCTGCAACACAAAAATTTTTGGTCAAATGCCTGGTTTTTTCGTGTCGCAACACATAGGTCATTTTAGGACATCGTAATAGAATAATTTCCAATCAATAAGAGATAAGGAATTATTTTATCGAATCTGATTTCAAAAAAATGATTAATGACATCATTAAATAATGCATATTCCACCAGGCGTTAATGTGCATTAGTACCCTATTGTCGATAACGTATAAAATATAAGAGGTCTCATTATGCATACCATTGAACCCTTGGCATGGTACGGGGCGTTAATTGGTCTTTTTATTGCCATTGTACTTATTCTAAAAAAAATTAATCCGGTTTATTCACTGTTTCTTGGTGCTATTGTCGGCGCGATTGTTGGCGGCGGTACGCTGGAACAAACCATTGGTTTTTTGAACGCTGGAACACAAAGCGTTATGGGCACCGTGATCCGCGTACTGGCGGCCGGAGTACTGGCGGGTGTGATGATGGAGTCGGGGGCGGCGGAAACCATCGCCCAGGCTATTGTGAAAAAAATGGGGGAAAGTAAGGCGATATTAGCGCTGGCGCTTGCCACCATGATTATTACCGCTGTAGGCGTATTTATCCCAGTGGCAGTATTAATTGTTGCACCCATTGCGCTCTCAGTAGGAAATAAAATGGGCATTTCCAAATTGGCATTATTGCTTGCTCTGTCTGGTGGCGGTAAAGCAGGTAATATCATTTCACCTAATCCGAATACCATCGCCGCAGCGAACGGTTTTCATTTGAATTTAAGTGATGTGATGATCGCCGGTTTTATTCCTGCTATATTCGGTTTGATTATTACTGTGATAATGGCCTCCTTGCTGAAAAATAAAGGCATCAAGGTGAGTGATACAGAAGCTGCGGCGGCTTATGGCACCCAAACTGGAAAAGGTGAGAAAATCTATCCGTCGCTCGGCAAAGCGATTGTGGCACCGGCTGTTGCCGTTATTTTATTAATGATCAACCCGATTGGTTCTATCTTCCACATCAGCGCATTGTCTGCGTTCAAACTTGATGCGATGTATGTTCTGCCGATTGCCGGACTTGTTGGATTGATCGCCATGGGGCAAAAGCACAAGATCATCCCCTACACCACTTCCGGTTTAGAGAAGATGACGGCCACTGTGCTTATCCTGATTGGCGCCGGTGCGATAGCTGGGTTGATCTCAGCTTCGGATCTCTCTGCGCAAGTGGTGAACCTGATTAACGTCATGGGCATTTCCGGCACCTTCCTGGCACCAATCTCCGGCATCTTGATGGCGGCGGCGACGGCATCGACTTCCACTGGTACGATTTTGGCTACGGGGACCTTTGGTCACGCTATTTCCGCTATTGGTATCGCGCCGATCTCCGCTGCCGTCATGGTGCACACCGGTGCCACCGTAATTGACTCCCTGCCACAGGGCAACTATTTCCACGTCACCGCACAGAGCATGAACATGTCGATCAGACAACGTATGGGCTTGCTGCCCTACGAAGCGATTGTCGGTGGCACCATGACGGCTGTCGCGACCCTGCTTTACGGATTCATTTTTTAGCATGAGGCAACCCACAATGAAAAAAGAGACTTTTGTATTAGCGCCTGATTCGTTTAAAGAGAGCATGACGGCGAAAGAAGTATGTAACGCGATGGAAAAAGGGTTGCGTAAGGTATTTCCTGATGCGAATTATATCCATGTGCCGATGGCGGATGGGGGGGAAGGCACGACCCAGTCGTTGATCGATGCTACCCAAGGTAGTTTGTACTCACTGACGGTGACCGGACCGCTTGGAACGCCAGTAGAAGCCAGCTACGGCATTATGGGCAATGGCGAGATTGCCGTGATCGAAATGGCCTCTGCCAGCGGCATCCAATTTGTGAACCGAGAGACGAAAAATCCTCTGATCACTACAACCTATGGCACCGGTGAATTGATTCGTGCTTGCCTGGACAAAGGTATCAAAAAAATTATTCTGGGTATCGGCGGTAGTGCTACCAATGATGGTGGTGCGGGTATGGCGGAAGCCTTGGGCGTGCGTTTCTACGATGAAGCTGGCAACGCCTTGCCGCGTGGTGGTGGCGCATTAGGGCGTCTGCACAGTGTTGATATCAGTGGGCTGGATAGCCGTTTGGCGCAAGTGGATATTCAGGTGGCGTGTGACGTGACCAATCCGCTGTGCGGCTCACAGGGTGCTTCGGCCATTTTTGGTCCGCAAAAAGGAGCGACGCCGGAAATGGTGGCGCAGTTAGATGCCAATCTGGCGCACTATGCGGCGGTGATCTATGACCAATTGCATAAAGAGATCTCTGATGTCGCGGGGGCTGGCGCTGCTGGCGGCCTGGGGGCCGGTCTGATGGCCTTTACACGCTGTACGCTGCGTAAAGGGATCGATATCGTGGTCGAGTTCAGCGGACTGCGTGACAAGCTGTTTGGCGCAGATTTCTGTTTTACCGGTGAAGGGCGCATCGATTACCAGACTAAATTCGGCAAAACGCCGTATGGCGTTGCCAAAACAGCAAAAGCGCAAGGTGTGCCAGTGATCGCGGTATCCGGTTGTGTGGGAGAAGGCGTCGAGGCGTTGTATGACGAAGGTATCGACTCTATTTTTGGCATTATTCCTCATGCGGATAGCATTGATGCGCTGTTGAAGGCGGGCGCGATCAATATGGAACGCGCCTGTGAAAATATTGGCCGATTGCTGAAAAAAGCGGTTGCGTAATTATGCGCCGCACAAAATACATACGTTTTAACAAAGGAAAACAGTATGGCTGAAACAGTGCGGCGTACAAAAATAGTTGCTTCTTTGGAGCCTGCCGCAGACCATGATAATAGTCTGGATAAAATTATTAAAGCAGGATCGAATGTGGTTCGTTTTAATTTCTCTCACGGTGCTAAGGAAGATCATATTGCACGTGCGGAAAAGTCAGTACTATTGCATAAATTGGTCGCACCAACAACTGCCGTATTTGCGTCGTCGATTAAGCGCTAAACGTACTGCCGTGCATGTATAAATATGACAGCAGCGCCGCGTTAAGCTCATGTTATATACTCATGTTCTGCTGCACCGTTATTTATCATTGCTGTTGAATTCGTTTTTTTTCAAAGAGAATAAAATATACGGCACTTTTTGAAGTAAAGTGTTGTCCATCGTCTTTATAATATCGAGGATGTATCTCGATACTTTATTAAATGACAAAAAGCAGTTGTTGTTCGTGTGGCATTTTCCCATGCCGGATATTTCCGTTGTGCTAATTATTGTTAGTGCCGCACCAAGGGATAATAAATGACAGATTACTATTTCGACGCAAAATTAGCCTATTCGATAGTCGAACGTACCATGAAGATTATTGACTGCAATATCAATGTTATGGATGCCAAAGGGCGCATTATAGGCAGTGGTGATCAGGAACGTATTGGCGAAATTCACGAAGGGGCGTTACTGGCATTAACGCAGAAACGTGTGGTGGCAATTGATGATGCGTCCACACATACGCTGCACGGGGTTAAACCAGGCCTTAATCTGCCGCTGAAACTCAACAATCAGATTGTGGGCGTTATTGGGCTAACCGGTAATCCGGAGGGGTTGCTGCAGTTTGGCGAACTGGTATGCATGACAGCGGAAATGATGCTGGAACAGGTGCACCTGCTGCAATTGTTGGCGAGGAACAGTCGTCTGCGTGAAGAGTTGGTAATGAGTATGATACGTAATGACAGCCATTCCGCCACCATGCAAGAATGGGCGCAGCGTCTGGGTGTTGATCTGACCCAACCGCGTATCGCGATGGTGGTGGAATTGGATAGCGGTCAGCTTGGGGTCAGTACCGCGATGAGTGAGCTGCAACAGTTGCAGTCTTTGCTGATGGAGACGGGAAAAGACGAATTGATGGCGATTGTCTCGCTGACTGAGATGGTAGTGCTGAAACCAGCCTACCTACATGCTGAGCGCTGGGAGCCGGAAGCGCACAAACGCCGAATGGAGCAGCTTTATCAACGCTTACAGCAGGAAAGCCCCCTGCGTGTACGCCTGGCGTTGGGTAACTTCTTTCCCGATGTGGGCGGGGTGGCGCGTTCCTACGAAACTGCGAAAACCACAATTAAGGTTGGCAAACAGCGTATGCCGGATGTGCATTGCTACTGCTATCAGGACATCAAGCTACCGGTGTTACTGGATAGTCTACGCGCAGGTTGGCAGGCAGCAGAGCTGGTTAGGCCGTTGCAACGTCTAAAAGCGATGGACGGCAACGGCGTGTTCCGTGAAACCTTGCATACCTGGTTTCGTTATAATCAGCAAGCGGGAAAAACAGCAAATGCGTTGTTTATCCACAAGAATACGCTGGAGTATCGCTTGCGCCGTATCTCCGATCTTACGGGGCTTAACCTGAGCAACTTCGAAGATCGATTTTTGCTCTACGTCGCAGCCCAGTTGGATGAAAGTTAGTCGGTATGACTTCCGTCATACATGCTCAGGGAGCGAGGAGCCTGGCATATTCCTCTCTGAGCAACACGATGCCTTCGGCCAGATCGCGGTACAGCAAGGGGGGGAATCAAATGATCCTGCGTATGGATCAGGATCAGATATACCGGTATTGGACAGGCCTCAATCTCGACTATACACATTACAGAATATGGCAATCTACGGTATCTATGCTTCGCGTCGCCATATGCCGCCCGCTTACGTGTACTACCGGACTTCATGTATAGTTTATGCAAGATCCACGTTGGCAGGCTATGCAAACTGTCTGGCGTGTCAGTCCGGTGCTCAATTGTGCATTGATGCCTGTTGTGTATTGGTATGGAATAAGCATCTGTATTTTTATGAGATAAATACTGGGGTATGAAGTAAAAGTACGAGCTGTGTTCATAGCATACTCGGGCTTGCGCTGACATGCCGTTGCTTCTTCGGTGAAAACGGCATCCGGCGGATTACGTGGAATAGGGGCCGGCGACCACCGACTCGCGCAGTACCAAGGTGCCGGTAAACGGCGGGATGGTTTCAATCGGCTGAGCGTTGGCCAGCTTGATCGCCTGATCGATAGCGGTGGTAATCATGTTATCGATCGGCAGGTAGACCGTGGATAGCCCCGGTTCCAGCCATTTGGCGCTCGGCGCGTCATCAAAACCAAACAATGAAATATCCTGCGGGATCCGCAGCCCGGCCTGACGCAACGCTTTTGAAACACCCAGCGCCATATCGTCATTACAGGAAAACAGCGCGCTAAACGATGTTTTTTCTTCCAGCAGTTCACGGCATAATTCATAGCCACGTGGGATGGTGGCATCGCCATACTTCACTTTCGCCGGATCCCATTTGATACCGTGCTTTTTCAGCGCCTGACGATAGCCCTCCAGGCGAGCCTTTCCCGTTGGCGTATGTATTGGCACGGTAATACAGGCGATATCGCGATGGCCCTGAGTTATCAGATACTCTACCGCCTGAAACGCCGCATCCTGCTGTTCAAAAAAAACGCAGCGATCCCGCGCCTGGCTAACGTCGCGGTTAATGACCACCAGTGGCGTGCCGATGGACTCAATCAGCGACATAATTTTCTTTTCGCTCATATGGCGCGTGTATAGCACGATGGCGTCACATTGACGGTCGGCAAGCATCTGTACGGCCTCTTCTTCACGCGCCGGCGCATTGTGCCCGTCGGTGACAATCAGCTGTTTACCCCAGGCTTCCGTTTGTCGGGAAGCCTGCTGCAATAAACGCCCAAAATAGAAACCGTCGAAAATGGAGACCACCAGGCCGATGCTGTTGCTCGTGCGGTTCGCTAGCGAGCGGGCGAGAAAGTTGGGCCGATAGCCCAGCTCTTCCATTGCCTTAAAAACCCGCTGGCGGGTACTCTCTTTCACCTGACCAGTGCCGTTCAACACGCGGGAAACCGTCGCTTTAGAGACGCCTGCGTGAATTGAGACATCCAGCATTGTAGCCATTCATCCGATTCCTGATATCACGTGGTAATGCGCAGTTTATCACAGACATTCAGGGGGATATGGCTTCGTGGCAAAGCAAAAAAACTATCGCGATCACGCTTTTGCAGGATTAACGGGCTGAAAAATAAAACACTGAATTCGGCATGCCAATTTGGTTTTTTTGGAATGCCAGTTTTGAGGTTGCGAACTTAGTCACAGAACTTTTTCCCATCGATGATTATTTTTGGTATGCCAATAGGTGCCTGGCTGTACACCTTGTGCGCAAAAAAGTCCCTTAACCCTGAGGTATCCTCTATGGCATTGCAGGACAAATTGATCGACTCTCTGGGGAGTTTCGCTACGAAATTCAACAGCTACCGCTACATT
This sequence comes from Klebsiella sp. KE9456, assembly GCF_043832615.1. Lineage (NCBI taxonomy): Bacteria > Pseudomonadati > Pseudomonadota > Gammaproteobacteria > Enterobacterales > Enterobacteriaceae > Klebsiella > Klebsiella sp. KE9456. The sequence continues at coordinate 223,755 of NZ_JBDYQK010000001.1, forward strand.
ATGGCGATAAAGGCGGCCTTTATTACCCTGATGCCGGTGATCATCGTGGGCGCCTTTTCGGTGCTGATCTCCAATATGGTGCTGGATCCGAAAAACGGGCTGGCCAGCTTTCAGGCGCTCTCTTTTCTGGCTGCGCTAAAACCGATTACCAGCGCAATTAACTATGCGACGCTTAACTTTCTTAATATCGGCGCCGTATTTCTGATCGGCATCGAGCTTGGGCGGATTAACGGTATTAAGAGCCTGTTTCCCGGCCTGCTGGCGGTCATCTGTTTTATCTGTGTGACGCCAACCACCGTCGAAATGCTGGTCGACGGACAAATGCATGAAGTGAAAGATGTGCTGTTGCGCCAGTTCTCAGATACGCGCAGCCTGTTCCTCGGCATGTTTATTGCCATTCTTTCCGTGGAGATCTACTGCTGGCTGGAGAGATGCAAAGGCCTCAAGATCAAAATGCCGGACACCGTTCCCCCCAACGTATCGGCATCGTTTTCCGCGCTGATCCCGGCAATTATTACCACCACGGCGATTGCTACCTTTGGTTTTATTTTTCATCAAATTACCGGCATGTATCTCTATGATGCGGTCTATCAGGTGGTACAGCAGCCGCTGGAGCGAGTGGTGCAAAGCCTGCCGGGGATCCTGCTGCTGATGTTTGTCGCCCAGTTGTTCTGGGTTATCGGCATTCACGGTAATCAGATGATCAAACCGATCCGCGAACCGCTGCTGCTGGGGGCGATTACCGTCAATATGAGCGCCTTTGAGCAGGGCAAAGAGGTGCCGAATATCATCACCATGCCGTTCTGGGATGTTTATATGAGCATTGGCGGTTCGGGGCTGACGATTGGCCTGCTGATTGCGGTGATGATCGCCACCAAACGCAAAGAAATGAAGGAGATCGCCAAACTGTCGATCGGACCCGGGCTGTTCAATATTAACGAACCGGTGATTTTCGGTATGCCGATCATGCTTAATCCGATCCTTGCGATCCCTTTTATTATTACCCCACTGGTGACCGGCAGTATCGGTTACTTCGCCACCGTCACCGGTTTTGCCGGTAAAGCGGTGGTCATGGTGCCGTGGACCACGCCACCGCTGATTAACGCCTGGCTCTCCACAGCCGGATCGATGGGGGCGGTAGTGACACAGCTTGTCTGTATTGTCGCCGCGGTGCTTATCTATCTGCCGTTCGTCAAAATAGCCTCCCGTCGTGCGGAAAACGCGCAGCGTCAGGCGGAAAACGCTGAAGTCAGCCAGAATGTATGAGGACACCATGAGCAGAGTAAGGATCGCGATTCCCCGCGACTTTATCCTCGGCGCCGCCGCGTCGGCGTGGCAAACCGAAGGCTGGAGCGGCAAGAAAGAGGGGCAGGATTCCTGGCCGGATCTCTGGTACAAGAACGATCGTCACGTCTGGCATAACGGTTATGGCCCGGCGGTCGCGACCGATTTTATCAACCGCTTCCGCGAAGACGTGCAGTTGATGAAGCTGGCGGGACTGACCCACTATCGTACGTCGATCAACTGGTCGCGTTTTCTTACCGACTATGAAAAAGTCACGGTTGATGAAGAGTATGCGGCGTACTACGACCAGCTGTTTGACGCGCTACGGGCTAACGGCATTGAGCCGATGATCTGCCTTGAGCACTATGAACTGCCCGGCTATCTGCTGGAGCACTACGGCGGCTGGGCGTCGAAAAAAGTGGTTGATCTGTTCGTACAATATGCGGAGAAAGTTTTTGCCCGCTATCACCATAAGGTGACGCGCTGGTTTACTTTCAATGAACCGATTGTGGTACAGACCCGGGTCTACCTCGACGCGCTGCGCTGGCCTTACGAACAGAATACCGGGACCTGGATGCAGTGGAATCATCATAAGGTGCTGGCGACGGCTAAAGTGGTCAGGCTGTTTCGCGAAAAAGGCTATCGCGGCACGGTCGGCTGTATTCTTAACCCGGAAGTCACTTATCCACGTTCAAAAGCGCCTCATGATCTTCGCGCCGCGGAAATCTACGATCTGTTTTATAACCGGGTTTTCCTCGATCCGCTGGTCCACGGCGAATATCCGTCAGAACTGTACAACCTGCTCGAACAGCACAACGTTGGCTGGGATTACAGTGCGCAAGAGCTGGCGATTATTCGCGAAAACACCGTGGATGAGCTGGGAATTAATCTCTACTACCCACACCGGGTGAAAGCCCCGTCGCGCGCCTGGCACCCGCAGACGCCATTCCATCCGGCTTACTATTATGAGCCCTTTGAACTCCCGGGAAGACGGATGAATAGTTCGCGTGGCTGGGAAATTTATCCGCAAATCGTTTTTGATATGGCGATGCGGATTAAACAGGATTACCGCAATATCCCGTGGTTCGTGGCCGAAAACGGCATGGGGGTGGAAAACGAAGGGCAGTTTCGCAATAGCGAAGGCACCATCGCCGACGATTACCGGATTCGCTTTATCAGCGAACATCTGTGGCAAACGCTGCGTGCGCGGGAAGCCGGCGCCAACTGCCACGGCTATATGCTGTGGGCGTTTACCGACAATGTTTCGCCGATGAACGCCTTTAAAAATCGTTACGGGCTGATTGAAATCGATCTGCAAAATCACCGCGCGCGAAGGCCGAAGGCTTCCGCCAGCTGGTTCCGTCAGCTTGGCGAATGTCGGGAATTGACGCTGGATATTGACGACGAGTGGCGTTAGGCATGGTTAAATTTTGCTAAGATAGCGGCGATATTGACTCGCAGGTTCATAACGCACAGGTGATATTGTGGAGAAGGCTATTATTCCGCCGGAAAAGAAACCCTATCAGGAGATTGGTGATGATTTACGCGCACAGATTGCGCAGGGGCGCTATCCCATCGGATCGCGTCTGCCGCCGGAACGCAATATCGCCGAAATTTACGGTGTGAGCCGGACGATCGTCCGTGAAGCGCTGTTGATGCTGGAGTTACAGGGAACGGTGGATATTCGCCAGGGCTCCGGGGTGTACGTTATGCGCATCCCGCATGAGGGCGATAGCGAGGAAGAACAGATGCTGAGCAGCGACGTCGGGCCGTTCGAAATCCTGCAGGCCCGCCAGCTTCTGGAGAGCAATATCGCCGCTTTTGCCGCTAAAATGGCCACTCGCGCCGATATCGATAACCTGAAACGTATTATTGAGCAGGAGCAGCGGGCTATTGCCGCCAACGATACCAGTCAGGACAACGCCCGGCTTTTTCACCTGGTGCTGGCCGGGGCGACGCAAAACCAGATGCTGCTGGCGACGGTCGAGCGCATCTGGCTGCAAATGGACAGCAGCCCGTTATGGCAGCAGTTCAATGTACATATCGCCAGCCGGGCGTATCGCCTGAAGTGGCTTGGCGACCGGCAAACGCTCCTCGCCGCCCTGCGCCGTCGCGATGTGATGGGCGCCTGGCAGGCCATGTGGCAGCACCTTGAAAACGTAAAAAATAGTCTGCTGGAGCTTTCTGATGAAGACGCACCGGACTTTGACGGCTATCTCTTTGAGTCAGTGCCTGTTTTTCAGGGAAAGCTGATGTGATTATTCAGCCTTTATCCGCCGCGCCGCAGTATGCTGGGCAGGTTACGGAGTGGCTATGGCGGGCTTTTGGCGGCGATATGTTGCCGCAGGCGTTTTTCGCCAGCATCATCGGGCATAGCCAGACGCCGGGGGCGTTGCCGGTTACGTTTATTGCCGTTGAAAATGAAAAACTGCTGGGAACCGTCGGGCTCTGGCGCTGCGACTTAATCAGTCGCCAGGATCTGTATCCGTGGATGGCGGCACTCTATGTCGCCCCGGAAGCACGGGGAAAAGGGCTGGCGGGAACGCTACAGCAGCATGTCATCCGGTATGCACGAACGCAGGGCTATTCCGCGCTGTTTCTCTATTCCGCCTGCCGTGATTTTTATGAGCGTTTTGGCTGGCAGTATATCGGCGAAGGTCTGGATTACCCGGCCACGACGGTCAGTTTATATCGCTATGATTTATCGCGTTCCGCAGGCGAAACCACCGAGTGACGGCGTACCAGCGTCGGGCTAAAAAGATGGGTTATCTCCGGGGGCGGGCGATGTTCCGCCAGCGCTAACGCCAGCTCGGCGGCCTGAGTCGCCATGGTGACGATCGGGTAGCGCACGGTGGTCAGACGCGGGCGCACATAGCGTGAAATCAGTATGTCATCAAAACCGATCAGCGAAATCTCCTGTGGTATATCAATACCGTTATCGTTTAACACGCCCATCGCACCGGCAGCCATTGAGTCGTTATAGCAGGCCACGGCGGTAAAATGCCTCCCTCGCCCCAGCAGTTCGGTCATCGCCTGTTCACCGCCGCTCTCATCAGGCTCGGCAAAGGTCACCAGGCGGTCATTGCACGCCAGGCCGCTCTCTTTTAATGCCGCGTAATAGCCCTGAAGACGGTCTTCGGCATCGGAAATCGGGTGATCGGAACAGATATAGCCAATGCGGGTATGCCCTTGCTGAATCAGGTGACGCGTTGCCAGCCAGGCGCCGTAACGGTCATCCAGCGCGACGCAGCGCTGCTCTAAGCCAGGTATAATACGGTTGATTAGCACCATACCGGGGATCTGCTTCATTAACGCGGTCAGCTCGTCATCGGGGATCATTTTGGCGTGAACCACCAGGGCTGCGCAGCGGTGGCGAATCAACTGTTCAATCGCCTGACGCTCTTTATGGATGCTGTGATAGCCGTTACCGATCAGCAAAAAATTGCCGGTATTGTAGGCCACCTGCTCGACGGCTTTGACCATTGAACCAAAGAAAGGGTCGGAAACATCGCCCACCACCAGGCCAACGGTTTGCGTTGACTGCTGCGCCAGCGCGCGGGCGTTGGCGTTAGGATGATAATTTAACGCTTCCATCGCCGCCCCCACCGACTGGCGTGAGGCTTCGCTGGCTTTCGGTGAATTGTTAATCACGCGGGAGACGGTAGCGACGGAAACTCCTGCGAGACGGGCTACATCCTTAATTGTCGCCATACCATGCCTTTTTTAGGGTAAGCGTTTACATACCGTTTATGTTACGGGAAAGCGCCGCAGATTCAAGAACCGCGGCGCCTGGGGTCATGTAATTGTGACACAGATTAGCCTTGTTGATGAAAGAGTTACTCACAGGCAACCTGCGAATGATTCCGGGAGGGGGGAATTCACACCTTTGCTTACACTTTGCGATTAGCTGTTGCGAATGTTCGCTGGTTTACCCATTCATATCATTGATATTCTGGCTTTCCCAGAGGTATTGATTGGTGAGTTTCTTAAGTACGCTATTCGTACTGATTATCTTGCACCGACCTGCGCAGATGCGCAGGTTTTTTTTGTCCTGAATTCCTCTTCGCGCACTGCATTTCCCACCTCTTCTCGTGTAACCTGCTTTGACTGATTAACCGGTCAGACGGAGTTGTTATGCTTTTAGGATTTTTTAGACTGTTATTCAAGGGATTGTACCGGGTAAAACTCACCGGCGACACCCAGGCGCTGTACCAGCCAAAGATACTGATTACGCCCAATCACGTCTCATTTATTGACGGCATACTGCTGGCGCTTTTCCTGCCGGTGCGCCCTGTTTTTGCAGTGTACTCTTCAATTAGCCAGCGCTGGTTTATGCGTGCTCTGACACCCCTTATCGATTTTGTGCCGCTGGACCCGACCAAACCCATGTCCATTAAGCATCTGGTCCGCCTGATTGAACAAGGGCGTCCGGTGGTTATTTTCCCGGAAGGGCGGATTTCGGTAACCGGGTCGCTGATGAAAATTTATGACGGCGCGGCTTTCGTTGCAGCAAAGTCGCAGGCGACCATTGTGCCGCTGCGTATCGAGGGCGCTGAACTTACCCCCTTTAGCCGCCTCAAAGGGCTGGTCAGGCGCCGCCTTTTTCCCCGTATTCAACTGCATCTGCTGCCGCCGACGCATCTGGCGATGCCTGAGGCGCCGCGCGCCCGCGACCGGCGTAAAATTGCCGGAGAAATGTTGCATCAGATAATGATGGAAGCGCGGATGGCGGTGCGCCCGCGCGAAACGCTGTATGAATCGCTGCTGGCGGCGCAGTACCGCTTCGGTGCGCGTAAAAACTGCGTGGAAGATATTAATTTTCAGCCGGATACCTACCGTAAGCTGTTGACCAAAACCCTGTTTGTGGCGCGTATTCTGGAAAGGTATAGCGCTCAGGGCGAGAAAATCGGCCTGATGCTGCCGAATGCCGGGATTAGCGCAGCGGTAATTTTCGGCGCGATTGCCCGTGGGCGTATTCCGGCGATGATGAACTATACCGCCGGGGTGAAAGGCCTGAGCAGCGCGGTTACCGCCGCCGAAATTAAGACGATTTTCACCTCGCGAACCTTCCTTGATAAAGGCAAACTCTGGCACCTGCCGGAACAGTTGACTCAGGTGCGCTGGGTATTCCTCGAAGATTTAAAAGCGGATATCACCGCCGCGGATAAGCTGTGGATTTTTGGTCATCTGTTGATACCGAAGCTGGCGCAGGTTAAGCAGCAGCCGGAAGATGCGGCGATGATCCTGTTTACTTCCGGTTCAGAAGGCAATCCGAAAGGCGTGGTACATAGTCATAAAAGCCTGCTGGCTAACGTCGAGCAGATTAAAACCGTCGCTGACTTTACCGCGAACGATCGCTTTATGTCCTCGCTGCCGCTGTTTCACTCCTTTGGCCTGACGGTCGGCCTGCTGACCCCACTGTTTACCGGTGCGGAGGTGTTCCTCTATCCGAGTCCGCTGCATTATCGCATGGTGCCGGAACTGGTGTATGACCGTAATTGTACCGTGCTGTTCGGCACCTCGACCTTCCTCGCCAACTATGCCCGCTTTGCTAATCCATATGACTTTTATCGCCTGCGGTATGTTGTTGCAGGCGCGGAGAAACTGCAGGAGAGCACAAAGCAGATCTGGCAGGACAAGTTTGGCCTGCGTATTCTCGAAGGCTATGGCGTTACCGAATGTGCGCCAGTGGTGTCGATCAATGTGCCGATGGCGACGAAGGTGGGAACCGTTGGTCGCATTCTGCCGGGTATGGATGCGCGTTTACTGGCGATGCCGGGTATTGAAGAAGGCGGCCGTCTGCAGCTAAAAGGGCCGAATATTATGAAAGGCTATCTGCGCGTGGAAAATCCGGGTGTGCTGGAGGCGCCAACGGCGGAGAATCAACACAGCGAAGTGGAAACCGGCTGGTATGACACCGGCGATATTGTCACCTTTGACGAGCAGGGCTATGTGCGAATTCAGGGACGCGCAAAGCGCTTTGCTAAAATTGCCGGTGAGATGGTATCGCTGGAGATGGTCGAGCAGGTGGCGCTGGCGGTTTCGCCGGACAAAATGCACGCCACGGCGATTAAACAGGATGCCAGCAAAGGCGAGGCGCTGGTGCTGTTTACCAGCGATAATGAACTAAATCGCGAGAAACTGCTGCGCTATGCCCGTGAACATGGCGTGCCGGAGCTGGCGGTACCGCGCGACATTCGCTGGCTGAAACAGCTCCCGGTGCTGGGCAGCGGTAAGCCGGATTTCGTCGCCCTTAACGATATGGTTGAAGAGATGGAACATTCGGATGAGTGAGTCAGTACACACTAACACCTCTCTGTATTCGAAAGGAATGATGGCGGTTATCTGCGCCCAGTTTCTCTCGGCATTCGGCGATAACGCGCTACTCTTCGCGACCCTGGCGCTGATGAAGCAACTGTTCTACCCGGCGTGGAGCCAGCCGGTATTGCAGATGTTGTTTGTGGGTGCTTACATTCTCTTCGCGCCTTTTGTCGGGCAGTTTGCCGATAGCTTCGCCAAAGGGCGGGTAATGATGGTGGCTAACGGTTTGAAGCTTATCGGCGCGGGCTGTATTTGCTTTGGCGTTAATCCGTTTGTTGGCTACACGCTGGTGGGCATTGGCGCTGCCGCCTATTCTCCGGCTAAATACGGCATCCTCGGCGAGCTGACCACCGGGGATAAGTTAGTCAAAGCTAACGGCCTGATGGAGTCCTCCACCATTGCGGCTATTTTGCTTGGTTCGATGGCTGGCGGTATTCTGGCGGACTGGCATGTCCTGGCGGCGCTTGTCGTCTGCGCGATGGTGTACGGCGGGGCGGTGATGGCCAACCTGTGGATCCCCAAACTGCCCGCCGCGCGTCCCGGCCAGTCGTGGCGTTTCAGGCCGATGACCCACCGTTTCTTTAGCGCCTGTGCAGTGCTGTGGCGTGACGGCGATACCCGGTTTTCGTTAGTCGGCACCAGCTTGTTCTGGGGAGCGGGAGTGACCCTGCGCTTCTTACTGGTGCTGTGGGTGCCAGTAGCCCTGGGTATTACCAGTAATGCCATGCCGACCTACCTTAACGCAATGGTGGCGGTGGGGATAGTACTGGGGGCTGGCGCGGCGGCGAAGCTGGTGACGCTGGAAACGGTGTCCCGTTGTATGCCCGCGGGGATTTTGATTGGCGTCGCGGTCGTCTTTTTCGCCATCCAGCAGGCGTTGCTGCCGGCATTTGGCCTGCTGCTGCTGCTCGGGGCGTTCGGCGGTTTCTTTATTGTGCCGCTGAATGCGCTGCTTCAGGAACGCGGCAAACACACGGTTGGCGCGGGCAATGCAATCGCGGTGCAGAATCTCGGCGAGAACGTCGCGATGTTGCTGATGCTGGGCCTGTACTCGCTGGCGGTGAGCATAGGTATTCCGGTTGTTGGCGTCGGGATGGGCTTCGGCGTGGTATTTGCGCTGGCTATCATCGCGCTGTGGATTTGGGGGCGTCGTAAATAGTCTCCCGGGTGCAGCGGACCGCCCCGGGAAGGTGACTTTTCCTACGGTGCCGGGTAGGTATAAATTCGATGCACCGCTTCAATCTCCGCCAGCACCTCTTCGCTTAGTGTCAGATGGAGGCTTTCGACGTTAGTCTGAAGCTGCGCCATGGTCGTCGCCCCAAGCAGGGTGCTGGCGACAAACGGCTGGCGACGCACGAAAGCCAGCGCCATTTGTGCCGGGTCAAGATTATGGCGTTTTGCGATATCGACATAGGCCGCCACCGCTTTCTGAGTCTGCTCGCCGCTATAGCGGGTAAAGCGGCTGAACAGGGTATTGCGCGCGCCGGCGGGTTTCGCGCCGTTGAGGTATTTCCCGGTCAGCGTACCGAATGCCAGACAGGAATAAGCTAACAGCTCCACGCCTTCATACTGGCTCACTTCCGACAGCGCCACTTCATAGCTGCGGTTCACCAGGCTGTAAGGATTCTGAATCGTCACAATACGCGGCAAATCATGCTTGTCCGCCAGATGGAGATAGCGCATCACGCCAAAAGCCGTTTCGTTGGAGACGCCAATATAGCGAATCTTCCCGGCGCGCTGGAATTCAGCCAGCGCTTCCAGGGTATCCAGCAGGGTGACGACCGGGGCGGAATCGGTCCAGGTGTAGCCCAGTTTACCAAAACAGTTGGTTGGCCGCTGCGGCCAGTGGACCTGATAGAGGTCAAGATAATCAGTCTGCAACCGCTTCAGGCTGTCGTGCAGCGCCTCGCGGATATTTTTACGATCCAGCGCATGGTTAGGGCGAATGCTGCTGTCGTTATTGCGGGCAGGGCCGCTCACTTTGGAGGCGATAACCAGCTTTTCGCGATTACCGCGTTTTGCCAGCCAGTTACCGACATAGGTTTCCGTCAGGCCCTGGGTTTCCGGGCGCGGCGGGACAGGATACATTTCGGCGACATCGATCAGGTTGATGCCCTGACTGACAGCGTAATCGAGCTGGTCGTGCGCGTCTGCCTCGCTATTCTGCTCACCAAACGTCATTGTGCCCAGTCCCAGCGTGCTGATTTCAAGAGAACTGTGTGGGATACGGTGATACTGCATAGCCGGTTTCCTTTTTTGTTACAAGGTCAGGCGTTCCCCGACAAAGGAATATAAAAATGGCAGAGGGGAAGAAAAAGGGGAAGTAAAAAGATCAAAAAAAGCCGGGTTTACGGAATCTGGCCTGATTTATCCGGAGATGGATCAGGATATCCCGACTCTTTTCGCAAATGAAAAGGGGACGAAAACACCGCTTAACTCTGTGATAAACGGCTCGTCGCAGGTTGGCGTGAAAGCTTACCGTTTAATAATCTGCGAGACATCATCGCGATTGATCTGCATTTTGTTCCCTTGCTGATCTTCGTAGCTGATAAGACCGGTGTCGTCGTCAATCGCAGGTTTACCGTCTGTCAGAATCATACGTCCGTCTTTGGTTGCCATGACATAATCGCTGCTGCAGCCGGAAACGGAGAATGCCAGTCCTACGGCGGAAATCAATACTGCCCATTTTTTCATCGTTATTACCTCTATTTTGGCCGTACCTTCTATCAGATTAATAGTCTGATTTCTGGAATATAAGAATCAGTAAAGTCTTAAAAGGGATGACAGCCCTTTTCAGGGCTGTGCGGGTTACAGCGGATTTTTTTTATTTCGTAGCAGATTGAGGCTCTCAACCGCAATCGAAAAGAACATAGCGAAATAAATGTAGCCTTTCGGCACGTGCACATCAAAACTTTCCAGTATCAGCGTGAAGCCGACGAGAATCAAAAATGACAGCGCCAGCATTTTCACCGAAGGGTGGCGGTCAACAAAATCGCCTATCGAACGGGCGGCCACCATCATCACCAGTACGGCAATAACGACCGCCGCCATCATGATGAACAGATGATCCGACAGCCCGACGGCGGTAATCACCGAATCAAGGCTGAAAATGATATCCAGCAGCATAATCTGCACAATGGCGCCAATAAATGAATGAACGTTGGTTTTTAACCCCTCTTCTTCTCCTTCAATGGATTCGTGAATCTCTTTACTCGCTTTCCAGATCAGGAATAACCCGCCGAGTAGCAGGATCAGATCGCGAAATGAGATCGCCTGGCCCAGCACGGTAAACAGCGGGTTGGTGAGCTTAACGACCCATGCGATTGACGCCAGTAACGCCAGACGCATGATCATTGCCCCCATAAGCCCGATGCGGCGGGCATGAGCCCGTTGCGCAGTGGGAAGCTTGGCCACGACCAGAGAGAGGAAAATAATATTATCGATCCCAAGCACTATCTCCAGTAGCGTCAGCGTACCAAGCGCCAGCCAGGCGTTAGGATCGGTTACCCATGCAAATAACATCATTCAAAGTCCTGCAAAATAGAAAGAAGTGATTATATGCAACCCGCATGGCAGAACAAAAAATTAATCATGGACAGTAATCGCCGTGCGCGACTGCTCCGGCGCCTTCCTGCGCTGCTCGCCCCTGGAGCCAGCGCACGCGTTGTTAAACACCGCCCGCGGTGTGAATTATCCAGAGGAAAGAAGGAAGTGGCGGGCCAGCAGGGCGGCGGTGAAGTTTTTCTTCAGGTAGAAACCGCGCGGTAACGTGAGGATCGGCTCTCCGTGGGCGCCAACCGCTTCGGTCAGGGCCTTGCTATTTGCCGCTTTTGGGCGCAATTGCAGCACTTCGCCGTGACGCGCAGTGATGCGTTCAACTTGCCCAAGCACGATCAGATCCATCAGCTCTTCCCAGTCCATGCGTAGCTGACGCGCTTCTTCTTCGCTGGGGCTCCACAGCAGAGGCGCGCCCACCCGGCGGCTGGCGAGCGGAATCGTTCGCTCGCCCTCTACCGGGATCCACAGTACGCGCTTGAGTTTATGACGCACATGGCTGCTCTCCCAGGTGACGCCGCTATTACCGGTGAGCGGCGCGACGCAGACGAAGGTCGTTTCCAGCGGACGCCCCTGAGAATCGACAGGGATGGTTTTCAATTCAACGCCGAGAGCGGCGAAATCCTGCTCGGGCTTGCTGCCTGCGCTGGCGCCAAGCCAAATTTCCAGCAGGATACCGATCCAGCCTTTATCACGTTTTAAATCGCGCGGAACGGGAATACTGGCAAGGGCGGCCAGCTCACCCAGTGAATAACCTGCCAGCTGCCGCGCCTGAGCCAGAAGCTGTTCCTGGCTTTGCGGTGGCGATAAGAGCGGCGCGATATTCGGCATAACATGAAACCTCTGGCTAAAAAATAAGCGGTAATTTCGTCCGTTGTGGATAGAGTTTACCTTTTCCTGACTAACTATGACAATTTGATGATTCATATGGCTTTTTTAATTATTTTTTGCCGTTATGAAAAATCTGGAGGCAGGTTTTCCAGAACTGGTCACCGACAATGAACAGGATCTTACACCATGTTATCCACAGAAAAATGGGATAACTGGGGAAAAGCGCCACTACTGTTTCCATTTACAGCCTTGACGTGGGAGAAAAATCGAGTTTTTAGCCAAAATATGTCCAGAGTACTTGCGCAAGCTGTGGATAAAACCGACATTGTTCGATCTTTCATCAGTTCCGGGATCGTATATGTGATGATCGTCACGTTACACTGTGAATGATGAAATTTAAACAAGGTAACTTAATGAAAATAAATATATTATTATGTGGGTTGATTACGCCGCTGTTCGGATTACTCTGGGTTTTCCCTGGTTAATTCCGTACTTCTTCACAACTCTATCCACAGAAAAAGTGAATAAAATCGCGCGTGGACGGCTTTCACTGTTTATAACTCGGGGGATTGCTGTGAGTTATTCAAATGTTATTCGATCTCATCTCGTTCACAGAGTGGTTTACCGTTTCCAGCGAGTGTGAAACAATCATTCGCATTGAAGCTTATTTTGAGGTAGTCCGGTGATTGATGACGATGGCTACCGCCCAAATGTCGGTATTGTAATCTGTAATCGCCAGGGTCAGGTTATGTGGGCCAGGCGCTATGGTCAGCACTCGTGGCAGTTCCCGCAAGGGGGCATTAATCCAGGAGAATCAGCAGAGCAGGCGATGTATCGGGAATTGTTCGAAGAAGTTGGGTTAAACCGCAAAGATGTGCGGATTCTGGCTTCAACCCGTAACTGGTTGCGTTACAAATTGCCTAAACGTTTGGTGCGTTGGGACACAAAGCCGGTATGTATCGGCCAGAAACAGAAGTGGTTTCTCCTGCAATTGATTGGCAGTGATGCGGATGTCAATATGCAAACCAGCAGTACACCTGAATTTGATGGCTGGCGATGGGTAAGCTACTGGTATCCGGTGCGTCAGGTGGTGTCGTTTAAGCGCGATGTCTACCGCCGGGTGATGAAAGAGTTCGCCAGCGCCACAATGGCGCTGGCAGAAAGTTCGCCTAAGCCGCAAAGCGCGCCTGCATATCGACGTAAAAGAGGTTAAGCCACACACATTATGCTCACTCGGTTGCGAGAAATAGTCGAGAAGGTCGCGAGTACGCCACGTTTAAACGAGGCGCTGGATATCCTGGTAACCGATATCTGCGCCGCAATGGAAACGGAAGTCTGCTCGGTTTATCTGGCTGACAACGACCGGCGCTGTTATTACCTGATGGCGACTCGCGGGTTGAAAAAGCCCCGCGGGCGCATTGTCGCGCTCGCTTTTGACGAAGGCCTGGTCGGCCTCGTCGGCCGTCTGGCAGAACCCATTAACCTCGCCGACGCGCAAAAGCATCCCAGCTTTAAATATATTCCTGCGGTAAAAGAGGGGCGTTTCCGCGCCTTCCTTGGCGTGCCGATTATCCAGCGGCGCCAATTGCTGGGGGTGCTGGTGGTGCAGCAGCGCGAGTTGCGCCAGTTTGACGAAAGTGAAGAGTCTTTTCTTGTTACGCTGGCCACGCAAATCGCCGGTATTCTTTCTCAGTCCCAGTTAAACGCACTGTTTGGTCAATATCGTCAGACCCGCATTCGCGCCCTGCCTGCTTCGTCCGGCGTCGCCATTGCTGAAGGCTGGATGGACGTTAGCCTGCCGCTGATGGAGCAGGTTTATGAAGCCTCGACGCTTGATACCGCTGCCGAGCGCGAGCGTCTGACCATCGCGCTGGAAGAGGCGGCGAACGAGTTTCGTCGTTACAGCAAACGCTATTCTGCCGGCGCGCAGAAAGAGACGGCGGCCATCTTTGACCTCTATTCACACCTGCTTTCCGACGCGCGCCTGCGTCGTGAACTGTTCGCTGAAGTGGATAAAGGCGCGGTGGCCGAATGGGCGGTGAAGAAGATCATCGAGCAGTTTGCCGAACAGTTTGCCGCGCTCAGTGATGGCTATCTGAAAGAGCGTGCGGGTGATTTACGCACGTTAGGCCAGCGACTGCTGTTTCACCTTGATGACAGCATTCAGGGAACGGATAGCTGGCCGGAGCGCATCATACTGGTGGCGGACGAACTGTCGGCCACGACTCTGGCGGAAGTTCCTCAGGACCGTTTAGCAGGCGTGGTGGTACGTGACGGCGCGGCGAACTCGCATGCTGCGATTATGGTTCGTGCGCTGGGCATTCCGACGGTGATGGGGGCGGATATTCAGCCTTCGCTGCTGCACGGTCATACCCTGATCGTCGACGGTTACCGCGGCGAGCTGCTGGTCGATCCGGAGCCGGTGTTGCTGCAGGAATACCAGCGCCTGATTAGCGAAGAGAATGAACTTAGCCGCCTGGCTGAGGACGATCTCAAGCGGGCGTCTGAACTGAAAAGCGGCGAGCGAGTAAAAGTGATGCTCAATGCGGGGCTGAGCCCTGAGCATGAGGAGAAGCTCGGCAATTTCGTCGATGGTATCGGTCTGTACCGCACCGAGATTCCCTTTATGCTGCAAAGCGGCTTCCCCTCTGAAGAGGAGCAGGTTGCCCAGTATCAGGGAATGCTACAGATGTTCAACGAGAAATCGGTGACTCTGCGCACGCTGGATGTCGGCGCGGATAAACAGCTGCCGTATATGCCAATCAGCGAAGAGAACCCGTGTCTTGGCTGGCGCGGTATTCGCATCACGCTCGATCAGCCGGAGATTTTTCTGGTGCAGATACGCGCCATGCTGCGCGCCAATGCGGCGACCGGTAACCTCAGTATTTTGCTGCCGATGGTGACCAGCCTGGATGAAGTGGATGAGGCTCGTCGTCTTATCGATCGCGCCAGCCGTGAAGTGGAAGACATGATCGGCTATGCCATTCCACGTCCGCGTCTTGGCGTGATGCTGGAAGTGCCGTCGATGGTCTTTATGCTTCCACAACTGGCTAATCGCATTGATTTTATCTCTGTTGGCACTAATGACCTGACCCAGTATATTCTGGCGGTGGATCGCAATAATACCCGGGTGGCCAGTATGTATGACAGCCTGCACCCAGGAGTTCTCAGGGCGCTGGCGATGATCGCCCGCGATGCCGAGCGTTTCGACATCGATCTGCGACTGTGTGGTGAAATGGCGGGTGATCCGATGTGCGTGACGATCCTCATCGGTATGGGTTATCGCCATTTGTCAATGAATGGTCGCTCGGTGGCAAGAGTGAAATATCTGCTGCGCCGTATCGATATTGATGAGGCCCAGGAACTTTCCCGCCGCAGTCTGGAAGCGCAGATGGCGACTGAAGTCCGTCACCAGGTTGCGGCTTTTATGGAGCGGCGCGGTCTCGGCGGCCTGATTCGCGGAGGCCGATAGCTGTCATTATCGGACGGCGCGTGAACAAGGCGCAACGCGCCGCCTCCGGAACTCCTCTGCTGCTCATTCGCATTCGTATACATATCTTTTACACGTCCGGCTCGGATCGTCTTTCGCGCATATGTTATCATTCGCAGCCTTTGGAGCGCTGGTTTCTGGCTGGCGCGGATGATCCCCGCTGTCCACTTTCGGCGGAATAACAAGTCTTTATGGTGACAGATGAATAGTGGCTACCTGCATTTTCCGGACTTTGATCCGGTAATATTTTCCATTGGACCGGTCTCCCTGCACTGGTACGGCCTGATGTATCTGGTCGGGTTTATTTTTGCCATGTGGCTGGCCACCCGTCGGGCCAATCGTCCGGGTAGCGGCTGGACGAAAAATGAAGTTGAAAACCTGCTGTACGCCGGGTTCCTGGGGGTCTTCCTCGGCGGGCGTATCGGTTACGTCTTTTTCTATAATCTGCCGCTCTTCCTGGAGGATCCGCTCTACCTGTTCCGCGTCTGGGATGGCGGCATGTCCTTCCACGGCGGCCTGATCGGTGTGATTCTGGTGATGATCATCTTCGCCAGACGCACGAAGCGAACCTTCTTCCAGGTCTCTGATTTTATTGCGCCGCTGATTCCGTTTGGCCTTGGCGCCGGGCGGCTGGGCAACTTTATCAACGGCGAACTGTGGGGGCGTGTCGATCCGAACTTCCACTATGCGATGATTTTCCCCGGCTCCCGCGCCGAAGATCTGGCTCTGCTGCCGTCACATCCCGAGTGGCAATCGTTGTTCGATACCTATGGTGCGCTGCCCCGCCATCCTTCACAGTTGTATGAGCTGGCGCTGGAAGGCGTGGTGCTGTTCCTGATCCTGAACCTGTTTATTCGCAAACCGCGCCCGACCGGCTCGGTTTCTGGTCTTTTCCTGATTGGCTACGGCCTGTTCCGCATTATTGTGGAATTTTTCCGTCAGCCCGACGCGCAGTTCACCGGCGCCTGGGTGCAGTACATCAGTATGGGACAGATTCTTTCGATTCCTATGGTGCTTGCGGGTATCATTATGATGGTCTGGGCGTACCGTTGTCGTCCGCAGCAACAAAACTCTTGAGGAACCATGAAACAGTATCTTGATTTGATGCAGAAAGTGCTCGACGAGGGCACGCAAAAAAATGACCGCACCGGTACCGGCACCGTCTCTATCTTCGGCCACCAGATGCGTTTTAACCTGCAGGAAGGATTCCCGTTGGTGACGACCAAACGCTGTCATTTACGCTCCATCATCCATGAACTGTTGTGGTTCCTGCAGGGAGATACCAACGTTGCGTATCTGCATGAAAACAACGTTACCATCTGGGATGAATGGGCCGATGAAAACGGCGATCTGGGGCCGGTCTATGGCAAGCAGTGGCGCTCCTGGCCTGCGCCGGATGGTCGTCATATCGACCAGATCAGCACGGTGATGGAACAGTTGAAAAATGACCCGGATTCACGGCGTATTATCGTCTCGGCATGGAACGTTGGCGAACTGAACAAAATGGCGCTGGCGCCGTGCCATGCGTTTTTCCAGTTTTACGTGGCGGATGGCAAGCTCTCCTGCCAGCTGTATCAGCGCTCCTGCGATGTGTTCCTTGGCCTGCCGTTCAATATCGCCAGCTACGCCTTGCTGGTGCATATGGTGGCGCAGCAGTGCGACCTGGCAGTGGGTGATTTTGTCTGGACCGGGGGCGACACGCATCTGTACAGCAACCATATGGAGCAGACGCATCTGCAGCTGAGCCGCGAACCCCGCGCATTGCCGAAACTGGTCATCAAACGCAAACCGGCGTCGATTTTCGACTACCGCTTTGAAGACTTTGAAATTGAAGGCTATGACCCGTATCCGGGAATTAAAGCGCCGGTGGCGATTTAATTCCCCGGAGTGAATGTTTTTGCTTAGTGGCCTGTTCTGTTCACGATAAATAACGTGGACAAGGGGCATATCCCTTGCGTGTGAACGTCCTTGGGAGATTTCGCCTGGCCCTGGCAAGTTTGTCCAGCCTCGAACGACCTCACTGGCCGCCGTCCTGGCGGCCAGTCCTGCATGTGTGCCAGCGTGCTCTCACCCGTTTTCGTGCTCACCTCCCTGCGGCAAGCCCGTGGAAAATCTGCTGCCATCGGGCGCCTTTTTGTTCGCTGGTTTCCTCCGTCTTTGCAAGCCATTGCAACGTCTTTAATACTCTCCGAGGCGCGACGCAAACGCGCATTTTTCCGTTCGAAAAAGGTATTGCTGATACCCATACTCAGCTCATGAACAGAGAACATGGCTATACCCTGACGGAAACCCTGGTCGCACTGATACTGGTCGTTATTCTTTGCGCCAGTGGGCTATATGGCTGGCACAGCTGGCAACGGCAGCAGCGCCTGTGGCAAACAGCCTGTCAGGTTCGCGACTTTCTGCTGCTGCTGCGTGATGATGCCAACTGGCATAATCGTAACCGGCTGTTAAACGTTGGTCGGAGCGGGGAGGGCTGGTGCCTGAGCGCCACTGGTTCCACGGCCGACTGTCGTGAAAAGGATGTTTTCACGCTATACCCGCTGTGGCCGGAAGTTTCGCTCCGCGTCATGACGCCTGGGCTGGGTTTTTACGGCCTGCGGAATACCGCCTGGGCCGGACATATCCGGCTGGAAAGCGCGGCTGGTGGCTGGAACATTATTGTCTCTAACTGGGGGCGAATCCGTCTCTGCCGTGGTGAGGAGACGGTATCATGTCTGTAATACGCCGTGGTTTTTCGCTACCAGAAACACTGATCGTGATGGCTATCAGCTCGGTGCTATTGTCAGGCGGCGCGCGCTTTCTCCCGGCCTTACAGTCGGCAACGCTTCTCCTGACCCGGCAACAGTCGTTGGAAAATGAACTCTGGCAGCGTATTTACACCGTGGCGAAGCATTTGCAACGCGCCGGTTATTGCAACGGCCGCTGTCGCGGAGAGGCGCTGCATATTGCCGCAAGTGGTGATTGTCTGCTTGTCCGCTGGGATGGCAACAGCGATGGCGTCTGGAATACGGCTCCACTGTCAGAATCGGATATGACCGGGTTCCGGTTACGTGATGGCGCGCTGGAAACCCAGCGTGGGGCGGACAGCTGTAATGGTAAAGGCTGGGAGAAAATGACTAATCCGGCGGCGATTAAAATCACCACGTTTCACATTTCCCGCTACGACAGAGCGGGATTCCCCCCGGAATTATCGATAACGCTGGCGGCACAATCCATTTTTGGTCGGCAAATCCACGCCCGTGCGGAATACAGCGTAACAGGATATAACCTGTGAATCGTCAGCGTGGTTTCTCTTCCTTGTTGATGGTGCTTCTGCTGTTCGCGCTCGGCAGTTTGTTGCTTCAGGGGCTGAACCAACAGCAGCGTTCTCTGCTGGCGCAAGCAGCCAACGAAATGCAGGCCCTGCGCGATACTGCCAGCGTGCAATCTGCGCTACAGTGGGGAAAAGGCCTTTCCTGGCCGCGACAGGAAGCGGTGAGCTGTCAGCAGGATGTCACGCTCGGCTGGCGTGCCTGCCTGCGAATCTTCAGCGATGCATCGGTATTGCTGATTGGCGGCAGCGGTACCATGCTGCTGTGGCAAACCGGCACGGTGGAACAAAACCGTGTCCGATTTTCTCCCCACGGCTGGAGCGATTTTTGCCCGTTAAAGGAGGCGAGCTTATGCCAGATGCCCTGAAGAAGCAGGACGGTTTTAGCCTGCCAGAAACGCTACTGGCTTTAATGCTGATGGTCATGACCGTCACCGCCCTGGCAGGTTATCAGCGTGCGCTGGCCAATGGCTTTATGCAGATCAATCAGTACCGTCAACTGTGGCGCGATGCGTGGCGATTCAGTCAGCTTAATCCGCCAGCAGTGCCGGATAATCGCCAGATATCCCGCATGCAGACATCGGCGCAAAGATGTGTCAGCATCACGGTAACGATCACCATGCCCGCCGTCAGGCGGGCCCAGATGACCAGGCTACATTGCCCGGTCAGTCAGTAGGCAGGAGCGAATATGTTAAGGGTGTACCATTCAAACCGTCTGGATGTGCTGGAAGCATTGATGGAGTTTATCGTCGAGCGTCAGCCGCTGGATGACCCTTTCATGCCGGAAATGGTTCTGGTCCAGAGTAGCGGGATGGCGCAATGGCTACAGATGTCGTTGGCCAGACGATTCGGCATCGCAGCCAATATCGAATTCCCGTTACCCGCCAGTTTCATTTGGGACATGTTCGTTCATGTACTGAAAGATATCCCTGGCGAAAGCGCGTTCAGCAAGCAAAGTATGAGCTGGAAGCTCATGACCCTGTTACCGCAGCGGCTAAATGACGATGCTTTTATGCCGCTACGTCACTATCTGAGCGATGATAACGACAAGCGCAAACTTTTCCAGTTGTCGGCAAGAGTGGCGGATCTCTATGACCAGTACCTGGTTTATCGCCCCGAGTGGCTGATGCGCTGGGAGGACGACCAGCGCGTAGACGGGCTGGGCGAGGCGCAGGTATGGCAAGCCCCGCTGTGGAAGGCGTTAGTAGAATATACGGCTGATTTGGGGCAGCCGCTGTGGCATCGCGCCAATTTGTATCAACGCTTTATCAGCGCGCTTGAAGCCGCGAAGGAACCGCCTGCCGGGCTCCCGTCCCGGGTATTTATATGCGGCATCTCGGCGCTGCCGCCGGTGTATCTGCAGGCGCTACAGGCGCTGGGAAAACATGTGGATGTTTACGTGCTCTTCACTAACCCTTGCCGCTACTACTGGGGGGATATTAAAGATCCCGCATTTCTGGCAAGGCTGATGTCTCGCCAGCGCCGTCACCACCGCGAAACATCGCGAGAGCTGCCGCTGTTTCGTGATACGGCGCTGGCGCCAGGACTGTTCAACGATGCCGGGGAGCAAGATGTCGGCAACCCATTGCTGGCCTCATGGGGCAAGCTGGGGCGCGACTATATCTATCTGCTGGCGGGTCTGGAACGCTATGACGAGCTGGATGCTTTCGTCGATATCGTGCCGGATAATTTGCTGCACAATCTTCAGGCGGATATTCTCGACTTGCGCAATGCGGCGGTGACCGGACGCAGCGCGGAGGAGTTCGCCAACAGCGGCGGCAAGCGGGTTTTAGCGGCGGACGATCGCAGCCTGACGATCCACGTCTGTCACAGCCCGCAGCGCGAGGTAGAAGTGCTGCACGACCGGCTGCTGGCCATGCTGGAAGAGGATCCTGAACTGACGCCGCGCGATATTATCGTTATGGTGGCGGATATTGATAGCTATAGCCCGTATATTCAGGCCGTCTTTGGGAGTGCGAGCGGTGAACGCTGGCTACCGTGGGCCATCTCTGACCGTCGCGCCCGTGAGTCGCATCCGGCGCTACAGGCATTTATCACTCTCCTTTCTCTGCCGGAGAGTCGCTTTGCCAGCGAAGATGTGCTGGCGCTACTGGATGTTCCGGTGCTGGCCGCGCGATTTAACATTAACGAAGAGGGGTTGCGCTACCTGCGCCAGTGGGTAAACGAATCCGGTGTCCGCTGGGGGATGGATGACGACAACGTGCGTGAACTGGATCTCCCGGCGACCGGTCAGCACACCTGGCGATTTGGCCTGACGCGTATGTTATTAGGCTACGCGATGGACAGCAGTGAGGGGGAGTGGCGCTCGGTGCTACCTTATGACGAATCGAGCGGGCTTATCGCCGAGCTGGTTGGTCATCTCGCATCATTGCTGATGCAGCTTAATCTCTGGCGCCGCGGCCTGGCGGAAGATCGCCCGTTAGCCGAGTGGCTACCGGTATGTCGCGATCTGCTGAACGACTTTTTCCTTCCGGATAGCGAGACGGAAGCTGCCCTGGCGTTGATTGAGCAGCAGTGGCAGGCCGTGATTAATGGCGGGGTAGAGGCGCAATATGCTGAAGCGGTGCCGCTGTCTTTACTCCGCGATGAGCTGGCTCAACGGCTCGATATGCAGCGAATCAGCCAGCGATTTCTCGCCGGGCCGGTGAATATTTGTACTCTGATGCCAATGCGCTCGATTCCTTTCAAGGTGGTTTGCTTGTTGGGTATGAATGATGGTGTTTATCCGCGTACCCTGCCGCCGTTAGGGTTTGATTTAATGAGCCAGAAGCCGCAACGCGGGGATCGTAGTCGTCGTGATGACGACCGTTATCTGTTTCTTGAAGCGCTGATGTCCGCCGGGCAAAAGCTGTATATCAGCTATATTGGTCGTTCAATTCAGGATAACAGCGAGCGCTATCCCTCCGTACTGGTCCAGGAGCTGGCTGATTATATTGGTCAGAGCCACTGCCTGGCTGGCGATGAAGCTCTGGATTGCGATGCCAGCGAACGTCGTGTTAAAGAACATATTACTCATCTGCATACGCGTATGCCTTTCGATGCGGATAATTTTCTTGCGAATGAAGAACAAAGCTATGCCCGGGAATGGCTGCCAGCCGCCAGCCAACAGGGGGCGGCCCACAGCGATTTTATCCAGCCGCTGCCCGCGCTGGAAATAGACCACCTGCCTTTCGGGCAGTTGCTGCGTTTCTGGCAGCACCCTGTCCGCGCCTTCTTTCAGCAGCGGTTACGGGTTAATTTTCGCCCGGAGGAGAGCGAGATCCCCGACGATGAGCCCTTCACTCTCGAAGGTTTGAGTCGTTATCAGTTGAACCAGCAGTTGCTCAATACGCTTATTGAGCAGCAGGATGCTTCGGCAATGTATCGTCGTTTCCGCGCGGCCGGGGAGTTGCCCTATGGCGCTTTTGGCGAGCTGGCCTGGGAGGCTCAACGGCAGGAGATGCAAAACCTGGCTGAGCGGGTGATCGCCAGTCGGCTGCCCGGGCAAAGTATGGAAATTGATCTGCAATGTAACGGCGTCAACATTACCGGGTGGCTACAGCAGGTACAATCTGACGGTTTGTTGCGCTGGCGACCATCGCTGTTAAGCATGGCGCAAGGGATGCAACTTTGGCTGGAGCATCTTGTCTATTGTGCCAGCGGAGGAACGGGAGAAAGCCGGCTGTTTGTGCGCAAAGAAGGGGGGTGGCGTTTCCCCCCGCTGGCGCAGGAGCAGGCTCAGGAATATCTGAATGATCTGGTTGATGGTTATCTGCAAGGCATGTCTGAACCACTGCTGCTGCTGCCGGAAAGCGGCGGCGCGTGGCTAAAAGTCTGTTATGACGCTGAGAAGAATATCATGTTAATGGATGAAGAGACGCAACAAAAAGCGCGTAGTAAATTTCTTCAGGCTTATGACGGGAATATGGTGGTCCGCGGTGAAGGTGCAGATGTCTGGTATCAACGCCTGTGGCGAACGCTGGAACCAGCATACTATGAAGAGATCATCGCGCAAACGCAGCGCTATTTACTGCCGATATTTCGTTTTCATCAGTCCGCATAACATGGCAGTAGTATAAAAATTGCGCAAAAGAATGGTGGTTCATTTATGATGCGCAACAAATCACGGACTGATGTTTGATAAGGCTGCATATGGTGCAGCGCCAGGTTTGTTAATAATGAGGTTCGTGAATGCCCCGCAGTGTATGGTTTAAGGTTATTGTCATACTGGTCGCCCTTTGGGCGCCGTTAAGTCAGGCAGACATCGGATGGCAACCTATTCAGGAAACTATCCGTAAAAGTGAAAATGATCCCCGTCAATATCAAGCGATTCGCCTGGATAATGACATGGTGGTGCTGCTGGTCTCCGATCCGCAGGCGGTGAAATCGCTGTCGGCGTTGGTTGTTCCTGTCGGTTCTCTGCAGGACCCCATTGAACATCAGGGGCTGGCCCACTTTCTTGAGCATATGACGTTAATGGGCTCGAAAAAGTATCCCCGGCCCGATAGCCTCGCCGAATTTCTCAAAATGCACGGCGGCAGCCACAACGCCAGTACCGCGCCGTATCGCACTGCGTTCTATCTTGAAGTGGAAAACGATGCTCTGGACGGTGCCGTCGATCGTCTGGCTGACGCCATTGCCGCGCCGCTGCTGGATAAAAAATATGTCGAACGCGAGCGTAATGCGGTTAATGCTGAACTGACCATGGCGCGAACCCGGGACGGGATGCGAATGGCGCAGATTAGCGCGGAAACCATCAATCCGGCGCACCCTGGTTCGCATTTTTCTGGTGGTAACCTTCAGACGCTAAGCGACAAACCTGGCAAACCGGTGCTTGATGCGCTTCACGCTTTCCGCGACAAATGGTATTCCGCCAACCTGATGAAAGCGGTGATCTACAGCAATAAGCCTTTGCCGGAACTGGCGGGCATCGCGGCTGCCACCTATGGTCGCGTACCGAATCACGCTATCAGCAAACCGAAAATTACCGTGTCGGTGGTGACTGATGCGCAAAAGGGCATCATTATTCACTATGTTCCGGCGCTGCCGCGTAAAGTGCTGCGTGTGGAATTTCGCATTGATAACAATAGCGATCAGTTTCGCAGCAAAACTGACGAGCTGATCACCTATATGATCGGTAATCGCAGCCCCGGCACGCTTTCAGACTGGTTACAAAGGCAGGGGCTGGTTGAAGGCATCCGGGCGGATTCCGATCCGGTCGTCAACGGTAATAGCGGGGTGCTGGCCATCTCCGCGACCCTGACGGACAAAGGCCTGTCGCATCGTGATGAAGTCACGGCAGCTATCTTTAGCTACCTTAACCTGTTGCGTAGCCAGGGGATCGATAAACGTTATTTTGACGAACTGGCCCATGTGCTGGCGCTTGATTTTCGCTACCCGTCCATTAACCGCGATATGGATTACGTCGAATGGCTGGCGGATACCATGATCCGCGTGCCGGTCGAACATGCTCTGGATGTGGTAAATATTGCCGATCGCTACGATCCGCAGGCGATTAACGATCGGCTGGCGATGATGACGCCGCAAAACGCCCGTATCTGGTATATCAGCCCGAAAGAACCGCATAACAAGATGGCTTATTTCGTCGATGCGCCCTATCAGGTGGATAAAATCAGCGATCAGACTTTTGCCGACTGGCAGTTGAAATCCAGCGCCATCGATCTCAAGCTACCGCAACTGAACCCCTACATTCCTGACGATTTCTCCTTAATTAAAAGTGACAAAGCCTGGCCGCATCCGCAGTTGATCGTCAATGAACCGACCCTACGCGTGGTTTATGCGCCGAGCCAG
Organism: Klebsiella sp. KE9456; assembly: GCF_043832615.1. Lineage (NCBI taxonomy): Bacteria > Pseudomonadati > Pseudomonadota > Gammaproteobacteria > Enterobacterales > Enterobacteriaceae > Klebsiella > Klebsiella sp. KE9456. The sequence goes on from NZ_JBDYQK010000001.1 coordinate 248,360, forward strand.
TTTTTCGCCAGTGAACCGAAAGCGGATATCTCGCTGGTTCTGCGCAATCCGCAGGCGATGGACAGCGCTCGTCGGCAGGTCATGTTCGCCCTCAATGATTATCTGGCGGGTATTGCGCTTGATCAGCTCAGTAATCAGGCGGCTGTCGGGGGAATCACCTTTTCTACCGGCGCCAATAATGGATTGATGGTCAACGCCAATGGCTATACGCAGCATCTTCCGCAGTTGTTTAGCGCGTTGCTCGATGGTTACTTCAGCTATACGCCAACAGAAGAACAGTTGAAGCAGGCGAAGTCCTGGTATGCCCAGATGATGGATTCGGCGGATAAAGGCAAAGCCTACGATCAGGCGATAGTCCCGATCCAGATGGTTTCTCAGGTGCCTTACTTTCAGCGTGAAGAGCGCCGGGCGCTACTGCCGTCAATTACGCTGCAAGAGGTGCTGGAATACCGCGAGAATCTCAAAACGAAAGGTCGCCCTGAATTTTTGGTGATTGGCAATCTCACGGCGGATCAATCCATCGCCATGGCGCGGCAGATTCAAAAGCAACTGGGGGCCGACGGCAACGAGTGGTGCCGTAACAAAAATGTGCGGGTAGACCGTAAACAACTGGCGATTTTGGAAAAAACTGGCAACAGCACTGATTCCGCGCTGGCCGCCGTTTTTGCACCGCCTGACGTTGACGAATACACCAGCTCTGCCGCCAGTTCTCTTCTCGGGCAAATCGTGCAACCGTGGTTCTATAACCAGTTGCGCACCGAAGAACAACTGGGCTATGCGGTCTTCGCCTTCCCGATGAACGTGGGCCGCCAGTGGGGTATGGGCTTCTTACTGCAGAGCAGCAACAAACAGCCAGCTTTCCTCTGGCAACGCTTCAGGGCGTTCTTCCCGACGGCGGAAGCCCGATTACGGGCGATGACGCCGCAAGCATTTGCGCAAATTCAGCAGGCGGTTATCAGCCAGATTCAGCAAGCGCCGCAAACGCTGAGCGAAGAAGCGTCAAAGCTGAGCAAAGATTTCGATCGCGGTAATATGCGTTTCGATTCACGTGATAAAGTAGTGGCTCAGATTAAACTGCTGACGCCGCAAAAACTTGCTGACTTTTTCCATCAGACGGTGGTGGATCCGCAAGGCATGGCGATACTCTCTCAGGTTTCCGGCAGCCAGAATGGCAAAGTGGAATACGCTCATCCGCAGGGTGGCAAAATCTGGGAAAAAGTCAGCGCATTGCAGAAATCTCTACCCCTGATGCGAGAAGATGAATGACCGACACCGCCGAGTCTCTTGACCCACTGCGCTTGCCCCTGACAGGCGAGCGCCTGATTGAAGCCTCTGCGGGCACCGGCAAAACCTTTACTATCGCCGCGCTCTATCTGCGGCTGCTGCTGGGGCTGGGGGGCGAATCCGCTTTCCCCCGGCAGGTCAGTGTTGAAGAACTGCTGGTGGTGACCTTCACCGAAGCGGCGACTGAAGAGTTGCGCGGGCGTATTCGCAGCAATATCCACGAGCTGCGTATCGCGTGTCTGCGTGACAGCACCGACAACCCTCTCTACGCCGGACTGCTGGCGGAAATCACCGATAAAGACCAGGCGGCGCAAACGCTGCTGCTGGCGGAACGCCAGATGGATGAAGCCGCGGTGTTCACCATTCACGGCTTCTGTCAGCGGATGCTGAGCCTTAACGCTTTTGAATCCGGTATGCTGTTTGAACAGCAACTGATTGAAGATGAATCACGCCTGCGCTATCAGGCCTGCGCCGATTTCTGGCGTCGGCATTGTTATCCGCTACCGCGCGATATCGCTGCGGTTATCGATGCGACGTGGAAAGGTCCGCGTGATCTTTTGAAGTCAATCGAGCGCTGGTTGCAGGGGGAAGCGCCGCAGCTTAAATCTCCACCGGCAGATGAAGAAACACTGGCCGAACGCCACCAGCAAATTATCGGGCGCATTAACGCCCTTAAACAACAGTGGCGGGAGCAGGCGGGGGAGATAGCGGAGGTGCTGGAAAACTCCGGTCTGGACCGACGCAAGTTTAATCGTGGAAATCAGGGGAAATGGCTGGAGAAAGTGGATGCCTGGGCGCAGGAAGAGACCCTGAACTACCAGCTACCGGAGGCGCTGGAAAAGTTCTCCCAGGCCTTCTTGCTTGAACGCACTAAAGCGGACGGTTTACCGCCTGTACACCCGTTGTTTAGCGCGGTAGAGGCGCTACTGTCGTCAGCGTTAACCTTGACTGACCTGGTTATTGCCAGGGCGATGGTCGAAATCCGTCAGGCGGTGGCGCGGGAAAAACGTCGCCGCGGTGAGCTTGGTTTTGACGATATGCTCAGCCGCCTGGACGAGGCCTTGCGCGGGGATAGCGGAGACGCGCTGGCCTGCGCGATTCGTCAGCGTTTCCCGGTGGCGATGATCGATGAATTCCAGGATACCGATCCACAGCAATATCGTATTTTCCGTCGTATCTGGCGGCGACAGGCGGATACCGCGCTGCTGCTGATTGGCGATCCCAAGCAGGCCATTTACGCTTTCCGTGGCGCGGACATCTTCACCTATATGAGGGCGCGCAGCGACGTGAGCGCCCACTATACGCTGGATACTAACTGGCGCTCTGCGCCGGGAATGGTTGAGAGCGTTAATCGTCTGTTCAGCCTCAGCGATAACCCTTTTATGTTCCGCGAGATACCGTTCCTGCCGGTGAAATCAGCAGAGAAAAACCAGGGGCTGCGCTTTACCGTCGATGATGCCGCGGTGCCGGCGATGAATATCTGGCTGATGCCGGGCGAAGCCGTTGGCGCGGGAGATTATCAGGCGTTTATGGCTCAGCTTTGCGCGACGCAAATTCGCGACTGGCTCAGCGCCGGGCAGCAGGGAAAGGCGCTGTTATGGCGTGGGGAGCGCGCGACACCGGTGCAGGCTTCGGACATCACGGTGCTGGTGCGTAACCGTCAGGAGGCATCGTTGATCCGTGATGCCCTCCAGCTGTTGTCGATTCCGTCCGTGTATCTCTCCAACCGGGATAGCGTATTTGAAACACCGGAAGCACGGGAACTGTTATGGTTGCTGCAGGCGGTGCTGGCTCCCGATCGTGAAGAAACCTTGCGCAGTGCGCTGGCGACGTCAATGTTCGGCCTTAACGCGTTCGATATTGACAAGCTCAATCAAAATGAGCGGGCCTGGGATGAGCTGGTCGAGGAGTTTAGCGGTTACCGGCAAATCTGGCGGCAGCGTGGGATCATGCCGATGCTGCGCGCGCTGATGACAGCGCGAAATATCGCGGAAAATTTGCTGGCGACCCGCGGCGGCGAGCGGCGGTTGACCGATATCCTGCATATTAGCGAGCTACTTCAGGAGGCAGCCAGTCAACTGGAGAGTGAACATGCGCTGGTACGCTGGCTGACGCAGCATATCGCTGAGCCGGATAGCAATGCTTCCAGCCAGCAGATGCGCCTGGAAAGCGACAAACACCTGGTGCAGATTGTCACCATTCATAAATCGAAAGGGCTGGAATATCCGCTGGTCTGGTTGCCGTTTATTGCGCGTTTTCGCAAACAGGATCAGGCCTTTTATCATGACAGAGATTCCTTTGCCGCCGTTCTTGATCTGGGAGAGGATGACGGCAGCATGGCGCTGGCGGAAGCCGAGCGTCTGGCCGAAGATTTGCGCCTGCTGTATGTGGCGCTCACCCGCTCAGTCTGGCACTGCAGCCTTGGCGTCGCGCCGCTGAGCACCCGGCGTAGCGACAAACCCGGCGTCAGTGACTTTCACCACAGCGCGCTCGGTCGCCTGATACAGAGGGGGGAAGCACTGGATGCCGCAGGGCTGATGGCGCGTTTGCAGGCATTTTGTTGCGAAGATATCGCCCTGCAGATCCCCACGCTGGCGGCGCAAACGCCCTGGCAGGCTCCGCAGACGCCATTGCCGCCGCTCTCTGCGCGTAGGCTTGCGCGTACGATAGCTGACGACTGGCGAGTTACCAGCTACTCTGGTTTGCAGCAGAACGGGCACAGCGCGGCGCTGGACCTTCTGCCGCGGCTTGATGTCGACGCCGCGGGCATCGGCGAAGTGGGGGAAGATCCGCAGCTCACGCCGCACCAGTTCCCGCGCGGCGCGTCGCCGGGGACCTTTTTGCACGGTCTGTTCGAAGATCTCGATTTTACCCGGCCGATACCTGCCGACTGGGTGGCGGAAAAACTGCAGCTTAGCGGGTTCGATGAAAAGTGGACGCCGGTGCTGACTACGTGGCTGGATGGCGTGCTGCGTACCCGTTTACCGGGCGCGGAGATCGCCCTGAACCAGCTTAGCGCAGGAGATAAACAGGTGGAGATGGCATTTTATCTGCCGATTGAACAGCCGCTCGATCCGCTGCGTCTGGATGCGCTGATTCGTCAGTACGATCCGCTCTCCGTCGATACGCCGATTCTTGATTTCCGCCAGGTGCGCGGCATGCTGAAAGGCTTTATCGACCTGGTGTTCCGCCATAACGGCCGTTATTACCTGCTGGATTACAAATCCAACTGGCTGGGAGAGGATCGCGAGGCTTATACCCGGCAAGCGATGATGCAGGCAATGCGTTCGCATCGTTACGACTTGCAGTATCAGCTTTACAGCCTGGCGCTGCACCGCTATTTGCGTCACCGGGTCGCGAATTACGACTATGAACGCCATTTCGGCGGTGTAATTTATCTCTTTTTACGCGGCATGGACGGGCAGGATGACGGGCAGGGGATTTTTACCACTCGTCCGGCGCTACCGCTAATTGCTGGCCTTGATGCGCTGTTTGCCGGGGAAATGCAGGAGGTCGCGTTATGACCATGGATGAACTATTGCTGGAAGCGGTTGAGCAGCGCCTGCTGCGCCCGCTGGATGTCCAGTTTGCGTTGATGGTGGCGCAAGATGCGCATCCGACGGTGAAACTGGCGGCCGCGATTCTGAGCCGCGACGCCGGAGAAGGGCACGTCTGCCTGCCTGTTTCGTGTCTCAAAGACGATGAGCTGCTGCATGCGAAAACGGTGAACCTGGGCGAGAAAATCCGCGAGCTGACGGGCGATCCAGACGACTGGTCAGCACAACTGCTTGATTCTTCGGCTATCAGCCGTGGCGAGCGCGCGACGCCGATGATCCTCTGCGGGGAGCGGCTCTACCTCAACCGGATGTGGCGTAATGAATTAACCGTTGCACACTTTTTTAACCAGACTAATCAGGTGCTGGATATAGATGAAAGCCTGCTGGCTTCAACGCTCAATGCGCTGTTTCCCCCGTCTGATGATGTTGACTGGCAAAAAGTGGCTGCGGCGGTTGCTCTGACCCGACGCATTTCGGTGATTTCCGGCGGCCCGGGCACCGGTAAAACGACTACTGTCGCCAGACTACTGGCAGCGCTGATTCAGACGAACACGCGTCCGCGTTGCCGTATCTGTCTGGCGGCGCCAACCGGTAAAGCCGCCGCGCGCCTGACCGAATCCCTGGGCGCGGCGCTACGCCGTCTTCCGTTAACGGAAGAACAAAAGGCGCTGGTGCCAACCGAAGCCAGTACCTTGCATCGTTTACTGGGCGCTCAGCCGGGGAGCCAGCGGCTGCGCTATCACGCCGGAAATCCACTGCATCTCGATGTACTGGTGGTGGATGAAGCCTCAATGATTGACCTGCCGATGATGTCGCGTCTGATCGATGCGCTGCCTGAACACGGCCGGGTTATTTTTCTCGGCGACCGCGATCAGCTGGCTTCGGTAGAGGCCGGGGCGGTACTGGGTGATATTTGCGCGTGGGTCAATGTGGGATATACACCGGAGCGGGCGGCGCAGCTTGCCCGCTTAACCGGTCAGCCGGTCCCTGCGGGCGAAGGCGAGGTGGCTGGAGCGTTGCGCGACAGCCTGTGTCTGCTGCAAAAAAGCTACCGTTTTGGTCGTCATTCCGGCATCGGGCAACTGGCTTACGCGGTTAACCGCGGCGAGCGGGGCGCAGTCAGAGCAATCCTGCGCCAGCCATTTGATGATATTGCTTTGTACCCACTTAGCACCACGGAAGAGTATGAATCCATGCTTATTCAGGCGCAGGCGGGCTATAGTCGCTTCCTGCAACGGCTACGCGAGCGGGCCGGGCCAGAAGAGGTGATTGCCGCATTTACTGAATTCCAGTTGCTGTGCGCTCTGCGCGATGGCCCCTATGGCGTTAGCGGGGTGAATGAACAGCTGGAGCAGATGCTCAACCGTCAGCGGGCCATCGCTCTGCCACGATATTCCCGCTGGTATGAAGGACGTCCGGTGATGATCTCCCGTAACGACAGCGCGCTGGGGCTGTTTAACGGGGATATCGGTATCGCCCTGGAAAGAGGCGATGGGCTGCGAGTCTGGTTCCCGATGCCTGATGGTCGCATTAAGTCGGTCCATCCTGGCCGCCTGCCGGAACACGATACCGCCTGGGCGATGACGGTGCATAAATCGCAAGGGTCAGAGTTCGATCATGCGGCGCTGATTCTACCTTCCCGTAGCGTGCCGCTGGTGACCCGTGAACTGGTTTATACCGCCATTACCCGCGCGAAACAGCGGTTGTCGATATATGCCGATGAGCAGGTGCTTACCCAGGCAATCGTCGCGCGTACTGAACGGCGCAGCGGTCTGGCGGATATTTTCGCCGGGAAGTAAATGTATACACGCTGGCGGATCCGTTGTATGTCTTTCAGGGCATGGCACACGAGACCATCGGCAGGGCAAAATCAGTGTCACCATCATTTTCAGATGATAAAAAATTACCGCAATTATCCCCGGTCACACAGGCGTTTCCGGGGAGCGGCGTTTACCGTGCATACGCCGTTATGACGGGACGCAGGAGGAGAATCAGGTCAGATCAGCCATCAGCACTTTAGAACGGCGTTGGTAGTTGTACATCTTTTTTTTGCTCTCCGGCAGCAACTCGACGTCCACCGGGGTAAAGCCACGCTCCTGGAACCAGTGGATGCTGCGGGTCGTTAGCACAAACAGCTTGCTCAGGCCCATTTGTTTCGCCTGGGCGGCAATACGCTCAAGCAACACTTCACCGCGCGATGAACTACGATAATCCGGATGCACAGCCACACAGGCCATCTCGCCAATCTTCTCTTCCGGGAACGGGTACAGCGCAGCGCAGGCGATGGTGGTGTTATCGCGCTGAATAATGGTGAATTTGTCGATTTCCATCTCCAGCTGTTCGCGCGAGCGACGCACCAGGATACCCTGCTGTTCAAGCGGGCTAATCAACTCAAGGATCCCGCCGATATCGTTAATCGTCGCGCGGCGGATCTGCTCGGCGCTCTCCATCACTATCTGGGTGCCGATACCGTCACGAGAGAACAGCTCCTGCAACAGCGAGCCGTTTTCCTGGTAGCTAATCAGATGGCAACGACGTACGCCGCTGCGGCAGGCTTTCACCGCACCGCGCAGGAAACGAACCGTACCGGAGCTATAGTCTGCGTTTGCTTCCATTTCCTCCACTCGCGCCTGAGCTTCGTTGGGGAACAGTTCGGAGACGATATCGCCATTCTGGTCGTAGACCCCCTGAGAAGAACAAAAACCGATCATTTTTTCGGCTTTCAGCTTAATCGCCAGTTGGGTGGCAATCTCTTCAGAGGTCAGGTTAAAACTTTCGCCGGTAACAGAAACCGCAACCGGGCCCATCAGGACAATCGCGCCGTTATCAAGCTGGCGGTGAATGGCTTCTTCATCAATACGCCGAATGCGCCCGCTGTGGCAGTAATCCACGCCGTCATCGACGCCTAACGGTTGCGCGATCAGGAAGTTGCCGCTGACCACGTTGATGTGGGCCCCCTGCAACGGCGTGTTGTTGAGGCTCATTGACAGGCGGGCGGTAATTTCCAGTTGCAGCATACCTGCGGCCTGCTTAACCAGTTCGAGAGTTTTGGTATCAGTCACTCGGGTTTGTTTGTGGTAAACCGGCTCGTGGTGATGCTCCGCCAGGTTGGCATCAATTTGCGGGCGTGCGCCATACACCACCACCAGGCGAATTCCCAGACTGTGAAGCAGGCCAATGTCATTGACTATACTGGAGAAATTGTCATGCTCAATGGCTTCTCCGCCCAGCATGATGACAAACGTTTTACCCCGATGGGCGTTAATATAGGGAACAGAATGGCGGAATCCCTCTACCAGTTCGGTGCGACGTTCCTTCACCATTACACAACCTCAATGCATGATTATTCGTAATTACTGTATTTTTATTCCGTTTTATTGGCAAACGCAAGCCCCAATTTATTGCTGAATCGGAGAAAACAGAACCCGGTTGTCAAAGATTGTTTACCCTTTTATAGATGACAGGTTATACGCCTTTCGTTAAAGTTTCCGGTCAATCTGTTTGTTTTTGTTGCTTGGGAGTGGCATGTCGGGATACAAGTCAGGATTAAGCCGCCGCCGTTTTTTACAAGGGGCAGGCGCCATGTGGTTGATGAGTGTGAGTCCGGTTGGTTTGGCTGCGACAGCGCGGGTGGTGGCTGTGCGCGTCTGGCCATCATCGACCTACACGCGCATCACGGTGGAGTCCAGCCATATCCTGAAATATCGGCAGTTTACGCTCAGTAATCCCGAGCGTCTGGTTGTGGATCTGGAAGGGGTTCATCTCAATTCAGTGCTCAAAGACATGGGAGGGCAGATTCGCCGCGACGATCCTTATATTCAGTCCGCCCGCGTCGGGCAGTTCGATCCGCAAACCGTACGCATGGTATTCGAGTTAAAACAGGATGTGAAACCACAGCTGTTCGCCCTTGCGCCGGTTGCCGGGTTTAAAGAGCGTCTGGTGATGGATCTCTACCCCGCCAATGCCACCAATGTGCAGGATCCGCTGCTGGCGCTGCTTGAAGATTACAACAATGGCGATCTTCAACGTCAGATCCCACCAGCGGAAAGCGGCCCGAAACCGGGTAAAGCCGGGCGCGATCGGCCAATTGTTATTATGCTCGACCCCGGTCATGGCGGCGAAGATCCTGGCGCAATAGGGAAATATCGTACTCGCGAGAAAGACGTGGTGCTAAAGATTGCCCGACGGCTACGCGCGCTGATCGAGAAAGAGGGCAATATGAAGGTCTATATGACCCGCAATGAGGATGTCTTCATTCCGCTGAAGGTTCGCGTCGCTAAGGCGCAGAAGCAGCGCGCTGACCTGTTCGTCTCTATTCACGCCGATGCGTTTACCAGTCGTCAGCCCAGCGGATCTTCGGTCTTTGCCCTGTCGACGAAAGGCGCCACCAGTGCCGCAGCCAAATATCTGGCGCAAACTCAGAACGCCTCGGACCTGATTGGCGGCGTAAGTAAAAGCGGCGATCGTTACGTCGATCACACCATGTTTGATATGGTGCAGTCGCTGACCATTGCCGACAGCCTGAAGTTTGGTAAGGCAGTGCTGGAAAAGATGGGCCATATTAATAATCTGCATAAGAACCGGGTTGAGCAGGCGGGCTTCGCGGTGCTGAAAGCGCCGGATATTCCCTCAATTCTGGTGGAAACCGCGTTTATCAGCAACGTCGAAGAAGAGCGTAAATTGAAAACGGCGAAATTCCAGCAGCAAGTTGCCGAGTCGATTCTGGCAGGGATTAAAGCCTACTTCGCCGACGGCGCCACGCTGGCACGGCGAGGGTAATACGACAGGAAGGGGATATGGCTCTACTGAAGAGCGCGCATGGCGGCAATATTCGCGAGGCCGCCGCGCTATTGGGGATCTCTGCGCAACAGTTATTGGATTTTAGCGCCAATATTAATCCGCTGGGGATGCCGGAACGTTTAAAGCGCGCCATCATCGACAATATGGATTGTGCCGAACGTTATCCCGACGTTGAGTATCAGCAGTTGCACCTCGCGCTGGCGGAGCATCACCGGATATCCGCGTCATGGATCCTCGCCGGAAATGGGGAAACCGAAGCTATTTTCACCCTCGTTCAGGGGCTGAAGCCGCGTCAGGCGATGATCATTACCCCCGGCTTTGCCGAGTATCGCCGGGCGCTGCAATCGATCGACTGCGCAGTGCGGGAGTTTTTGCTGCGTGAAGAGGATGGCTGGCAGCTAACCGAGGCTATTCTTGACGCTTTGACGCCGGATCTGGACTGCCTGTTTCTCTGTACGCCGAACAATCCTACCGGATTACTCCCCGAGCGCCGTTTGCTTGAATTCATTGCCGAGCGCTGTCAATCGCTGGGAATCGTGCTGATTCTTGATGAAGCGTTTATCGACTTTATTCCCGATGAGCCAGGGTTTATTCCGCACCTTAGCCAGAATCCGCACGTATGGGTTCTGCGTTCGCTGACCAAATTTTATGCTATTCCCGGTCTGCGTCTGGGATACCTGGTCAATAGCGATGAACGGGCGGTGGCGCAAATGCGTGAGCGTCAGATGCCGTGGTCGATAAACGCCTTTGCCGCACTGGCGGGGGAAATTATTCTGCAGGACAGCGCTTATCAGCAGCAAACCTGGCGGTGGCTGGCTGAAGAGGGAACGAACTTTTACCATCAGTTGCGCGGCATTCCTGGTCTGACAGTCTACCCAGGCCGGGCTAACTATCTGTTTCTGCGCTGCGATGTACCTGATCTTGATCTGCAATACGCCATGCTGCAACAGCATATTCTGATCCGCAGTTGCGCCAACTATCCAGGGCTGGACGGGCGCTACTTCCGCGTTGCGATCCGTGGCGAGCGGGAAAACGGGCAACTGCTGGCAGCTTTAAGGAGGGTATTTTCCTGGCAGGTATATTAAAACGTCTGCGGCTGTTTTTATCTGCTATTCATACGTAGCCTGTTCAAAAAACAGGCTTGCCGTACAATAATTTCTGATTTCCAGACTCATCCCTTCAAGGGTAACTCAGAGAGCCAGATTTCAGGTGCATAGTGTATGTTCAATCTCATGGAACACGGGTTCAGGTGAAATCAGATAATTTATGCCCGGAAACGATCAACTCTTTCAGCAGCATCTGACGGCGCTCCTCCGGCGTATCTCGACTCACCATAAAGCAGATAGCGGCTATCGACTGCCCGTTACGAGAATGAATCGGCGCCGCCATACAGCAGGTAAAACTCTCTGACAATCCTTCGGTCAGGCAATATCCTTGCTGTCCTGCTCGATGAATATCTTCGAGGAATTCCTGCTTGTTGAGGACTTGCCCGTTCGCCAGACGGTAATCCTCTTCGGGGATGAGATCGAGAATGGCGCTGTCCGACCAATTGCTGAGCAGCAGACGACCAGTAGCCGTCCAGGTAATCGGTACCCGTACCCCGATATCAGAAGTGATTTTGAACGGGTGGGCATTACTTTCAGATAGCACGACGGTGTACTTATTTCCTTCCAGCATACATAGCTGCACTGTCTCGCCATGACGGGCTACTATCTCAACCATTAACTGATGTGAGCGGCGGATAAGGTCGTTATGCGCCATGTAATCTGCACCGTAATAGTGCATTTCTCGGCCAAAGAACACTGCGCCGTCGGCATCCAGTTCAACTAACCCGGCCTCATCAAGCAGGTTGACTAGTTCATATACGCTAGAACGCGGCGCACCAGTGGCGTCGATCAAGTCGCGCATCGCCATGGGCTGACGAGCGATATGCAACTGGCGAAAAATGTCGATAACACGGTCAACACCGCGTGCTCGCGATGACTTCTCGTTCGGCATAAGCAAATTCTCCTGATGCAGTCGGGCGGTCATGCCAGACAGTAAAAAAGAAAAGATCATACACCGAGTGTCGTCCTTAACCCATCCCTGTTAATTAAAATTTCATTACCAGAGTTTTTATTTCCTCGTTCCATTTTGGGGCCTCATTTTAGCGCATTATGTGCAAATTGATTTTTCAAATCAGGATAACAGTAGCACTTCCAGTCAGAAATTTTCTTCATTCCTTTTTATTTTTCGAAAGTAACAACATCACGAGAAATTAAATTCCTCGCGATATATTGCAAAGTCAAAAATTCTGTGCAAATCTTGCTCTATCTGATACTTCAGATTTAAGTCTGATATATCAGACGGTGGTGGATCGGTACTAATGGGTATTCTCAAAACAAAAAGGAGCAGCGTTACATGACGATTAAGCGTTATGGCATTGAAGGTGGCACCGGCACTGGTGGCCAGAGACTGCCGTTCGCGCGGGCCGTTGAGGCCGATGGCTGGCTCTATATCTCAGGCCAGACACCGATGCGCGAGGGAGAAGTAGTGGAAGGAGGTATCATCGAACAGACGCAACTGGCGTTTGACAACTGTCTCACCATCATGCGGGAAGCAGGTTATCGCGTGGAGGATGTAGTGCATGTGACTGCGGTATTAACAGATGCGCGTTATTTCAGTTCATTTAATAAAGTATTCAGTGAGATATTTCGTGATAATCCACCAGCGCGTATTTGTAGCGTACAGAATTTAGTGGTTGACTGCAAAGTAGAAGTGGATATGAAATGTTTTCGCATCGACCATAAATAATTAAGACAGTTAAAATAGGCTGCGCGTTTCTATTTCTTTCCTCATCAATACCAGGACAGCCTGTTATTAATTGATGCTTTTCCTTTTTCATTAGCAATATTCCGAAATAATCAACGCTGCCGCTGCGCAGGTGAACGTCTGACTTACTAACGGATGACACGGTATTACGCCGTCTCGTTAAACATTAAAAGAGAGCATAAAAATGAATGCAACATCACTGAAATTAAGTGCCAAAGCACTGGCGGGCGCGCTGGTATTGCTTACTGTTGCGGGCTGTACGCCGAACGAAGAGAAAAAAGAGGCTGGTGCTGTACCACAGTCTGCGCTGCAAACCGTGCTGCAGCGCGGCACGCTGCGCGTAGGTGACTGCCTGAGCTTTGCCCCGTTTGGTTTTTACGATAAAGACGGCAATCCGGATGGTTATGACGTCGATTTGGCCAAAGCGCTGGCTAAAGAGATGGGCGTCAAACTGGAAATGGTCAACACCACCAGCGCCAACCGCATCCCTAACCTGCAAACCAATAAAGTCGACGTGGTGTTCTGTAACTTCACCCGCAATCTGGAGCGCGCTAAAGAGATTGGTTTCACGAACCCTTATGTTGTGGCAAGTGAAGCGATGCTGGTACGCAAAAGCAGCAGTATTCAGTCCGCACATGATATGGCCGGAAAAACCATTGCCACTGTGAAAGGTTCCACCAACGGCGACGAAGTGCGCAACCTCGGCATAGACGTGAAAATTCAGGAGTACGACTCCTCTCAGGCAGCAATCCTTGCGGTGAAACAGGGACAGGCTGATGCCATGATCGAAGATAACAACTTCCTCGCCTATCAGGCGAAACTCGATCCGTCTCTAACCGTTACCAACGAAGCGCTGGTACCGCTGGAGTACAACGCCTTCGGTGTGAAACAGGGGGACCAGGTATGGATCAACTATCTGAATGAATTCCTTTTTGAAATTAACGCCTCCGGCGAGAACGCCCGGCTGTATGAGAAGTGGTTCGGCAGTAAACCGCGCTACTCGCTGAATCCGCAATACTGATTGTTCGCCACGGCGCAGCCGCTGATGCTGCGCCGATTTAAGGAGTCACACTATGAGTTATCAATGGCTAACCTTGTGGCGCTACGCCGACACCTTTCTGGACGCAGCGTGGCTAACTCTGCAAGTCACGCTGCTGGCATTTGTACTGGCAGTGGTACTTGGCCTGCTATCCGCGCTGGCGAAATCCTCGCAGTTGGCACCGCTACGCTGGCTCAGTCACTGCTACGTCGAGTTCATCCGCAACACGCCGGTGCTGCTGCAAATCTTCATCATCTTTTTTGGCCTGCCGTCGCTGGGTATTACCATGAGCGCCTTTACCGCAGGAGTACTGGCGCTGGGGATTAACGTGGGCGCCTACCTGTCGGAAACCTTCCGCGCAGGAATTCAGTCGGTAGCGAAGGGCCAACTGGAAGCTGCGTATATCCTCGGTATTCCGCGCCGACAAATCTTTCTCAGTGTGGTGCTGCCGCAGGCAGCGCGCGCAGTGTGGCCTGCCATTATTAATAATCTTATTCAGCTACTGCTTGGTACTTCGCTGCTCTCAGCCATCGCGTTGCCGGAGCTGACCGGCACCGCAACGGTGATCAATGCGCGTACCCTGCTGTACATCCAGACCTTCAGCGTTGTTGCTCTGGTCTATCTGGTGCTGAGTAACCTGTTCTCCTGGCTTGGCATCATGGCTGGACGCCGGATGTTCCATCCGCCGCTGGTGATGCCGGTAAAAAAGCCCGGCCGGCAATGGGCAAGAAAATGGCTGATTAACCCAGTAAAACAGGAGAATGTGCTATGAGTGAACTTATCATTAGCTCACTGCCAATTCTGCTGAAAGGATTGGGCGTCACTTTACTGCTCTCCATTGCCGCTATTATCGGCAGCACATTGCTAGGTTTACTGGCGGCGCTGTTACGCACGAGCCGTTTGCCGGTTGCCAGACAGATCGCCGTGCTCTATACGGAATTGTTTCGTGGAACGCCGGTACTGATCACGCTAATGTTTATCTACTTCGGCGTGGCTTACTTCGGTTATGAAATCAATCTGTTCGCTGCAGGTATCCTTGGCCTGAGTATTTATCAGGGCGCTTATATCGCCGAAGTATTTCGCGGGGGTATTGAAGCCGTACCTAAAGGCCAATGGGAAGTGTCGTGGATTCTCGGCCTGTCGAAGCGTCAGACATTTCTTAGCGTGATTTTGCCTCAGACGCGCGGCATCGTGTTGCCTCCTCTGGTAGGTCAGTATCTTTCGCTGATAAAAGATACGTCGATTGTCAGCATGATTGGCATGTCAGAATTGATGCACCAGGGCCAGGCGATTGTCGATCGCATCGGCCAGCCAGTAGTGATTTACGGTCTGGTCGCCCTGTTGTACTTCGTTGTCTGCTTTCCGATTTCCCGTTGTGTTCAACATTATCAAACCAGGAGCCAGTTATCATGAGAAAATCCGCCATTACGCTGAGCCGGATTACCAAATCCTTTGGCTCAACCAAGGTGCTGAAAGAGATCAGCCTCGATGTTTCACCCGGCGAAGTCCTGGTGCTGATTGGCGCATCCGGCTCCGGAAAAAGTACTGTGTTACGCATTATGAGTGGGCTGGAAACCGCCGATGGTGGGGAAATCTGGGTTAATGAAGTGCCGCTACATGACCGCAAACGCAGCAGTGAAATCTGTGGCCACGTTGGCATGGTGTTTCAGCAGTTCAATCTCTTTCCCCATAAAACCGCGCTCGGTAACGTGACGCTGGCGCTGATTAAAGCGCAGAAACTGTCCGAGGCTGAAGCCAATAAACGCGGCCTGGCGGCCCTGGAGCGTGTGGGGCTGGCTGAGCGCGCGCATCATTATCCGGCCCAGCTTTCCGGTGGTCAGCAGCAGCGCGTGGCGATTGCTCGCGCGCTGGCTGTGGAGCCGAAAATTATGTTTTTTGATGAGGCGACTTCCGCCCTCGATCCCGAACTCGTCGGCGAAGTGATGGAGGTGATGCGCAGCCTGGCGCGTGAAGGCATGACCATGGTGGTGGTCACCCACGAGATGGGGTTTGCGCGTAAAACCGCTGATCGAGTGGTGTTTATGGATCAAGGCGTGATAGCCGAGCAGGGTTCTCCGGAGCAGATTTTTGTCAATCCGCAGAATCCGCGCACCCAACAGTTCTTATCACGCGTGCTTGAACACTGACAGGAGGCATGATGTCGATTCACTTTCCATTGCAGGCGGACGGAGCGCTAGATGCGCTGCAGCCTGCGCCGCGTTTTAAATCAGTCGCCGGAACTGGCAATCAGTCACTGACTAACGGCACGTCGATATTTAACAGCTCCGAGGTGTTTTCCCCACTGATGCTGATGAAGCAATCAGCACTGGAGAATAATCTTCGTCAACTGGCAGATTTTTGCCGTGAACAAGGTGTCATGCTGGCGGCTCATGGTAAGACATCAATGTCTCCTGCGATCCTGCGCCGCGCCGTCACTGAAGGTGGCGCCTGGGGATTGAGTGCTGCAACTCCTGCTCAGGTTCGCGCCTTGAGACAATTCGGCATTCGTAATGTTCTCCTCGCTAATGAACTGGTCGACCCCGGTGGTATTAGCTGGATCGGCGAATGGCAAAAAGAGCATCCAGACCATAGTTTCCTTTGCTACGTTGATTCTCTGCAGGGAGTACGTTTGCTGGAGCAGCATCTCGGCGACAGTCGCATTGCGGTGCTACTGGAGATGTCGGTCAGTGGGGGACGTACCGGCTGCCGATCATTGGATGAAGCGCTGAAGATTGCCGCCGCTATTGCCGTCAGCCCTTCTCTGCAACTGGTGGGCGTCGCGGGTTATGAAGGCGCGCTCGGTGCCGGACGTGATGCTGCAGGTGTGCAGCGAGTAAAAGATTACTGTCAGATGCTGATCGTTACGGCGGAGATGCTGGCCGAAAATCAGCTTTTTTCCAGCCAGCATATTATCCTCAGTGCTGGCGGCGGTGCGTGGTTTGACGTGGTCTCAGCGTGTTTTACGGCCGCGAACCTGCCGCTGCCAGTGACGCCACTGATTCGATCCGGCGCTTACATGGCGCATGATAGCGGACTGTATGCGCGTATCGCACCTTTTGCTCAGCCCGGCGCCACGCATCATTTCACCGCCGCACTGGAGATCTGGGGACGGGTGTTATCGCGCCCTGAGCCTGGGCTGGCTTTTATCGATTTCGGCCGCCGTGATGTGCCGTTCGATCAAGATCTGCCGAATCCGCTGTGGGTACGGAATGTCGATGGCAGCGCCCCTCGTGCGGCTTCTGGCATGAGCATCAGTGAGGTGAACGATCAGCATGCGTATTTGTTGCTGCCGCAAGAGGACGCCTTAAAGCCCGGCGACTGGATAGGCTGCGGTATTTCACATCCCTGTACTGCATTCGATAAATGGCGCTACTTGCCATTGGTGGATGATGATTATTTCGTCACAGATTCACTGGAAACCGCATTCTGAATGAGACATGGGGTCGTAATGGCGCGATATACCGCGTAGTTTTAGAGAGAATATCCCATGAATGATGAAGTGAACTGTCCCGTCAGTTCTTAAATGCCACGACACCCAGACTGATCTGTGACGGGCGTTCGATACCACTGTTAAGCTGGATAGTTCCTTCGGAAAAACAGCAGAATGCACAGATACGGCAAGCTTTCCTTGATGCTCTTGCAACTGCTGTTAATCCTCAGGCCAAAGTCATCATCGTGACCGATGCAGGCTTCCAGAATGCGTGGTTCCGGCACATCAAATCACCCGGCTGGGATTTTATCGGACGTATCAGAGGTAATATCCAGATGCGACTGAACAGAAAAGGTGAATGTTGGTTAAGACGTCAGGAATTACAGGCCAGCAGCAAACCAGAATATCTGGGGCCGGGAACACTTGCCCGCTCAGAATATGCCCGATGTGATGGTCATTTTTATCTGCAAAAAAAAGAGCCGAAAGGCCGAAAAAACAAACGGACCAAAGGGAAACCCGGTTCCCCCACAACAGAAAAAGAGCAACGAATATCAGCAAAAGAGCCGTGGCTTATCTTCAGCAGTACAGATGAATTCAGGCCACGGGAAATCATGAAGTTATACAGTCGTCGCATGCAGATAGAACAGAACTTCCGGGATGAAAAAAGCGAGCGCTTCGGGTTCGGTCTGCGAGCCAGTTCCAGCCACTCAGCGGGAAGGATGCTTGTCCTGAGCCTGCTGGCAACGCTGAGTACAATAGTTCTGTGGCTTATTGGTTATCACGCTGAAAATAAAGGATTACATCTGAGATATCAGGCCAACAGCATTAAATCTCGCCGTGTTATCTCGCATCTGACGTTAGCGGAGAATGTCTTACGACACTCGCCGCTAATATTAAGGCGAATGGTGCTGAGCACCGTTCTTAACCACCTCGCCAGAGCCTATCGAAATATGGTGCTGGTTTATTAGCGCTGATTTATGGGGATCCCTCAGCCCTTTGGGGGCGAGAGAAATGCCCCAGACCGTTCACACGCAGTGAGTATGATGAACGCTCTCGTAACGGAATAGCCTGCTGAACAACGCAGGGCGGCGTTACCGTAGTTCGACACCGCCCTGTACCATGCGCAGCAGGTGCCGTACCGGCCAGTGTTTACTGAACGGCTTCCCATCCAGACGCCGCTGGAGTGAGTCGATATCGTGGCGTCGGCGGTCGAGCATCAGGCCGACAACGCTGCCGCTGTGGGCCACGTTTAGGCCGTATAAATCACACTCTTCTACCAGCGCAAGCAGCGCATCAAACCCCGGTTTTGGCAGCAGATGCTGGCTGGCGATGGCGCTGAGCGTCGCCGCTTCTCCCATACGTCGCGGGTTATCCGTCCGGCAGGCCTGCTGGACTTTCTCCCAGGCCTGTTGCAGGGCGGCGGAATGGGCGCGCAGTTTTTCAAGCCGGGGCAGGCGATGATAATCCGTGGTCAGTATCGTCCGCGGGCTTTCCAGCACCAGCAGATCGAGCTGCGGCTGGGAGTGGCAGGCAATTTGCGTTGCCGCAGTGTTGTGATCGAACAGGGTGAGATGGCGAAACAGGGTGCTGTCGGTGGGTTCCAGCGATACGCAAAGCCGGGCCAGTGTTGTTTCATCCAGCGCGTGGCCGAGATGGTGCGCGGTGGCCACCGCCGTCGCGGCGATATCCGCGGTGCTGCTGGCCATGCCTTTAGCGACAGGGATTGTGGAACAAATTTCGATGCGAATTTCGTTGCTCAGTTCAGCAGGATAGTGCCAGTAGCTTAACAGCCGCTCGACCATCGCCCGCGAAAGCGGGCGTTCATCGGCGCGCGGCGCACCATAATCCACTTCGACGGTGCTGTACCAGTCAACGGGACAGGAGACCAGCTTCTCGCTGCCGAGGATCCAGCCCTGAATGAGTTCGCCGCAGGAGGCGGGACATTGCGCTACAGCCACGTTTTCACCTTTTTACCCGTCATACTTCACGCTACATATTCATTGGCTTCACAGTGACTCATCTCATCCATAAGCTTCGCCCATAGAGGCCCGCGCAAACGCGTCCCAATGTCCTGTAACCTGGATTATTTAGGGTAAAGCATCAGAATTTAAAACGCATAGTGTCATGCCGATCCCGCTATTACCATGATTCACCGCAATTTGACGGATGGCGAACTCAGGCTGAAGCGGTCAATGGCGATATTTCAGGTAGCGCTATACGCATCACATCGCGGGCAATCATCAGCTCTTCATTGGTATTAATGACCGCCACGTTGACCAGCGCATTGTCAGCCTGGATAAAGGTGGCGTTGCGCTGGTTTTTCTCTTCATCAATCGACAGCCCGAGGAAGTTCAGATTGTGGCAGATGGCGCTCCTGGCGCGGGCTGAGTTTTCGCCGATGCCACCGGTAAAGATCAACGCATCAAGCCCTCCCATCTGCATGATGTAGCTGCCAATGGTGGCACGGATGCGCTCGGCAAACAGAGTGAGCGCCAGCTTTGCTCTGGCATTTCCGCTATCTGCCGCCTGTTCGACGTCGCGATAGTCGTGCGAGACGCCGGAAACCCCAAGCAGACCGGATTCGTTATTCAGGAGATGATTGAGTTGTTCTGGCGTTTTACCTTCGTGAAGCGCCAGCCACGGTAAAATTGACGGGTCAATATCGCCGCTGCGGGTACCCATCATCACGCCGGACTGCGGCGTGAAGCCCATCGACGTATTTACCGAGCGTCCGCTTTTGATGGCGCAAACGCTGCTACCGTTGCCCAGATGACAGCACACCACGCGCAGGGCGCTCAGCGGCACGCCCAGCTTTTCCGCCAGCGTCGCGCTCACATACTTATGGCTGGTGCCGTGGAAGCCATAGCGGCGAATACCCAGTTCGCTGTAGTAGCGCCAGGGAAGTGGATAGATAAAGGCGCGCTCGTCCAGGGTCTGGTGAAAAGCGGTATCAAACACAGCGACCGACGGCGTAGTGGGTAACAACTGGCGAAAGACCTTAATTCCCAGCGCGTTAACCGGGTTATGTAGCGGCGCCAGCTCCGCCAGACGCTCAATTTCACTCAAGGTTTCATCGGTGACCCGCGTTGAATCTTTAAAACGTTCCCCGCCATGCGCCACGCGGTGACCAACGCCGTCAATATCCTGCAGGCTCTGAATAATGCGGTAATCGAGAAGCTTTTCCAGCAACAATGTGACGGCTTCGCGATGATCGGCGACCGGCGCCGATTCCTGCCATTTCTGCGCGGACGTTTTGATCGTCACCTCGGCGTTTGCCATCCCGATACGTTCAATCAGCCCCTGACAAAGGGTATCGCCCTGCGGCATCGCCAGCAGTTGAAATTTCAGTGATGAGCTACCGGCGTTAATGGCTATTATTTTGTAAGACATAAAGGTTCCTTCGAATGCAGAAAGGCCAGTACGGCTTCAAGTCCTGAGTGATTGAGCGCGCTGGTAATAAAAACCTGCTGCGCGCCCGCCTGTTTAAGCCACTCTCCAACTTGCGAAATACGCTGCGGGTCGGCCAGGTCAGCTTTGGTGACCAGGCCAATAACCGGGCGGTTCATTGGCCCGGTAAACCCCGGAGAAAATGGCGACCACTGAGCGTCGGCATTGAGTACCAGGGCGATAACGTCGGCCTCGCAGGCGCTGGTCAGCAGGGCGCTATAAAGGCAGCGGTTCTCCAGATATTCACCCGGTGTATCGATTGCCATCGGCGACCATTCAATGGCCTGAGTTTTCTTATAATGGAGCGCGTCACCGCGCAGGCTTTGAGTCAGCGACGTTTTCCCGCACTGGCTGGGACCGATAAACATCAGGCGTTTCATCATGTTATGTCCTGGTTATCGCGCAGGTAGTGAATTGCATCATTTCGCCCAGCGTGCGCGTTACCTGCTTGAGGGCATATTCGACGGCGGAAACATCGCCGGTCAGCACCACGGCGCCGGTAAAGCGGTCAAGAAAACCAATCTCCACCGCGCCGGATTTAGTGGCGATATCGCAGGCGATAATGGAGGCCTCGCTGGGCGTAATGGTGAGGATGCCAATAGCCGAGACCGCATCCGGCAGGCCCAGCTTCTTAAACAGATCCTTTCCGGGGTTGGCAATCAGGTGCGCGAGGGTAACCTGCTTCCCGGGAACGTATTCCTGGATCATCCGCTCCGTTGTTGGCTGTTTTTCCATTACCCCTCCACCATCTGTCGCCACATGGCTTCATGGGGGCGCGGGATCACCGAACGGTAAACCAGCAATCCTTTTTCGCCGGCGCTTTCGCTGGCAACCGTCACGGCGTTGTTAACGTCGGAAATATCGCCCGCCACGACCATGTAGCATTTACCGCCGATACCGAACGCCATATGCACCCGCACGAGGATAACGTTTGAGGCTTTTACCGCCCGGTCTGCGGCGCTGATGCAGGCCGCAACGCTCCAGGTTTCGACGATACCTACGGCCTGGCGCTGGTCGACGCTGTTCAGGCCGCTAATGGCCGGAAGCACGCTGGGATGAATATTCGCCAGCACCAGGCTGTCGACGAGCATCTCGCCGGCCTGGGAGGCGCCGGTTTCAATGGCCTGCTGGATCGCACCGATATCGCCGCCGAGCATAAGTAAAAACTTACCCGGGCAGATGGTTTTGCTGACCAGCAGATTGACGTTGGCGCTTTTCAGCATCGTATCGCCGAGCTCCATTCCTTTCGCGATACTGGTGAGTTCTAAAATTCCTATAGCCTGGGACATGGTTAACCTCTTACAACCGTGATGGCCTGTTCGCTGATCGCCGAAACAATGCCGTCAATACTGGCGTGAATCGGGGCGCCTAATGCGTCCGCCGGGATATCGGCAACGCATTGCCCGCGCGTGACGCGCTCTCCCGGCGTGACCTTCGGCACCGCGCTGGCGCCAATATGCTGACGTAGCAGCAGAGTGACTTTTTCTACCGTCGGCTGCGCTTCGCGCAGTGGGGCTTCCTGATACCAGGGACTTAACCCCAGTTTGGCGATCAGCCGTTTCACCGGCACCAGACGATATTTCGCCATCTCATCGGCCGGATAGAGCGGCCCCTGATAACGCAGGTTTTGCGCCCGCAACTGCTGTTTCAGCATGCGGTTGATGCGCATTGGCGAGATCCCCACCGGACAGGCTACGCTTTCGCAAACGTTGCATTCTGAACAGGTGAGGGCGCTAAGCAGTAGCTGCGGCGTGGCGGCCTGCTGAAAGTTCACCGCTCGCACCAGCAGATGCGGAGAGAGCTCGTGACCAATCAGGTGCCTCGGGCAGAGATCGGTGCACAGGCGGCACTGTTCGCAGACGGTGCGCGCGACGGAAAGCACCGTGCGTTCGTCCTGCATCCTTCGCTGGATAAGGGGATGGCTGTCAGGCAGCACCAGCAGACCGCCGGTGGTTTTCGTCACCGGCGAGTCCAGAGACGTGAGCAGGCTGCCCATCATTGGACCGCCGTTAATAAAACCAGGATTGGCGACCGTCGCGCCGCCCGCCAGCGCCAGCACTTCACGCAGCGACATGCCGATGGGGACGGTGACGGTCAGCGCTCTTGCGACCGCGCCGTTAACCGTCAGCGTGCGGCGGGTGACCGGAAACTGTTGCTCGACAGCCCGGGCAATATTCAGCACGGTTTGCACGTTATTGACGACCACTCCGACGCTGGCCGGTAGCGCGGCAGGCGCGACCCGGCGGCCGGTGGCCAGCCAGATGGTCAGCACCTCATCCCCCGCCGGATAAACATCCGGCAGGATATGCAGACGGATACCGGCGGGCAGCAGCGGGGTGAGCGCGTCAATGGCTCGCTGATATTTGGCTTTCAGAGCGATCACGCCTTCACGCGCGCCGGTCGCCGTCATTGCATATTGCACGCCGCGCACAAGGCGTGAAGCCTGCTGCCACATCAGTTGCTGGTCCACCTTGAGCATCGGTTCGCACTCAGCGGCGTTAACCAGAAAGATCTCCACCTCCGCCTGCAGTTTAACGTGAGCGGGAAAACCCGCGCCCCCTGCGCCGACTACGCCCGCCACGCGAACACGCTGGCGAATTTCATCGGCGCTATGGGACTGGGCTACCGGCGTTTCGACGACATTGGCAGCGGTACTCATAGCAGTTCCTCCAGCAGTTCCTGGATTTCCCCGGCGCTGGCCGGACGCGGGTTAGTGCGTAATGTGACGTCAGCCAGCGCAGCCTGTACCATTGCCGGAATGTGCGCGGAAAATTGTGATCGCCCTTGTTTGAGCGCGACGGCCAGTGAGGGGATCGCGCAGCGCTGTTTGAGTTGTTCGATTTGCTTAATCAGGGCGTTTATCGCCGCGATGTCATTGGTTTCGGCCGGGCAAAAACCACAGGCTTTAGCCAGCCGCACGTAGCGTTTGGCGGCGCGAGGATCGCCGGCGTTAAAGCGGATAACCGTGGTTAACAGCAGCGCGTTAGCCAGCCCGTGCGGCAGATGAAACTGCCCGCCGAGCTGGTGGGCCAGAGCGTGATTAAGCCCCAGTCCCGCCTGACTGAACGCCATTCCTGCGAGGGTTGAGGCGTTGTGCATTTTTCCCCGCGTCGCTACGCAGTCGCCTTTTTCCACTGCGGTGGGCAGATACTGGAACACCAGCCTGGCGGCTTTTTCCGCCAGCGCATCGGTAAAATCGCTGGCCTGCGGCGAGACCCAGGCTTCCAGGGCGTGGGTCAGGACATCCATTCCGGTATTCGCCGTAATTTGCGGCGGCACGCTGACTACCAGTTCCGGGTCGAGGATCGCCATATCCGGGTACAGCGCATTGTGGAATAGCGGGTACTTGATACCTTTATCCGGGTCGCTAATCACGCAAGCGCTGGTCACTTCCGAGCCGGTACCGCTGGTGGTGGGTATCGCCACGCAGGTTTCGATGTCAATGCCGGACTGCTTGCTGAACCAGACGATCGCTTTCGCCGCATCCATTGCCGAACCGCCGCCGAAACCAATCACCACCTGCGGATGCAGGGCCTGCATCTGCGCAATGCCCTGCACTACGGTATGGATAGTGGGGTCAGGCGTTATTTCGCTAAAAACGCTGATGCGGTTATCTGCGGGTAGCGCGTCGCGCAGGGTTTCCAGTAGCGGCGAACGGGCAAGAAATCCATCGCAGATTATCCAGATATGTTTGTTGGTAAAGCGCTTGAGTACCGCCAGACTTCCCTGACCGCTGTACAACCGCGTTTGTAGTGCGAAAGTATTCATTACAGCCTCAATTAGCGGATAGAAAAACCGTTGGTCAACACGCAGCGCCGGGAGCGGGCAAAGGTGCGCGCCGATGTTGTTCCTTCGCCGGTTGGCGTGGCGATTGTGAAGGTCGTAAAGCCTTCGCCGCCGACGCCGATCCCGGCATAAGAGGGGCCGTTTTTGACGAATATCGAGGTTTGCAACGTGCGGGCCGCGAGGTTCAGGCGCGACACGTTCTGCGAGTGCATGATCGCGGTATGATGCAGGCCCTCTTCGACCTTCAGCGCCAGCGCCAGCGCGCTATCGAAGTCGCTGACTTTCACTATCGGCAGCATTGGCATCAGTTGTTCGCTGGTAACCCACGGATCGTCGGCGTTCACCAGCGCAATCAGCAGACGCGGCGCTTTAGCCGGGACGGCGAGCCCGGCAGCTTCCAGCATCGCTGAAGGGCTCTTCCCGACCAGCTTTTTATTGGCCTGGCCCTCTGGCAGGCAGGCGGCGCGGAGTTTGTCGGTATCCGCAGGGCTCAACAGCAGCGCGCCGAAAGTTTGCATTTGCTGTACCAGACGTTCGGCAACGCTCTCCACCACAATCAGGCTTTTTTCGGCAATGCAGGGCAGGTTGTAATCAAATGAGGCGCCGTTAATGATATCTTCCGCCGCTTTCACCAGGTCGGCGGTTTCATCCACAATACAGGGCGGGTTGCCTGCACCTGCGCCAATCACTTTCTTCCCGCTCTTCATGCCCATTGCCACAATACCGGGGCCGCCGGTAATAGCCAGAACGGCGATCCGTGGATGGGCCATCATCTGCTGGGTGGCTTCGAAAGTCGGTTCCGCCACGGTGACCAGCAGATTGCGGATGCCGCAGCAGCGGAAGGCAATCTCTTCAATCATACTAATCAGCTTGAGGGAGACCTTTTTTGCCCCCGGATGCGGGCTAAAGTAGACGCTGTTGCCTGCCGCCAGCATGCTGATACTGTTATTAATGATGGTTTCTGTCGGGTTGGTGCTCGGCGCGACCGACCCGATGACGCCAAACGGCGAGTACTCAAATAGCACCATGCCGCCATCGCCGGTCAGCGCGGTGGTGGTGAGATCTTCTACGCCTGGCGTGTTGTCCAGCGCGGCCTTATTTTTGAGGAATTTATCTTCTTTGTTGCCCATCCCGGTTTCGCTGGCGCTCTCTTCCGCCAGCGCGATCAGATGCGGCGTCAGCTCCTGACGGATGGCGCTGATGATGGCACTGCGGGTTTTCAGCGGGCACCGCTGATAACGCAGGAATGCCTGGTGTGCGGCGTCGATAGCCTCGTCGACGGACGGGAAAATTCCTTTGCCCTGAATCTGGCCCGGCGTGTGCGCTGGCGTTAATTGTTCGCTGATAATCGTGCGAATAAGGGTTTCGAGTTCGGAAGTATTCATTGATGAGTTCCCACGTTAATGGCCGCGATGGCGCTCTGTGCTATATCCATGTCCTGCTCAACGCTGCCGCCGCTGATACCAAGACCCCCAATCAACTGGCCGTTGCGCCAGAGGGCGTAACCGCCGCCAAAGGTGACCACTTTCCCTTGTAAATGGCTTTCCAGACCATAAAGCGCGGCGCCGGGCTGTACGACGTCGCTCAGTTCATGGGTCGCCTTTTTCATTGCGACTGCAGTCCAGGCCTTTTTCGGCGCCAGTTCGCTGCTGACCAGCAGGGCATCCGGCATTCTCCAGGTCACGGTTTCCGTACCGTGCGCGTCAACGATGCTGATAACTACTGGAATCTGCAGCAGCTGCGCGCGTTCAACGGCTGCGCGGATAAGCTGGTGCAAATCATGGAATGATAGGCACACAGGTGTCGTCTCCTGGCAGGGGGCTGGCTGGCTG
Organism: Klebsiella sp. KE9456; assembly: GCF_043832615.1. NCBI lineage: Bacteria > Pseudomonadati > Pseudomonadota > Gammaproteobacteria > Enterobacterales > Enterobacteriaceae > Klebsiella > Klebsiella sp. KE9456. Next base: position 274,346 of record NZ_JBDYQK010000001.1, read on the forward strand.
GCGGCCAGATAACGCTTGCTGACTTCACGGATGATGTCGTTCTGGTGAGCATCGCTATCTTCGGCGCGGGCCAGAGCGTACAGACAGTCGGATAAGCGGTTGATATAGCCCATCAGCACCTGGCGCACATTGACTTCGGCCGCCAGCTCAACCAGCCGACGTTCGGCCCGGCGGGCCAGTGTGCGGGCGAAATGCAGGCGGCTGGCGGCTTCGCAGCGGCCGGGTAAAATAAAGCTGTGCAGGGGGGCGACGCGGGCCATTGCCCGATCGATGGCGGCTTCCAGAGCGGCGATCTCTTCGCTACTGATATAACGCTGTTTCGGCGACGGCTGCTCGCTGTCACTGGCCAGCTCTGCGCTAAACCAAAAAATTTGCTGCTGGATGGCTTCAAGTAGGGCGCGGTGGTTTGCATCCGCGACGGAGCAGACGCACAGGCTCAGCGCGGCGTTCAGCTCATCCAGCGTGCCGTAGGCTTCAACTCGCGGGTGCGTTTTGCTCACCCGTTGGCCGGTAAAGAGTGATGTGGTGCCTGCGTCACCTGTACGGGTATAAATCGCCATAATCGCCCCTTAACGCGAAAGCGTATCGACAATGCCTACAACGGCGAGGTCGATAGCCTGATTTGGTCCAGGAAAAACATGTCTGGCGCTGGAGCCGCTGCTGAGCAGCACCAGTTCGCCAATCCCCGCGCCCACCGAGTCAACGGCGACTTCATCGCCGGACGCAGGCGAGGCAGGGAGTTCTCCGTCGGCGCTAACCCGACGCACCAGCAGCAGTTTTTTCCCGATCAGGGAAGCGGATTTTTGCGTGGAGACAACCGCGCCTGTGACTCGTGCCAGATGCATGATTTACTCCTGCTTTATTAATTGAATATTCCGCGCGTTTGCCGTTTCACGCGCCAGAGCGGTCACTATGCACTGGCGTCGGAGCAGCAGACGCCCTTTGTCCAGTCGCGCGACGTCGCGATAGCTCAGTAGCGAACCGGCATGCAGAATTAACGGTAGACCGCGTTCATCGCTGAACTGAACCGGCAGGCGAGCCAGTTTTTTTACCGGGATAGCCTGTAACAGCTGGCTGTGCAGAGTAATCTGCACGCGAATGCCGAAAGCCATCGCGTCGTGAATTTTCCGCGCGACGGGGTCATCGGTTTCATCATCCGCAAGCTGGCCCAGAAGCGGCAGGTCAACGAGCAGGATGTGCAACGACGCATGCTGACAGAACAGGCTTCGGCAGTCGGCATCACGAAGCTGCGCGACGCTGAGCGTCGCCGTGCTCCGGGCGCGGCGCTGCAGCCGGGAGACGATCTCCTCAATAACGCGCTGCAGAATTTCGCCGTTCATCGCGGGTCTGCCAGCCTGACAAAGGCCTGCGGGTTATCGGCACCTGCGGCGTTGGCTTCATCGGTATCAATGTGCATTTCAAGCCGCATATTCGGTGAAACACGAATCACCACGTTGTTGAAAACAAGCCCGCGCTCGTCGCCTTCTATAGCCACAGAAACCTTATCGCCGTGAGAAACTCGCAGGATCAGGGCATCGAGCGGCGACATATGAATATGCCGTTGGGCGACGATGACTCCAGAGGATAATTCCAGTTCGGCATAAGGGCTGACCAGACGAATGCCCGGCGTTCCCTTCAGGTTGCCGGACATTCGCAGCGGCGCCGCAATCCCCAGCGTTCTGGCGTCGGTACGCGATATTTCCACCTGGCTTACCGAACGTAGCGGGCCGAGCAGGCGGACATTCTTGATCTGCCCCTTCGGCCCCACCAGGGTGACGGTTTGTTCCGCGGCATATTGCCCCGGCTGCAACAGCGCTTTTTTCTCGCTGATCGGGTGACCGGGAAACAACCGTTGGTAATCCTGCTCCGACAGGTGAATATGGCGATTGGATACGCCCAGCGGAATAGGCCGCTGACGCATCTCATCGAGGACTTTACTGACCGTTGATAGCAGAAGTTCTTTATCCATTACGCTTCACCTCGCTTACCTGAGTGAATGCAAAGCGAACGAGGCTCGCCCTTCTGGCGCGGACATTTTGGGTCCAGACACAGGTTGCAACTGACCAGCGATGATTTCTGTGGCGCCTCTTCTACTGGTGCTTCTACAAACGTGTCTACTGGCGTTTCAGAAACGACATCAACCGTCTCTGACGCCGTTGCTTCAGGCTCCATAGCGGGCGGAGGAGGCGGGGCTGCGGGCAGGATCCCTTCTCCGGGCCTGGCGATAACGTTGTGGGCCACCAGGCCATTTTGCCGTTCGGCAAAATGCACTCCGGTGGTGATGGCCGCCTGCACGGAGGCGACATCACCGGTAATTTTAATCACCATCCAGCCTGAGCCATTGGTCTTTTCGAGGGCGAGCAGCGTGATAGAAGCGGATTTCGCCATGATATCGGCGCAGCTGATAGCCAGTGCCAGACCACAAACTTCAAGTAATCCCAGTGATTGCTTCACGCAGTGCTCCTTATTCGCCATCGATCAGGCGGATTTCGGTAAAATGGCCTCAACATCGCTGTGTGGACGCGGAATAACGTGGCAGGATTTCACCTCGCCAACCACGCTTGCCGCCGCGCTGCCTGCATCCACCGCTGCTTTTACCGCGCCGACATCGCCGCGAACCATCACGGTAACCAGGCCAGAGCCAATTTTTTCGTAACCCACCAGTTGCACGTTGGCGGATTTCACCATCGCATCGGCGGCTTCAATCGCGCCAACCAGGCCTTTTGTTTCAACCAGTCCCAGTGCGTTGTTCATTCTGCTGTTCTCCTGTGTTTAAGCATGGAGATCCCGAAAAGGGATCCCTTTGACCAGCCGTGCCGCGTTATTACCGGTATTGCGTTGGGCCTGACTGTCCTGATTAAGCATCAGCGTAAAAAGCGGCGCGGATGCGGGTAAATTCTTGTAGTGCACGGCCAGCGAGTGCCGATCGCAGGCAATGCCCACCAGCAGCGGGGAGCAACGTGCCGCCTGCCAGGCGTTATCAACCACCTCTCCGGCAAGGGCGCGCTGGATCCGGAAAGGAATACCTTCCTCTTCAATGCCCAGCAGCACTTCGTTCCAGAGGTTGATACAGTCGCCGATGGCGATAATGACGATTGCCGGAACGCCGGGATTACTGTCCATGAGCAAACTCCTTATGCCAGGAGAGAATCAGCCCGGTGGCGACCGCATTTCTCGGGCCTTCTGTGCCGCGAATATTTCCCCGCCCGGCCACCAGCCGGTAGTGCGCCAGCGCATCGGTGACCAGTTGCGGGATTTCAAAATCCAGCGACGAGCCGCCAACCAGCACCACGAAAGGAATATCGCGGATGTTGCCGGTCGGGCTGACCTGACGCAGGGCGCGCAGCGCGTTAGTGACAAAGACACGTTCTTTGGCGCTACGGCGAATGGCGCGCACTTTTTCCAGCGCTAAATCGCCGGGTAATGGAACCAGTTCGTCCGGTTTCACCACGCAGACGCGAGCGAATACGGCGGGAGCCAGCGACGTCGGGAAGAACTGCACGCTGCCGTCCTCGTGACGTAAATGGAACAGGCTTTCCACTTTGGCCAGCGGGTATTTCTTAATCTCTTCCGCCAGATAGCGATCTTCCAGACCCAGTTCACGGGCAATGATCATGGTGACCATGTCGCCAGCCCCGGCGAGATGAGTGGCGGTGATGTCGCCTTTTGGGGTAATAATTGAGGCATCGGTGGAGCCTGCGCCGAGATCAAGAATCGCCAGTGGTCGGGTTGTGCCCGGCGTCGTCAGCGCGCCCAGAATGGCGGCCTCAGCCTCTGCGCCGCCGATCTGCACATCAATATTGAGTTTTTGCTCAATTTCGCGGGCAATCAGCGCCATCTGCAGACGATCTGATTTCACCATTGAGGCGATGCCGACGGCCTGTTCCAGCGAGAACTCCCCGGCAAGGCCGCCGGTGACGCTGACCGGTACCGACGTATCGACAGCCAGCAGATCCTGAATGAAAATTTCGCCGCTGGGTTTATTCGTCAGTTCAGCCATGGTCTGGCGCACATGCTCCAGCATGCCGCCGATATTGGTCCCCGCTTCACCAGTGACGTTATCCAGCTTACTGCAACCTTCAACCGCTCTCATGATGGCGTCGGCACCGGCGGCAACATCCACACGCACGGTTCTGCCTTGCGACAACAGTTCCAGATTACCGGCCGGTATCGCCCGCGCTTTGACGTCGCCGGAGGGGGTTTTGACCACTACGGCGGAACGGTTACCGATCAGTGCGCGCGCCATCGGTACGATGTTTTTTGTCTCATCGGCGTTGAGGTTAAATACGGTAGCGATACCGTAAGGATTGGAGAGGGTTTCGATAATTTTCCCCGGAACGGCGACTTCAATCGCTGCCAGCATACCCAGTGGAATTCGGTCGATGTAGAGCACTTCATCGACAATGGGCAGCGGTTTTTTCAGCCGGTTGCTGACCAGCACGCCGTCGTCACGCTGCAAAATGACGCCGGTGATTTGATATCCAGCGCGCGCGGAGGCGTTAATCATATTGGCGACATCGGCGAAATCGAACGTCGATGACACCACGAGGATATAGGGCGTATCCGCCGCGCGCGTTAACAGCTCCTCTGGTGTAATGGTGATACCTACGCCAAGCCCCGCGCCGCCTGGCGTTTTCGGGTTATGGCCGATCATTGTCGATTCGGTGATGATGGTTTCGGTAATGGTTTCCATCGCCACATCGCCAATCACCGGCGTGGCTTCATTAATGCGAATGAGTGAAATATCGCTGACATTGATCCCGGCGCGCTGCGCGACGAGAGAGAGCGCTTCCTTAATGCCGAACACGTTACGCAACGTGCCTTTGATGCCGGTGGTTTCCGCCAGCGCACTGTGCGTTATCGTCAGTACGCCAGCCTCATCCTGAGTCGCCAGCGCGACTTCTGTTGATGAGTTACCTATATCAATGCCAGCTATATATCGCATCGTATATCCCTGATGTTAATCGTCGCCTTTAAGTTTTTTACGCTCGACGTACAGCACCGCCGCTTCACGCACGAAAGCTGCGCAAATCTTTGCCTGATAACGGTTTTCGAGATCGTCGGCGATGGCGAGAAGCTCTTCTTTCGTGGAACGGTACGGACGCAGAGCGTTATAGATTTCAAGAATGCGATCATCCGGTACGGCGGTCAGTTCGGCGGCACGCTCAAAGTTCATTGCCAGCCGGTCGCGGCCTGCATCTTTGGCGATAGACGCCTGTAAACGCAGGGTTTCCGGAGTAATACGCATATCCTGCGCGGTGACTTTATTGCTCAGCACGTTTTCCAGCGTGAAGTCGTCCAGCGTTTTATTGGTGGCGGTTTTCACCCATTCCGGATGCTTATTGGCCAGCGGATAGTCGCTGACCTTAGCGTTACGGACCGTGCCGCTTTCTGTCGGGGGCAGGGTTGACGCTGATGTTTCCCCCTGCAGGCTGTTCATACGGCTCAAGACGTCGCGAACCATTGATTCAATTGCGTCGGTATTCATGGGGTTATCCTTTATCAAAGCGCCACGCGCAGTTCCTGCGGGTTTTTGCCCGTCACGACATACTTCGTCTCTTTAATGTGCAGAATGGCGGATTTCGCCTGGTACTTCGGGCGCGCCATCTGGTCATTCAGCGTTGGGACCGGCTGCGGTGATTCACGTTTCGCATAGCGAGCGGCGTTTTTACCAATCTGACGGTAGGTTTCCAGCGTCAGCAGCGGCGCCTGGGGGAATAACTCCAGATTAGAGAGCGGCGGTAGCCCCTGTTGATGGATTACCGTGGTGCCTTTCGACTGGATGCCGATGGAGATGCCTGAACCGCTCAGGCGATTGCCCTCAACGGCGACAAACGCCACGTCAGAAGATTTAAAACAGCGAATGACGCGCGCCTTAATGCCTTCTTCTTCGATACCGGCAATCAATTCGCGCAAAATGCTTTTATGCGGCAGGCCAACGATGTTCACGGTTTGCGACAGGCCGAACGCCGGGCCGACGGCAATAATCACTTCATCTTGTTGTGTCCCCTGTTTGGCCTCGCCAATTTCCGTCAGAAAACTGTCACCTTGCGGTGAGTTTGCTGCCGCTGGCGCATTAAACGAGACGGGTTTATCGCTGCCCTTCATCTCGCTGAGCACGTCTTCAATTATCTGGCGCAGCAATTTTTCATTAATTTCCATTTCTCACCCCTTAATCAATCTCGTTGGGATCAAGCGCGCCAGGGATGTTTTTAATCTCTTCCCAGCGTTCGCCCTGCAGGCGATAACCCGTTGCCGGACCGGCGTAGTCGTTGACGTCGTTAACCGCAGAGAGCACTTGTCCGTCGCCGACGATAATGGCGGAGGTGTGCAGATAGTCGCCGGTCAGCTTGGCTTTCTGGATATTGAGCATGTCCTGGGCAACGTCAGGGAATCCGCCCTGCGCCAGCGCTTTCACCACTTCCAGACCGTTACGGTTTTTATTGATAATTTCCTGGGCGAACTTGATGTCTTCGACGATGTTGCGTTCTGGCATATCCTTCGAACCGTGGGCGTAGGTTGCGGCTTCAACTTCTTCATCGGTAATCGGCGGCAGCCCCATTCCGGCAAACACGGCCTGCAGGGCGCGAGCGGCTTTATTACGGATGGCGATAACATCTTCTTCGCGGACTGGACGCAGACCGCCGTCCACTTTCAGGTCACGCTGGATTACGTTGTAGTCGTCAAAGTCTTCGGCATCTTCGTTAGAACCGGCGAACATGTTGTCGTAGTTCGGTACGGCGGAGTAACCGGAGGAGATAAAGTCGGTGCCCGGCAGGAACTGCATCAGCAGGCGTGCGGTACGGCGCATATCGGAGTGGGTGAAGGTCTGGTCGTTACTGGAGGCGCATTCCAGATCCAGCGCGGAGCAGATCAGGTTTTCCGCCAGTACGGCGCGAATGCCTGACGGCACGGCAGAAGGAACGCCGATGCAGCTGACAGAACCGTTCTGTAGGCCCTGAACGCCTGCGGCTTTGGTGATGTAGATACAGCGGGCTTCCAGATAGAGCATGGATTTGCCTTCGGCATAGCCCATCTGCACTTCGGAACCGGAGCCGGAAGTGAAGCGCATTTTCAGGCCGCGGGAGGCATAAGAAGAGGCGAGGAAACCTTTTGACCAGGGCGTATCGTCGCCATCGGTAAAGACCGGTTCAGTACCATAGACGGAAATGGTTTCGGCGTAACAGGTGTGACCCAGCATACCGAGCTTCAGTTCGGTGGCTTCCTCCAGTGAACACTGCGTTAATACACCTGGACGACCGACCTGGGAGCCCACCAGCAGCGCGATAGCATTGAACGGGGCGTAGCGCGCGACCGCAACCGTTGTCTCTTGCTCATCAAACCCCCGCCACGCGCCTTCGGCGGCATCGGCGGCAATCTGAACCGGGTTGTCTTTCACGTTGGTGACGTGCGCCTGCTGAGACGGCGTGCGGCGTGCGCGCATTTTCTGCATTGCCATCATCATCTCAACAACGTTCATATGCGACACGACTTCAACAATTTTCGCCGGCGTCATCGCGGTAGTCAGCGGTACGATTTCGCTACGCTGTATGTTGGGGTCACACAGCATATTCGCCAGTTTGACCGAATCCATCGCCATCACTTCTTCGGCGCGCTTCAGGTTGATGCCGTAGCGGGCGATAAAGTGGTCAATCAGGTCAAATTTGCTAACGGGTTTTCCATCCAGCTCAGTGACCGCGCCGTTAACGATTTTAATCGACGGTTTTGGGTCGTTCGGGCTTTCCATTGCAATAAAGCCTTCCTCGATCCACTCCTTAACAAAGCCGTCCTGATTCACAGGGCGTTTCGCCAGTGCTTCAAATCTTTTCGATCTCATGAATCAGCCTCGTAAGTATCAGATATAGGACGGGCGATCGTTTTTCGGTTCATCACCAAGGGTCGCAAGGACAGTTTTGCCGATTTCGCGGGCGGAGCTAACCGCCTGACGCACCGCGCCGGAGTCGCCGGAAATCACCAGAATGGCTTCGTTGCTGAAGCTCGTGCCGTGCGCCGGTGAGCTGTAAGCGACAACTTCAACGTTGGCTGACTTCAGGGCGGTATCCGCCATCAACACGCCAATGGACGCGGGAGCGCCGACAATCACACCGCAGGCACGGCCAATCGGCGCGCCAAAGGCCTTTTCCAGCGCGTAGCTGGCGCGGGCGGTGTATTGCAGCTCGATATGTCCGGCTTCATTGGCGTATACATCGCCAAAAGTGCGGTCGAGTTCTTTCAGCGCGACTTCGATACCGCGCTTCACGTCCGAAACATCATTGCCGCCTAAAATAATCAGCGAGCCGTGGCCTGCGCCGCCTTTGGTATCGCGGGGAAGTTCAATGCTGACCACTTCGGTGTTGGTGGCTTTTACCGCCTCATCGGCAGCCATAATGTGCGGGCCTGCGCCAGTGCGCGCGCCGAGAATGCCGATGGAGCGGTAGCGTTTTTCCAGCTTCATCGCTTCCAGTAAGGCGCTGTCCACATTAGCGATCACCAGACCGACGGTGTCGCCAATGGCGGTGCCGACAAATTCCGTTAAACTGCAGCTTTTTTCTGCCATAGCCGTCTCTCGTGTTGGGTGGGTTTCTTCAGGAATGGCCGTTTGTTCCGGCGTTGCCACACGGGCAATTACCTGCGCCATGATCTGTTCCACCAGTTCATTGCTGCTCATTGGCTAATTCCCTTCGGTAAGATTTTTTCTACGTCGGTATGAGGGCGTGGGATGACGTGTACGGCTTTCACTTCACCCACGTTGCGCGCGGCGGCGGCGCCTGAGTCGGTTGCCGCTTTTACTGCGCCAACGTCCCCGCGAACAATTACCGTCACCAGACCGGAGCCAATTTTTTCGTAGCCGACTAACATCACATTGGCTGACTTCACCATTGCGTCTGCGGCCTCTATGGCTGCGGTTAAGCCCTTGGTTTCTACCATTCCTAATGCTTCTTGTTGCATAAAGACCTCGCATGGAGTGTTCCGATAGTTGGAACTATAAGAAGATGTGAAGAAAAAGAATGGCTGAGTTGAATTTGATGGCGAAAAAATAGTGGTTTTTTAATAGTATAAAATTGCTGTGTTGAATTATATCAAGTTGATATTTAGTGTATTTTTTATTTATTTAAATATGAATATTTCGTTTTTCATATTCCATATTTACAAATTTGTTCATGACGATTTTAATTTTGTCTGCTATGCGAGAAAGTTGATTTGTGATGCTGATTGGAAAATGGTGAGTTGATTGCAGCAATATTTTTACATGCCAATGTAAGCGGCGTTATGGCAAAAAAAATGCGTGAATCATGCGGTCCACGCTTATTTAATAGCAATAATTTGTTATTGCTGCCTGAATTTTCCGGAGGCCCTTCCAGCAGGTTGCCAATAATTTGCTGAAGGGAGTTCATATAGTGATGATGGTTGTACTCTACTGCCAGCAGGATGTTGGCTGGTCAGGACACGAACCCTGCTAAGAAGGTGTCACAATGAACGATTCATTAAAAGCGCAATGTACCGCCGAGTTTCTGGGCACCGGGCTGTTTTTGTTTTTCGGTATCGGCTGCCTGTGCGCGTTGAAGGTGGCGGGAGCAAGCCTCGGACTGTGGGAGATTTGCATTATTTGGGGGCTGGGGATCTCGCTTGCCGTGTATCTGACTTCGGGGATATCGGGCGCGCATCTCAACCCGGCTGTGACCGTCGCGTTATGGTTATTTGCCTGTTTTCCGGGACGCAAAGTGTTCCCCTATATTGTTTCACAGGTCGCGGGCGCCTTTGGCGGCGCGGTGCTGGCCTATATGCTTTACAGCACGGTGTTTACTGAGTTTGAAGCGACGCACCATATTGTACGCGGTAGCGTAGAAAGTCTACAACTGGCGAGCATTTTCAGCACGTACCCTGCGGCGTCGCTGAGCGTCTGGCATGCCGCGCTGGTTGAAGTGGTGATCACTTCTATGTTGATGGGGATGATAATGGCGCTGACCGACGACGGTAACGGCGTGCCGAAAGGGCCTCTGGCCCCCTTGCTGATCGGCATTCTGGTGGCGGTTATTGGTGCTGCCACCGGGCCGCTGACGGGATTTGCAATGAATCCTGCGCGCGATTTTGGACCGAAACTGTTTACATGGATGGCTGGTTGGGGTGATATCGCGATGACCGGTGGAAGGGATATTCCCTACTCTATTGTGCCGATTATTGCGCCATTAATCGGCGCCTGTCTGGGCGCGGCTATCTATCGTTATCTGATTGGCAATAATTTACCGTGTAATACCTGCAAATTAGAGGAGTAATGTATCCGTTGAAATAGCCGAAAATTTTCATGAACCGGTATCACGAACTGGCCAAAAACGTCTCCCACGGATGGGGGACTTTTGCTATCGTATTATTCTTTTATCGTTGCCGGTAAATGATGATGAAAGGGAAAAAATATTAAAGAAATGTTTTGTTTATAACAAAAAATTAACTGAGAGGTTTTATCATGATTTCTGCGAGTACATTGAACTCAGAACTCATTAATAAAATCGCACAGGATTTTGCCCAGGCCACGAGTCTGGCGGTTGTGGTGGTCAATATTCACGGTGATGAAATCTCTGAATTATTTAATTTTACTCCTTTCTGCCAGCTCATGCGTCAGCACCCTCAGCTCAGCGCTCGCTGTCGGATGAGCGACCGTTGCGGCGGCCTTGAGGCCTCAAAAACCGATCAGCTCTGTATCTACCGTTGTCACGCCGGGCTAACGGATTTTTCCATCCCTCTGGTGATCGCCGGGCATCTTGTGGGGTTTGTTCTGTGCGGGCAGGTTCGTTTAAGTAACGATGTTGAACTGGTCGATATTCTGAACGTGGACAACCGCTGGAAGGCCGAGCCGGAACTGGTTAAAGCATTCCGCGACGTACCGGAGATGGACTACTCAAGGGTGATTGCTTCCGCTGATTTACTGAAGCTGATTGTAGAAAACTGCCTTAAAAAACAACTTAATTTCGTGGTGATTAAAGATAATCCGCAGCAGCCTGAACCCGCGCGCGCCGGCCGGGTCGCCAGCCCTCACGACAGTAAAATGAAGAAGGCGCTGCGCTATATTGATGCTCATCTTTCAGATGAGCTGCGTCTTGAGGACGTGGCCGCTCACGTGTATCTCAGCCCCTACTACTTCAGTAAGCTGTTCAAAAAATATCAGGGGATTGGCTTTAATGCCTGGGTTAACCATCAGCGGATGGTGAGCGCCAAAGAGCTGCTGTGTCACAGCGACTGGAGTATCGCCAGCATTGCGCGGAATTTAGGTTTTTCGCAAACCAGCTATTTTTGCAAAGTTTTTCGTCAGGCCTATCAGGTGACCCCGCAGGCTTATCGCCAGCAAATTAATGCCAGATCACAAACTGAGCCATTTTAAATGGCAATATTTTGTTATTGCCGATTTTTGCTATCTCTCTGTATCTGGCTCATTATAAAATGAAAAAATCTCATTCAGAGCAATAAATTGTCATAGCGCAACAAAATAATAATGAGCGCGCGATAAGCTGCACCAGTTTTTATTTATTTGATCAGATAGAGTGTTGTCAGAGGAATTTTTTTTCGCACCATCGGTAGAGCAATCAAACTGCCGATGCAATTAAACGCGGCGGGAGCCATTCTGCTTCCGCAAGATGTTCCGGCAATGATTCGCGCGATGTTCAATCCGCCTCGAATCATGACGGATTAAACTGACAGGCGCCAGGGAAGGGGGTGGAAATCCCCCGCAGCCCCCGCTGCTGTGATGCTGACGAACCCATATATACGCTGATTCGCTCTCGTTGTAGGGAAAACGGTTAACCGTTTTGCACAGTGTTTGCCCGGTTTCATAACGGCGTGCCTCATCAATGAGGCCTGCCATGCAGAAGCCAAAGCGCATACAACGTGAAGTGTGGCAGGTATAAACCACTGATCGCGAGATTGGGAAGGATGGGAGAGGACGACGCTAAGCCAGAAGACCTGCCTGTCGGTGATAACCAACAACTTCGGTGGGAAGTGGGTTGCTCAGATGCGTACGGTCGAAAGACCGGGGATGCACGCAGCCCTACCACTTTGTACAGGATCGGGGTATGGCGGCCAGGCAACACGCATTTATTCTCGCAGGAACCAGCAGCGGATGTGGGAAAACTACGATCACGCTCGGTTTGCTCAGCCTGTTAAAGCAGCGTGGAATGCGGGTTCTGCCCTGTAAAGTCGGCCCGGATTATCTTGATACCGGCTGGCATACCGCCGTCAGCGGTATCCCTTCCCGCAATCTCGACAGCTTTATGCTCCCGGAACCGGTTCTCAACGCGTTGTTTTGTGAACAGATGCGGCAGGCGGATATTGCGGTAATCGAAGGCGTGATGGGGCTTTATGACGGCTTCGGCAGCGACCCGAACGACTGCAGTAGCGCTGCGATGGCTAAGCAGCTTGGATGCCCGGTGATTTTACTGGTCGATGGCAAAGCGGTTTCCACCTCCGTCGCTGCCACGGTGATGGGGTTTCAGCATTTTGATCCCACTCTTAATATTGCTGGCGTTATTGTCAATCGCGTCAATAGCGAAACCCATTATCAATTGCTGAAAAGCGCCATCGAGCGCTATTGCGCGCTGCCCGTTCTCGGCTATGTGCCGCGGGTGGAGGGCGTCGAACTGCCCGAACGGCATCTGGGGCTGGTCACTGCCCGCGAATCTCTGATTAATCAGCAGGCGTGGCGCGATTTTGCCGGGACGCTGGGGCGAACCCTGGACATTGAACGGCTTCTCGATCTCAGCCAGCTCTCCGCTCTACCCACCGGCGAGTGGCCGGAACTGCCGTCGCCTGAAGCCGGAACGGGCTTGACTCTGGCGCTGGCTGAGGATGAAGCCTTCAACTTTTATTACCCGGATAACCTCACGCTGCTTGAACGCTGTGGCGTCAATATTGTGCGCTTTAGTCCGCTGCACGATAGCCAGCTTCCGTCGTGCCAGATGATTTGGCTCGGCGGTGGATACCCTGAAATTCATGCCGCCGCGCTGGCGGCGAATAGACCAATGCTGGAGCAACTGCGGGCGGCGCATCGGCGCGGCGTCGCTATCTATGCTGAATGCGGCGGTCTGATGTATCTCGGCAGCACCCTTGAAGACGCCAGCGGGGAAATGTATTCAATGGTTAATCTCATTCCCGGCCATAGCAAGATGGGCAAGCGGCTTACCCGCTTTGGCTACTGCGAGGCCCGGGCAATGTGGCAAACGCTGCTGGCGGCACCCGGCGAAATCCTGCGCGGGCATGAGTTCCACTATTCGGATTTTATCCCGGAAACGCCGGCGGCGCTGGCCTGCCGCAAGGTTCGCGATGGCATGACGCTCCGGCAGTGGACAGGCGGCTGGCAGGTTGGAAACACGTTCGCCAGCTATTTGCACCTGCATTTTGCCCAGCGTCCCACCATGCTCAACCACTGGCTGGCTACCGCAAGGAGCGTTCTATGACGTTGCTGGCCTGGTGCGTTGCCTGGATCCTCGATTTTATTATCGGCGATCCGCAGAATTGGCCGCATCCGGTGCGCTGGACGGGCAACCTTATCGCCATCGTTCAGCGCGCCGTGCGCCGTTGCTGCCGTAGCGATTTTGCCTTACGTATTGGCGGCGGAGTGATGTGTCTGGTGGTGGTCGGGCTGACATGGGGTGTTTCCTGGGGGGGATTGACGCTGGCGCAGATGATCCATCCGTGGTTTGGCTGGGCGGTTGAGGTGTGGATGATTTTTACCGTGCTGGCCGGACGCTGCCTGGCGCAGTCGGCGAGGGAGGTCGAGCGCCCGTTGCGCGCGGGCGATTTGGCCGCAAGCCGTATCAAGCTTTCATGGATTGTCGGGCGCGACACCTCGCAGCTCCAGCCGCCGCAAATTAATCGCGCGGTGGTGGAGACGGTGGCGGAAAATACCGTCGACGGTATTATCGCGCCGCTTTTCTTCCTGTTGCTGGGCGGCGCGCCGCTGGCGATGGCCTATAAAGCGATCAATACCCTTGACTCAATGGTTGGTTATAAGCATGAAAAATACCGCGCCATCGGCATGGTCAGCGCCCGCCTCGATGATGTCGCAAATTTTATCCCCGCCCGACTGAGCTGGCTGCTGATCGGCATCGCCGCTTTCCTCTGCCGCGAAGCAGGTGGCCGCGCACTCCAGATTGGCTGGCGCGACCGCTATAACCATAGCAGCCCGAACTGCGGCTGGTCGGAAGCCTCTGTCGCCGGGGCGCTCGGTATCCGGCTGGGCGGCCCTAACAATTACTTTGGTCAGCGTGTGGAGAAGCCGTGGATCGGCGACGCGACGCGCGATATTTCCGTAGATGACATTTCCCGAACGATTCGATTGATGTGGGTGGCTTCGACCCTGGCGCTGGCATTGTTTATGGCGGTGCGATACTGGCTGGTCGGCGTAGCCTGAGGACAAATAAATGCACTATATCCAGCAACCGCAGGCGATTGAGGCGAAAAGCTTCGACATTATTGGCGAGATTATTGCCGAAACGCGGCCAGACTACCGCTTCGCCAGCCCATTGCATGAAGCCATTATCAAGCGGGTAATTCACACCACCGCCGACTTTGACTGGCTGGATATTCTGTGGTTTTCGCCTGACGTGCTTGAGCGCCTTAGCGCTGCGCTAAGTCGGCCTTGCGTTCTGTATACCGACACCACCATGGCGCTGTCGGGAATTAATAAAACCCTGCTGGCTCAATCCGGCGGCGAGTGCCGCTGCTATATCAGCGATCCGCGTGTGGTGGCCGCGGCAAAAGCGCAGGGGATGACCCGCTCGATGGCGGCGGTGGATATCGCGGTTGCCGAAGAAGGGGAGAAAGTTTTTGTTTTCGGCAATGCGCCCACCGCGCTGTTTCGCCTGCTTGAGCATGATGTCGCGGTCAACGGTGTCATCGGCGTGCCGGTTGGTTTTGTCGGCGCGGCGGAGTCGAAAGCGGCTCTTACGCAGAGCGGTTTGCCCGGTATCGCCGCGCTGGGGCGTAAAGGCGGCAGCAACGTCGCCGCCGCTATCGTCAACGCGATTCTGTATCACCAGCAGGGGGCGCGATGAGCGAACAATCCTTTGACTCCCCGGTGTGGCATAACGGGAAGGCATTACGTAAAGGCTATACCACCGGCTCCTGCGCGACGGCGGCGGCAAAGGTCGCGGCGCTGATGGTGATGCGCCAGCACCTGATCCACCAGGTCTCGATCATTACCCCCTCCGGCGTGACGCTGTGTCTTAACGTTGAGTCGCCGCACGTCGAAGGGCAGCAGGCGATTGCCGCGATCCGCAAAGACGGCGGCGACGATGTTGACGCCACTCACGGGATGCTGATTTTCGCCCGCGTGACGCTCAATGATTCCGGAGAGATAACGCTGCGCGGCGGTGAGGGCGTCGGTACCGTAACCCGCAAGGGGATTGGTCTGCCTGTCGGCAGCCCGGCGATTAACCGTACCCCGCGCCATACTATCGAGTCGGCGGTACGTGAAGCGATTGGCCCGTCGCGCGGGGCAGAAGTGGAAATATTCGCGCCGGAAGGCGAGGCAAGGGCGCAGAAAACCTATAACTCTCGGCTCGGTATTTTAGGCGGCATATCAATTATCGGCACCACCGGTATTGTGACGCCGATGTCAGAGGAGAGCTGGAAGCGTTCGCTTTCTCTGGAACTGGAGATCAAGCGTGCGGCGGGCCTGGATCGCGTGGTGCTGGTGCCAGGCAACCACGGCGAGCGTTTCGTTCGTGAGCAGATGGGTATTGATGCTCAGGTGGTCGTCACCATGAGCAACTTCGTCGGCTACATGATCGAAGAGGCGGTACGCCTGGGATTCCGCCAGATTGTGCTGATCGGCCACCCAGGTAAGCTGATTAAAATTGCCGCCGGGATTTTTCATACTCACAGCCATATTGCCGATGCGCGGATGGAAACGTTAGTCGCACACCTGGCGCTGCTGGGCGCGCCGTTGGAACTTCTGCGGCAGGTGAGCGAATGCGATACCACCGAAGCGGCGATGGAGCATATCGACGCATACGGTTTCCATCATATCTATAACCATCTTGCGGAGCGCATTTGCCAGCGAGTGACGCAGATGCTGCGTTTTACCAGAACGCCGCCCACCTGCGACGCCATCATGTTCTCTTTTGATAACAACGTGCTCGGCAGCAATCGCCCGGTCGCTGAGATTGCGCGGGAGCTCTCATGTTAACGGTCGTCGGCATGGGCCCGTCAGGCCTGCATCTGATGACGCCTGCGGCGCAGGAAGCGGTCGCCGCGGCGGACGCGCTGGTGGGCGGCAAGCGGCATTTGCAGCAGTTCCCGGCGTTTCATGGGGAGCAGTTCGCGTTGGGCGCCAATATCGCGGAATTGCTGGCGTGGC
The DNA here is from genome assembly GCF_043832615.1 of Klebsiella sp. KE9456. Taxonomy (NCBI): domain Bacteria; kingdom Pseudomonadati; phylum Pseudomonadota; class Gammaproteobacteria; order Enterobacterales; family Enterobacteriaceae; genus Klebsiella; species Klebsiella sp. KE9456. Next base: position 290,694 of record NZ_JBDYQK010000001.1, read on the forward strand.
TTGGCGAGCGTGAAGAGCGGCAGGTGGTGGTGCTGGCCTCCGGCGATCCGCTGTTTTACGGCATCGGCACGCGGCTGATTGCCCATTTTGGCATCGAACGTGTGCGCATTATTCCCGGTATCAGCGCGGTGCAATATCTGTGCGCGCGCGCCGGAATCGATATGAATGATATCTGGCTGACCAGCAGCCACGGGCGAGAGGTCTGTTTTGATGAGCTGGCGCGCCACCGCAAGGTTGCGATGGTGACCGACGGGCGCTGCGGACCGCGCGAAATCGCTGCGCAACTGATGGCGCGGGGCAAAGGGTATCGCTGGATGGTGATTGGCGAAAATCTGGCAATGAATAACGAGCGGATCCACTGGCTGCCGGTCAGTGAGGTCGATGGCGAATATGAAATGAACGCAGTGGTGATCCTCGATGAAAGATGAGCTTTTTCTGCGCGGCGAAAATGTGCCGATGACCAAAGAGGCCATTCGCGCGCTGGCGCTGGCCAGACTTGAGCTGCACCGGGCAAGCCACCTGATTGATATTGGCGCCGGTACCGGCAGCGTATCGATTGAGGCGGCGCTACAGTTCCCCTCGCTACAGGTGACGGCAATCGAACGCAACCCTGCAGCTTTGCAACTGCTCGACGAAAACCGTCAGCATTTCGCCTGCGGCAACATTGAGATCCTGCCTGGAGACGCACCGATGGTGATGACTGAACGGGCGGACGCCATTTTTATGGGCGGCAGCGGCGGCCAGCTTGAGGAACTGATTGACTGGTCCTGGCAGCAGCTCTACCCCGGAGGCCGTCTGGTAATGACCTTTATTTTGCAGGAAAACCTGAATGCAGCCCTCGACTATCTGAAACAGAGGGGTATCAAACGGGTTGATTGCCTGCAGCTAAACGTCTCATCGCTGACCGCACTTGGCAGCGGACACTACTTCAAACCCAATAATCCTGTTTTTGTGATTGCCTGTCAGAAGGAAGAAAACCATGGCTGAGACATTTGATCCGCGTTGCGTGTGGTTCGTTGGCGCGGGGCCTGGCGACCGTGAGCTGATTACGCTTAAGGGCTATCGATTGTTGCAGCAGGCCCGGGTAGTGATTTATGCCGGGTCACTGATTAATACCGAACTGCTGGAGTATTGCCCTGAAGGCGCTGAGTGTCACGACAGCGCCGAACTGCATCTGCAACAGATTGTCGACCTGATGGAAGCGGGCGTAAAAGCCGGGAAAACGGTGGTGCGTTTACAAACCGGGGATGTGTCGCTGTACGGCTCGGTACGAGAACAGGGCGAAGAGCTGACCAAACGCGGTATCGACTGGCAGGTGGTACCGGGGGTGAGCGCCTTTTTAGGCGCGGCGGCTGAACTGGGGGTCGAGTACACGGTTCCGGAGGTCTCCCAGAGCCTGATCATTACGCGTCTTGAAGGGCGCACGCCGGTGCCGGAACGAGAACAGCTCGAAGCGTTCGCCAGCCACCGGACCTCAATGGCCATTTATCTCTCCGTGCAGCGCATTCACCGGGTGGCGGAGCGCCTGATTGAAGGCGGCTATCCGGCGACTACGCCAGTTGCCGTTATCTATAAAACGACCTGGCCGGAAAGCCAGACCGTGCGCGGTACATTGACCGATATCAGCGACAAAGTGCGCGATGCGGGTATCCGTAAAACGGCGCTCATTCTGGTCGGGAATTTCCTGGGCGCGGAGTATCACTACTCAAAACTCTATGCAGCGGACTTTAGCCATGAATACCGTAAAGCCTGAATCTATCGCTCTCTTCTGCCTGACGCCCGGTGGCGTGACCCTGGCGAAACGGCTGGCGGCGATGTTGCCGCTAACCTGCTTTACCAGTGAGAAGCTGCTGGAAGAGGGGTTTTCCCCCTTTGAAAATGGTTTCGCCAACGCCGCGCGCGAGGCTTTCAGCAGCTATTCGGCGCTGATTTTCATCGGTGCGACCGGTATCGCGGTACGCGTGCTGGCCCCGCTGGTTAACGACAAGTTCAGCGACCCGGCGGTGGTAGTGATTGATGAACGCGGTCAGCATGTTATCAGCCTGCTTTCCGGCCATGCGGGCGGCGCTAATGCGTTGAGCTGTTATCTGGCAGGCATGCTGGGCGCCGATCCGGTGATCACCACCGCGACCGATATCAATAATATGGCGGCTCTGGATACGCTGGCATTTCAGCTTAATGCGCGGATGACCGACTTCCGCGCGGCGGTGAAAATCGTCAACCAGATGCTGGTCAGCCATCAGCGCGTCGGGCTGTGGTGGGATGAGGAGCTTGATGAAGATGTCCGTCATTGCGATCGGCGCGGGTTTATCACTGTCTCGGACCTGCATCAGCTTCCGGAACTGGATGCGCTGATCTGCATCACGTTGCGTAACGAACTGCCGGATATTGCCGTACCGCACTGGAAACTGGTGCCGCAGCGGGTCGTCGCCGGGATTGGCTGTCGTCGCGACACGCCGTTCCCGCTGCTGGCGGCGCTGCTGGCGCGCCAGCTTGAGGCGCAGCGGCTCGATCCGCTGGCCCTGAAAGCGATTGGCAGCGTCACGCAGAAGAAACATGAACAGGGGCTGATTCAACTTGCCTCCTGCTGCCGCGTGCCGTTTGAAACCTTTACTGCTGATGCTCTGCGTGAGTACGAGCATCATTTTCCCGCGTCATCGTTCGTCAGAAAAACCGTCGGCGTGGGGAGCGTATCTGGTCCGGCGGCCTGGCTGCTCAGCCACGGACAACTATTAGGGGAAACCCTGCGCGAACAGGGCGTCACGATTACTTTGGGAGTTTCACACTGATGTTAAGCGTAATTGGAATAGGCCCTGGTGCACAGGCAATGATGACGATGGAGGCCATTGAGGCATTACAGGCGGCGGAAATAGTCGTTGGCTATAAAACCTATACCCATCTGGTGAAAGCCTTCACCGGCGACAAGCAGGTGATCAAGACCGGAATGTGCAAAGAGATTGAACGCTGCCAGGCGGCGATTGAACTGGCGCAGGCCGGGCATAACGTGGCGCTGATCAGCAGCGGCGATGCGGGGATTTATGGCATGGCGGGGCTGGTGCTGGAGCTGGTCAGCAAGCAGAAGCTGGATCTTGAAGTGCGGCTCATTCCGGGGATGACCGCCAGTATCGCCGCCGCCTCGCTGCTGGGCGCACCGCTAATGCATGATTTCTGCCATATCAGCCTTAGTGACCTGCTTACTCCGTGGCCAGTGATTGAGAAACGTATTATCGCCGCCGGGGAAGCCGATTTCGTTATCTGTTTTTACAATCCGCGCAGCCGAGGCCGCGAAGGGCATCTGGCCCGTGCTTTTGAACTGCTGTCCGCCAGCAAAAGCGTGCAGACCCCCGTGGGCGTGGTGAAGTCGGCCGGGCGCAAAAAGCAGGAAAAATGGCTGACCACGCTCGGTGATATGGATTTTGAGCCGGTAGATATGACCAGCCTGGTGATCGTCGGCAACAAAGCCACCTACGTGCAGGATGGCCTGATGATCACCCCGCGAGGTTACGTGCTGTGAGTTACGGCGAAGTGCTGGTGATGGGCGGCACCAGCGACGCGCGGGCGCTGTGCCAGCAACTGGACGCGGCGCGGGTTAAATATACCCTGTCGGTGGCGACGGCGACCGGGAAACAGCTGGCGGGGGATCTTCAGGGGCAGGTGCGCTGCGGGCGCCTTGATCTGCAGGAGATGGTTGCCTGGCTGAAGGCTAATCGTACCCGCTGGGTGATTGACGCTTCGCATCCCTATGCTGAAGCGGTGAGCCGCAACATTATTCGCGCCTGTGCAGAGGCTGGCGTGCTGTTGAGCCGCTATCAGCGTCCTGAGCAGCTTAGCGGCCTGACGCACCCGCTACTTTATACGGTACGGAACATTGACGAAGCCTGCGAGGTCGCGCGGGGCCTTGGCCAGCGCGTGCTGTTGACCACCGGGAGTAAAGATCTGGCGCGCTGGCGCGCGGGGTTAGCCGGAAAAACGCTGCTGGCCCGCGTATTGCCTGTACCTGATGCCATCGCACAGTGTGCGGAGCTGGGCTTTGGCGTAAACGAGATCTTCGCGCTGTGCGGGCCGTTCAGCGCCGGGTTTAACGCCGCCTTTTATCGCCAGTGCCGGGCTGATGTGGTGATCACCAAAGCCTCCGGCGCGGAGGGCGGCTATCAGGAAAAAGTACAACCCTGTCTGGATGCCGGTATTCCCTGCATCGTGGTTACACGCCCGGCACCGCTGGTGACGGGAGAAGAGTTACTGGAAAGTCAGGCAGCCTTTGCCCGGCGCTTAGCGCGCTGGCTGGCCGCGGCTTAAGGAGTCAGAAATGAAAAAAGCGCTTCTGGTAGTCAGCTTTGGCACCAGCTATCCCGACACCTGTGAGAAAAACATTGTCGCCTGCGAGCGCGAACTGGCGGCCAGCTGTCCCGATCGCGATTTGTTTCGCGCTTTTACTTCCGGGATGATTATTCGCAAGCTCAAACAGCGCGACGGCATTGAGATCGATACGCCGCTGCAGGCTTTGCAGAAGCTGGCCGGGCAGGGCTACCAGGATGTGGCGATTCAGTCGCTACACATCATTAACGGCGATGAATATGAAAAGATCGTCCGTGAAGCGCAGAGTATGCGTCCGCTGTTTGCCCGCCTGACGCTGGGCGCGCCGCTGCTAAGCAGCCACGACGATTATCTCCAGCTGATGCAGGCGCTGCGCCAGCAGATGCCCGTGCTTACGACCAATGAAACCGTGGTGTTTATGGGCCACGGCGCCAGTCATCACGCCTTCTCCGCCTATGCCTGTCTGGATCATATGATGACGTCCCGGCGTTTTCCGGCGCGCGTTGGCGCGGTCGAGAGCTATCCCGAAGTCGATATTCTTATCGACAGCCTGCGCCAGCAGGGGGTGACCGGGGTTCACCTGATGCCGCTGATGCTGGTAGCGGGCGATCACGCCATCAATGATATGGCTTCTGATGAAGAAGATTCCTGGAAAACCTTGTTTAACGCTGCCGGTATTCCGGCGACGCCGTGGCTTAACGGGTTGGGAGAAAACCCGGCGGTGCGCGCGATGTTTGTCGCCCACCTGCGGCAGGCGCTGAATCAGGCAGTAGGGGAGGCGGCATGAACGGCAAACTGTATGCCCTGAGCACCGGGCCGGGCGCCTCCGATCTGATTACCGTCCGCGCGGCGCGGATTCTCGGCAAGCTGGATATTCTCTATGCCCCTGCCGGGCGTAAAGGCGGCGACAGCCTGGCCCTCTCCATCGTGCGCGAATATCTCGGCGAGCAGACCGAAGTGCGTTGCTGCCACTTTCCGATGAGTGCCGACAGCGCGGAAAAAGAGGCCGTATGGAACGCGGTGGCCGCCGCGTTAGTTCAGGAGGTAAAAGCGGGAAAACAGGTGGGGTTTATTACGCTTGGCGATGCCATGTTGTTCAGCACCTGGGTGTTTCTGCTCCAGCGTATCGGCGGCGCGGAATGGCTGGAGATTGTTCCCGGTGTGACCTCTTTCGCCGCCATCGCCGCGCGTGCAAAAACGCCGCTGGCGATGGAGCAACAGTCGCTGGCGGTGATCTCCTGCACCGCGCCGGAAGCGGAAATTGAACAGGCGCTGCGCCAGCACGACAGCCTGGTGCTGATGAAGGTCTACGGTCGTTTTGCGCGCATTAAATCGCTACTGAAAAAACTTGGCCTGCTGGATTCGGCATTGATGATGTCCGAAGCCACGCTGCCGGGCGAGCAGTGCTGGCGTCATCTGGATGAGGTGAGCGACGACCAGCCGCTGCCTTATTTCTCGACCATTATGGTCAATAAACAATGGGAGTATGCAGAATGAAACTTGAACAACAGCTAAAACAGCTGTCTTTCAGTGGGTTAGCTGCGGCGCTATTACTGATAGTGGTTCCCGAGCAAGCCTTCGCCATGCACATTATGGAGGGATTTTTACCGCCGATGTGGGCCCTTGCCTGGTGGGTGCTGTTTTTACCTTGCCTGTGGTACGGGCTGGTGCGCCTGCGGCGTATTGTGCAGGAAGATAATAATCAGAAGGTACTGCTGGCGCTGTGCGGGGCGTTTATTTTTGTTCTCTCGGCGCTGAAAATTCCTTCCGTCACCGGCAGTTGTTCGCACCCGACCGGCGTCGGTCTGGCGGTGATCCTCTTTGGCCCTGGCGTCGTGGCGATCCTCGGCGCGATCGTGCTGCTGTTCCAGGCGCTGCTGCTGGCACATGGCGGGCTGACAACGCTTGGCGCTAACGGTATGTCGATGGCGGTGATCGGGCCGGTGGTCGGCTATATGGTATGGAAAATGGCCTGCCGGGCGGGAATTCGCCGCGATGTCGGCGTCTTTCTCTGCGCGATGCTGGCGGATCTGGTGACCTACTTTGTGACCTCCGTACAGCTTGGCGTCGCCTTCCCGGATCCGTCGACGGGGGCGATCGGCTCGATCGTTAAGTTTATGGGGATCTTCTGTCTGACGCAGATCCCGATCGCCATCGCTGAAGGGCTGTTAACCGTGATGATTTATGACCAGTTGACCAAACGTCGTCTGATTACCGCACAGGGGCATTAAGATGAAAAAGATGCTGATATTGTTAGCTATGGTTGTGGCGCTGGTGATCCTGCCGTTCTTTATCGATCACGGCGGTGAATTTGGCGGTTCGGACGGCGAGGCGGAAAGTCAGATTCAGGTTGTCGCCCCACATTATAAACCATGGTTCCAGCCGCTGTACGAACCGGCGAGCGGGGAAATTGAAAGTCTGCTGTTTACACTACAGGGCTCCCTGGGCGCGGCGGTGATTTTCTATATTCTGGGCTACACCAAAGGCAGACAACGCCGTGATGACCGGGTTTGACCGACTCAGCTACCAGAGTCGCTGGTTTCATGTGGCGCCAGAGCGCAAGTTCCTGTTCTGGCTGCTGCTGATGGTACTGGCCTTTACGCTGCCCCCGCTGGGGCAGGGGATTGAGATGGCGCTGGTCGCCGGGCTGACCTGCTGGCTGCTGCGGGTCTCGCCGCGGCGCTGGTGTCGCTGGATGGCGCTGCCGTTTGGTTTCTTGCTGGTCGGCGTGTTGACCATTCTGTTTAGTTTCAGTCACGATCCGCACACGCTATTGCTTAGCCTCCCGCTGGGAAATTACTGGCTGGGTATCACGTCGGCGGGGCTGACCACCGCCAATGAGACCTTCTGGCGCAGCCTGGCGGCGCTGGCATCAACCTTCTGGCTGGTGCTGAATCTGCCGTTTCCGCAGCTTATTTTGCTGCTCAAGCGCGGCCGGGTACCGCGATTGCTCACCGAGCAGATCCTGCTGACCTGGCGCTTTATTTTTATTTTGTTAGACGAAGCGCTGGCGATTCACCGGGCGCAAACTTTGCGCTTTGGCTACCGTAGCGTGCCGCAAGGCTATCGTTCGCTGGCGATGCTGGTGGGGCTACTGTTTACCCGGGTGATGTTCCGCTACCAACAAATGAGCACCACGCTGGATATCAAACTGTATCAGGGGGATTTTCACCTCTAAGGATAAGTATGCTTGCCACGACCGATCTCTGGTTTAGCTATCAGGATGCGCCGGTGTTGAAGGGCCTGACGCTGGATTTTTCCCGCCATGCGGTGACCGGGCTGGTGGGGGCGAATGGCTGCGGAAAATCCACGCTGTTTATGAACCTGAGCGGCTTGCTGCGCCCGCAAAAAGGAGCGGTATTATGGCAGGGAAAGCCGCTGGATTACAGCAAGCGCGGCCTGCTGGCGCTGCGTCAGCAGGTGGCCACCGTTTTCCAGGACCCGGATCAGCAAATTTTTTATACCGATATCGACAGCGATATCGCCTTTAGCCTGCGTAACTTAGGCGTCGCGGAGGATGACATCGCCCGCCGGGTAGACGATGCGCTGACTCTTGTTGATGCTCAGGGCTTTCGCCAGCAGCCGATTCAGTGCCTGAGCCACGGGCAGAAAAAGCGCGTGGCGATAGCCGGGGCCCTGGTGCTGCAGGCGCGCTATTTACTACTGGATGAGCCAACGGCGGGTCTCGATCCTTCGGGGCGCGCGCAGATGATCGACATCATTAAGCGCATTGTCGATCAGGGTAATCACGTGGTGATCTCCAGCCACGATATCGATCTGATCTATGAGGTCAGCGATACGGTGTATGTTTTGCGTCGCGGTGAAGTGCTGGCGCACGGAGAGCCCGGCGAGGTATTTGCCCGCAGTGAGCTGATGGCGCAGGCCGGGCTGACCCAGCCGTGGCTGGTGAAGCTGCATGCGCAACTGGGGTTGCCGCTGTGTAAAACCGAAGAGGAGTTTTTTAAGCAGATGCGAAACCGCCCGATCAAGGAGGCGTTATGACGCTGGCAATTATGCTACAGGGCACCGCTTCCGACGTGGGTAAAAGCGTGCTGGTGGCGGGGCTGTGCCGTATTTTTTATCAGGACGGGCACCGTACTGCGCCGTTTAAATCGCAGAATATGGCGCTTAATTCAGGCATCACCCCGGATGGCAAAGAGATGGGGCGCGCGCAGATTTTTCAGGCAGAAGCTGCCGGGATCGCGCCGGATGTGCGTATGAACCCGGTGCTGCTGAAGCCGACCAGCGATCGTAAAGCGCAGGTGGTGCTCATGGGCAAGGTGGCGACCGATATGGACGCGGTGAGCTATCACGAATACAAGCCGCGCCTGCGCGAGCAGATCCTTTCAGTTTATAACAGCCTGGCCGCCGAGCATGATGTGCTGGTGCTGGAAGGTGCGGGTAGCCCGGCAGAGATCAATCTGCGCGATCGCGATATCGTCAATATGGGGATGGCCGAAATGGCGCAGTGCCCGGTGATCCTCGTGGCGGATATCGATCGCGGCGGCGTATTCGCCGCTATTTATGGCACTCTCGCGCTGCTGCATGAACATGAGCGTGCGCGGGTCAAAGGGGTGATTATTAATAAATTTCGCGGCGACGCGGCGCTGCTTCATTCGGGTATCGAGCAGATCGAAGCGCTGACCGGTGTCTCGGTGCTCGGCGTAATGCCGTGGCTGGATGTCGATCTCGAAGATGAGGATGGGGTGGCGCTGCAAAAAGGCAAATATCTGCGCACCGGCAGGCGTGATATTGACATTGCCGTGGTCCAGCTACCGCATATCTCCAATTTTACCGACTTCAACGCGCTGGCGGCGCAACCGGACGTACGTGTGCGTTATGTCCGTCATCCGCAGGAACTGGCGGATGCTGATCTGGTTATCCTGCCGGGCAGTAAAAATACGCTTGGCGATCTGGCCTGGCTGCGCGAAAGCGGTATGGCGCATGCGGTGCAGCAGGTTCAGCGTCAGGGAGTTCCGGTTCTGGGGATTTGCGGCGGTTATCAGATGCTTGGCGAAACCATAATTGATGAGGTGGAATCGGGGCTTGGCACACAGCCTGGGCTGGGATTGCTCAATACAGTGACCCACTTCGCACACCACAAAACCACTACCCAGGTAACGGCGACCATGGCGCCAGAACTGCCCGAATGGCTGGCGACAACGGCCGGTCTGTCCGTAAGCGGTTACGAAATCCATATGGGCGAGACCGAGCGGCATGACGGCAGCCGGGCGCTGGTGCATCTGCACAAGAATGGGATGACCGTGGCGGACGGCGCGGTCAGCGACGATGGCCTGGCGTTTGGCACCTATCTGCATGGCTTGTTTGACAGCGATGGGTTTACCCGCGCGCTGGTTAACGGCCTGCGCCAGCGGAAAGGGCTGGCCGCGCTGGATAGCGACGTTGAGTATGCGCACTACAAATCCCGGCAGTTCGATCTGCTGGCCGAGGCGATGCGCAAGCATATTGCTATCGAAAAAATTTACGTCATCATGCGCCAGCATCAGGAGCCGGTATGCTGACTTTAGTCACTGGAGGGGCGCGCAGCGGCAAAAGCCGCCACGCCGAAGCGCTGATCGCGCAGTCACCGCAGGTGTTATATATCGCCACGTCGCAGATTTTTGATGACGAAATGGCGGCGAGGATCCAGCATCACCGCGATGGTCGTCCCGCGCACTGGCGCACGGCAGAACGCTGGCAGCAGCTAGATGAGCTGATCACCGCGGATAACGATCCCGAAGAAGCTGTTTTGCTGGAATGCATCACCACGATGGTCACCAACCTGCTGTTCGCGCTGGGCGGCGACGATTCGCCTGACAACTGGGATTATGCCGCAATGGAGCGAGCTATTGACGGCGAAGTCGCGGTACTGATTGCTGCCTGTCAGCGCTGCCCGGCCCACGTGGTGCTGGTTACCAACGAAGTGGGGATGGGGATCGTGCCGGAAAACCGTCTGGCCCGGCATTTCCGCGATATCGCCGGGCGCGTCAATCAACGCCTCGCGGCGGCGGCGGATGAGGTCTGGCTGGTGGTGTCGGGCATCGGCGTCAAAATTAAGTAAATCAACCGCTCCGGCATCTCTTTATTATCGGGAAGCTATTTTCCTGCTGGTTCAGCCTTGAGCCAGCCAACATGACGAGAATTTCTATGCACAGCTTAACTGCATTACTGGGTGCGATCCCCGCGCCTGATGAAAACGCGATGGCGAGCGCCCGTCTGCATATCGATGGTCTGCTTAAGCCGCCCGGAAGCCTTGGTCGCCTTGAAGATCTCGCTATACAGCTGGCGGGGATGCCCGGCCTTGATGGCATACCGCAGGTGAAAAAGAAGGCGCTGTTGGTGATGTGCGCCGATCATGGCGTCTGGGATGAAGGGGTGGCGATTTCGCCTAAAGCGGTGACCGCTATTCAGGCCGCAAATATGACGCGAGGCAAGACCGGCGTTTGCGTGCTGGCCGCCCAGGCGGGGGCGAAGGTACATGTGATTGATGTCGGGATCGATGCTGAACCGATCCCTGGCGTTATCAACATGCGGGTAGCGCGCGGCTGCGGGAATATCGCCGTTGGCCCGGCAATGCGTCGCGGCCAGGCGGAAGAGCTGCTATTGGCGACGATGCTCTATACGCGCGAGCTGGCGCGGGACGGCGTGACCCTGTTTGGCGTCGGGGAGCTGGGAATGGCGAATACCACTCCGGCGGCGGCAATTGTCAGCGTCCTGACCGGCAGCGATGCGCAAGAGGTGGTGGGAATCGGTGCGAATTTGCCGTTGACCAGAATGAGCAACAAAGTAGCAGTGGTGCGCCGGGCTATCGCTGTCAATCAGCCCGATCCGCATGATGGCCTGGACGTTCTGGCGAAAGTGGGCGGTTTCGATCTTCTGGGGATGGCGGGTGTGATGCTGGGGGCGGCTTCCTGCGGGCTGCCGGTAGTGCTGGATGGCTTTTTGTCCTACGCGGCGGCGCTGGCGGCGTGCCAAATTGCACCGGAACTGAAACCCTATCTTATCCCTTCGCACTATTCGGCGGAGAAGGGAGCGCGTACGGCGCTGATGCACCTGGAGCTGGAACCGTATCTCAATATGGGAATGCGTCTGGGCGAGGGGAGCGGCGCGGCGCTGGCGATGCCGATCGTCGAGGCGGCCTGTGCGATATACCATGAGATGGGAATGCTGGCGGAGAGTAATATTGTATTGCCGCAGGGCTGAGAGGGGCGGGAGCGGCGGAAACCGTTCCCGGAGATATAGTGTGATTTTGCACAGTGCAGAAACAAAAAAACACCCTTAAGGGTGCTTGTAATGTTGGTTGCGGGGGCCGGATTTGAACCGACGACCTTCGGGTTATGAGCCCGACGAGCTACCAGGCTGCTCCACCCCGCGTCACCGTACTGCTTTTTACTTCATCAAATTTTGATTGGTTGCGGGGGCCGGATTTGAACCGACGACCTTCGGGTTATGAGCCCGACGAGCTACCAGGCTGCTCCACCCCGCGTCACCGTACTGCTTTTACTTCATCACATTTTAATTGGTTGCGGGGGCCAGATTTGAACTGACGACCTTCGGGTTATGAGCCCGACGAGCTACCAGGCTGCTCCACCCCGCGTCCGTGGATGCGCACTATACTCTGCTAACGTTTTGATGCAACCTTTTTTCATATAAATCGCCAATTTTGTAAAAAATGGTGCATATAGAATCACTTCCCGTCCGTTTTTTGAACAAAGCGGCCTTTGCCGTGCGTAAGCGCATTTCATTAGCCCTGACGGTTTGTTATCTTCATCACGCACCCGGACTCAGTAGAATAAAGAAGAGATACCATGAAAGGACGTTGGGCAAGATACGTAGTAACAGGCGCGATGCTGGCAATGCTTGCCGCCTGTTCCTCAAAACCGACCGATCGCGGTCAGCAGTATAATGAAGGTAAATTCACCCAGCCGTTTTCATTAGTTAATCAACCTGATGCGGTAGGTTCGCCGATTAATGCCGGCGATTTTTCCGAGCAGGTGAGACAGATTCGTAGCGCTTCTCCGCGCCTGTATACCAGTCAAAGCAACGTTTATCATGCGATTGAGGAGTGGCTGCGTTCCGGCGGTGACACCCGTACGCTGCGCCAGTTTGGTATTGACGCCTGGCAGATGCAGGGGGCGGATAACTACGGCAACGTCCAGTTTACCGGTTACTACACGCCGGTGGTGCAGGCGCGTCACACGCGCCAGGGCGAGTTCCAGTACCCTATTTATCGTATGCCGCCTAAACGCGGTAAGCTGCCGTCCCGCGCCAGTATCTATGCCGGTGCGCTGAGCGACAAATATGTTATCGCCTGGAGTAATTCGCTGATGGACAACTTTATTATGGATGTCCAGGGTAGCGGCTATATTGATTTTGGCGATGGTTCGCCGCTGAACTTCTTTAGCTATGCCGGGAAAAACGGTTGGCCATATTACAGCATCGGAAAAGTGCTTATCGATCGTGGTGAAGTGAAGCGTGAAGATATGTCGATGCAGGCGATCCGCGAATGGGGCGAAAGGCACAGCGAGGCGGAGGTTCGTGAACTGCTGGAGCAGAACCCGTCCTTCGTCTTCTTTAAGCCGCAATCTTTTGCGCCGGTGAAAGGTGCCAGCGCGGTACCGCTGATTGGTCGCGCGTCGGTGGCATCCGATCGCTCTATTATTCCTGCCGGTACAACCCTGCTGGCGGAAGTTCCGTTGCTGGATAATAACGGCAAGTTTAACGGGCAGTACGAACTGCGTTTAATGGTTGCCCTGGATGTCGGTGGCGCGATTAAGGGTCAGCACTTTGATATTTACCAGGGAATTGGCCCGGATGCAGGGCATCGTGCCGGTTGGTATAATCACTATGGTCGCGTGTGGGTGCTGAAAAACGCGCCGGGCGCAGGCAACGTATTTAGCGGTTAAGGCGCGGATGTCTGATTGTTTGTCTCCCGGACTGGCGTAACGTGGCGTCTCCGGGAGTGTCCGACAGTCGCGGAGGCACGACGGGGCATGCGCTGGCAGGCCCATTATATTCTGAGGTTTTATGTCTGTTGTAATCAGCGATGGCTGGCGCCAGCGTTTTGGCGGTACGGCGCGTTTATACGGTGAAAAGGCGCTGCAATGTTTTGCCGATGCGCATGTCTGCGTGGTGGGGATCGGCGGCGTCGGTTCCTGGGCGGCGGAAGCGCTGGCGAGAACCGGAATTGGCGCGATTACGCTTATTGATATGGATGATGTCTGCGTCACCAATACCAACCGCCAGATCCACGCCCTGGGTGGCAATGTCGGTCTGGCGAAGGCGGAGGTGATGGCTGAACGCATTCGCCTGATCAACCCGGAGTGTCGGGTCACGGTGGTGGATGATTTTGTCACGGCGGAAAACGTCGCTGAGTATCTCGGCGGCGACTTCAGCTATGTGATCGATGCCATCGACAGCGTGCGCCCGAAAGCGGCCTTAATCGCCTGGTGCCGTCGTAATAAAGTCCCGCTGGTGACGACCGGCGGCGCGGGCGGGCAAATCGATCCGACGCAAATTCAGGTCGCGGATCTGGCGAAAACCATTCAGGATCCGCTGGCGGCAAAGCTGCGCGAGCGGCTGAAGAGCCAGTTTGGGGTGGTGAAGAACAGTAAAGGTAAACTCGGCGTGGATTGCGTCTTTTCTACCGAAGCGCTGGTTTATCCGCAGGCGGACGGCAGCGTTTGTGCGATGAAAAGCACCGCTGAAGGCCCGAAACGGATGGATTGCGCGTCTGGATTTGGCGCGGCGACGATGGTGACCGCCACCTTTGGGTTTGTCGCGGTCTCCCATGCGTTGAAAAAAATGCTGGCGAAAGCGGCCCGTCAGGCCACAGTTTCGGCAAGGTAACGTCCCCGGAGACGGCGCTGTAAGCAATCGCCGACTGGGCCTGGATTAAACCTCGCGGGCGGCGGCGAGCACCGCTTCGTTCAGCGCGCTCAGCCCCTGGCTGCGTGAGGCGCTTAGCTGGCCGCGCAGCCCCAGCTCATCAAATAGCGCCAGCGGGTCCCGCGCCAGCAGTTCATCGGCGCTTTTCCCCTCGATAGCGGTCAGTAATACCGCCAGCATGCCGCGCACAATGCGGCCTTCGCTATCGCCGAAGAAATGGAGTTCACCATTTTCATCAACGCGATAGCCCAGCCAGACGCGGTTTTCGCAACCGGCGATCTCTTTAGCCTGCGCTTTCAGATGCGCCGGGAGAGCAGGGAGCCGCTTACCCAATAAAATCAGCTGGCGATATTTATCTTCCCACTGGGTGAGAGGGGTAAACGTCTGGCGTAAAGTCTCTTCGGTAATTTCACGGCCAAAAGGGTGAGGAGTCGTCATTAATCCACCAGTATTTGCAGAGCGTGGTCCACAGCGCGCACCAGCGCATAAACATCGTCTTGCGTATTATAAGGCGCGAACGAGGCGCGCAGGGTGCCGCTGACGCCAAGCGCCGCCAGCAGCGGCTGGGCGCAGTGCTGTCCGGCGCGTAGCGCGATGCCGGATTCCGCCAGCAGCGTCACCATATCGCTATGGTGGACGTCGTCGAAATCAAACGCCAGCAGGCTTGAGTCCTGGCAGCGGAAAGATCGAAAGCCCGGGCGTTTCGCCAGTTCCTCTTCCGCCAGCGTCGCCAGCCCGCGGCTCCAGTTTTCCGCCTGTGCGATGTCCGTTTCCTCCAGCCACTCCAGCGCCGCGCTCAGGCCAATCACCCCGGCGATATTGGGGGTTCCGGCTTCGAAGCGCCAGGGCGCAGACTGGGTTTTGAAACCATCAAAGGTGACTTCGGTAATCATTTTCCCGCCGCCGAGCCACGGCGACATTTTTGCCAGCAGTTTGCTTTTGCCATACAGCGCGCCAATGCCCGTCGGCCCATAGAGTTTATGGCCGGAGAAGGCATAAAAGTCGATATCCAGCGCCTGCACGTCCGCCGGAAAATGCACCGCGCCCTGGGCGCCGTCAACCATCACCACCATCCCGGCATCGTGAGCCAGACGAATCGCCCGAGCCAGATCCGGGCAGCCGCCGGTGACGTTGGACATCTGACCAATCGCCAGTACCCGACTGTGCGGGGTGATAAGCGAACCCAGACTGGCGATATCCGGCAGACGATTGGCCCCCAGCGGCAGTTTCACCACCCGTGCCCCGGTTTGCTCCGCGACCATCAGCCACGGAACCAGATTGGCGTGATGTTCCGCTTCACTGACGATAATTTCATCCCCCGGTTGCAGGCGCGGGCGCACATAGCTTTGTGCCACCATATTAATGGCTTCCGTCGTGCCGCGCGTCCAGACGATATCGTTGCCGGAGGGGGCGTTGAGCAACGCCGCCACACGCTCGCGGGCGTTTTCATAGCGTTCAGTCAGTTGCCTGGCTGCGGCGAACTGGCTGCGGTGGACGTTACCGGCGCTAAGGCGATAGAACTGGTCGCTGGCCTCAATGACCGCCAGCGGTTTGAGCGCCGTCGCCGCGCTATCAAGATAGACGCCAGCATCGGCCAGCGCCGGAAACTGGGCGCGAAATTGGACGGGATTGAATGCGTTCATGAAATTCCTCGTATCGATAGCCGGATCGTCGCGCAATTTTCTTGTCAGAGCAAGGCTGCTAGCGGTATGTCAGGGTGAGGAGGATAATTTTGCGGCAAAAAAAAGCACCGCATATTGCGGTGCTACATTAAATCACTATGGACAGACAGGGTAAATGTACAGGAAGTGAAAAAGGTAGCTTTGCTACCATGGCCCGAAATCAAGGACCAATTGCAAACACAACAACACAACATCACAACCGTAAGCCAAAAGCTTGTTGGAACACGCATTCCAAAAAAAGCTTTTCGTTCCGGCTCAGGAAGTGTCGCCACTATAGGTATTTGCTGGTATAAGCTCAACGGACAAATTATAATAGCTCAGATAAAAAAAACTAATAGGTTAAATGCTGTTTCCTGTTTGTTAAATCACGTTAACATCTGCGCCAGAATAACTATGTCAAAGCGTTTGCCACCACTGAATGCATTACGTGTTTTTGATGCCGCCGCACGTCATCTTAGCTTCACTCGCGCTGCTGATGAACTGTTCGTGACCCAGGCTGCAGTCAGTCATCAAATCAAGTCTCTTGAGGATTTTCTCGGCCTTAAGCTGTTTCGTCGACGCAACCGTTCTCTGCTTTTGACAGAAGAGGGACAAAGTTATTTTCTGGATATTAAAGAAATTTTTTCTCAGCTCACCGAGGCGACCCGTAAGCTGCAGGCAAGAAGCGCAAAAGGGGCGTTAACCGTCAGTATGCTCCCCAGTTTTGCCATTCAGTGGCTGGTGCCGAGGCTGGCCAGCTTTAACTCAGCTTATCCGGGAATTGACGTCAGAATTCAGGCTGTGGATCGTCAGGAGGAGAAGCTGGCCGATGATGTGGATGTGGCGATCTTCTATGGTCGCGGCAACTGGCCGGGGCTGCGTGTGGAAAAATTGTACGCCGAATATTTGCTCCCG
This sequence comes from Klebsiella sp. KE9456, assembly GCF_043832615.1. NCBI lineage: Bacteria > Pseudomonadati > Pseudomonadota > Gammaproteobacteria > Enterobacterales > Enterobacteriaceae > Klebsiella > Klebsiella sp. KE9456. The sequence continues at coordinate 307,472 of NZ_JBDYQK010000001.1, forward strand.
GTCTGCTCGCCGTTATTACTTACCGGCGATAACGCGTTGAAAACGCCTGCCGATCTGGCGCAACATACGCTGTTACATGATGCCTCCCGCCGCGACTGGCAAACTTATACCCGTCAGTTGGGTCTAAACCATATTAATGTTCAGCAGGGGCCGATTTTTAGCCACAGCGCAATGGTGCTGCAGGCGGCAATCCACGGGCAGGGGGTCGCTCTGGCTAATAACGTGATGGCGCAGTCCGAGATTGAGGCAGGCCGTTTGGTCTGCCCATTTAATGATGTTCTGGTCAGTAAAAATGCGTTTTATCTCGTTTGTCATGACAGTCAGGCTGAATTGGGTAAAATCGCCGCCTTTCGACAGTGGATACTGGCAAAAGCAGCGAGTGAACAAGAAAAGTTTCGCTTCCGTTATGAACAATAAATCATTGTAGGATACTCACATGACCAGCCGTTTTATGCTGATATTCACCGCGATAAGCGGTTTTATCTTTGTGGCTCTGGGCGCTTTTGGTGCGCATGTATTAAGTAAAACGTTGGGCGTTGCGGAGATGGGCTGGTTACACACCGGTCTGCAGTATCAGGCCGTCCACACGCTGGCGATTTTTGGCCTGGCGGTGGCGATGCAGCGTCGAATCAGCATCTGGTTTTACTGGAGCAGCGTCTTTATGGCGCTCGGTATCGTTCTTTTTAGCGGCAGTCTGTATTGTCTGGCGCTATCCCATTTACGCCTGTGGGCGTTCGTTACGCCGGTCGGCGGCGTCTGCTTTCTGGCCGGTTGGGTATTAATGTTAATTGGTGCAATTCGTCTGAAACGTAAGGGCGTTGTTCATGAATAAAGTTGTTCTCTATTGTCGCCCTGGGTTTGAGAAAGAGTGCGCAGCGGAAATTACCGATAAAGCCTCCCGTCTTGAGATCTTTGGTTTTGCCCGAGTTAAAGAGGACTCCGGCTACGTGATTTTTGAGTGTTATCAGGCGGAAGACGGCGAAAAGCTGGTGCGCGAACTGCCGTTCAGCTCGCTGGTGTTTGCTCGCCAGATGTTTGTGGCCGGTGAACTGCTGCGCGACCTGCCGCCGGAGGATCGCATTACGCCGATTGTCGGGATGCTACAGGGCGTTGTGGAAAAAGGCGGCGAGCTGCGGGTTGAAGTGGCCGATACCAACGAAAGCAAAGAACTGATGAAGTTTTGCCGTAAATTTACGGTACCGTTGCGTGCGGCACTGCGCGACGCGGGCGTACTGACCAATTATGAAACGCCGAAGCGCCCGGTGGTGCATGTGTTCTTTATCGCTCCCGGCTGTTGCTACGCGGGTTACTCCTTATCTCATAACAACTCGCCGTTCTATATGGGCATTCCACGCCTTAAGTTCCCGGCCGATGCGCCAAGTCGCTCAACCCTGAAGCTGGAAGAGGCGTTTCACGTTTTTATTCCGGCGGATGAGTGGGATGAGCGTCTGGCGAACGGCATGTACGCCGTGGATTTAGGCGCCTGCCCCGGCGGCTGGACTTATCAACTGGTGCAACGCAATATGTGGGTTTCTTCGGTGGATAACGGCCCGATGGCGCAAAGCCTGATGGATACCGGGCAGGTGACCTGGCTACGTGAAGATGGCTTCAGGTATCGCCCGAATCGTAACAACATTTCGTGGATGGTCTGCGATATGGTGGAGAAACCCGCGAAAGTGGCGGCATTGATGGCGCAGTGGCTGGTGAACGGCTGGTGTCGTGAAACGATCTTTAACCTTAAGCTGCCGATGAAAAAACGTTATGAAGAGTTGTCGCGCAATCTGGCTTATATTCAGGAGCAGCTGGACGAGCACGGTATCAACGCGCAAATTCAGGCGCGTCAGTTGTATCACGATCGTGAAGAGGTGACGGTTCACGTACGCCGCCTGTGGGCGGCTGTTGGCGGTCGTCGCGACGAGCGATAGGGCGATTGCAGGCTGGATAACGCGTCACGACGCATCCAGCCTGCAATAAGTCGCCATCAGCCGTTATGACTGTGATACGTCCGAAACGATATACGTCACGTCATCGAGGTGTCCGATTCGCGCCTCTCCTGAACGGTTAAATTTGCTCTTATCAATCAGCAACAATGATTGCGAAGCGCGCTTCAACAGCAGCGATTTGAAGTCGGCGTTCACCGCATTTGAGTCCCATAGCGCCCCGTCGCTGTCGATACCTTCGCAAGAAAAAATGAACAGGTCGATCTCCAGCGATTTGAGTTGCGAGATAAGCGATGCGCTGACGTAACAGCCATATTTACGTTGTAGCGTACCGCCGGAGCAGGTCAGTTGAATGTGTTCGCGCTTGCTCAATTCCTGACAAATCGGTTGGCTGTTGGTAAAAACATGCAGATCGATATCAGGCAACTGGCGGGCCAGGTACCAGCAGGTTGAACTGGCATCAAGGGCGATCACCATCCCGGCGTCTATCCAGGCAAGGGATTCACGAGCGATATCGGCTTTGTGGGCATAGTGGCTTTTTAGACGGATGTGAAAAGGGTCGCCGCTGTCCTGGTTTTGTCGGTGAATCACTTTTGCCCGCCCGTGGTTACGCAGCACTTTCCCCTGGGACTGGAGTTCGCTGAGGTCACGGCGAATGGTTTCTTTGCTGACATCAAGCTGCAGCGATAAGGCTTCGGTGGTCAGACTGTTATGCTTAAGGAGCAGGTCTACTATCGCTTGCTGGCGTGCCGCTTTCATTTTTCTCACCCTGGTGTTCGATGAGCGCCCGCATCAGACGGGCGCTGCGGAATGAGATTACGGCGTTACCCCTTTTTTTAAAAGAATATTTCCGTACTTCGCGCACTCTCCTGTGATAACGATCGCAAAGGCTTTTTGCGCGCGTTCGTAGAAAGCAAAGCGGTCAATACGGACGATCGCCGGACAGGGGCCGGGGCCTGAAAGCGCTTCACGGTAACGGTGCTCGACCTGTGGGTCGAGCGTATCACCTTCCACGGGGGCCATCATCACCAGCGGTGGGGCATAGCTATCTAACTCAAACAGCGGAATAATTGCCTGTAGCAGGTCGCTGACCAGCAGGCCATCGGCTCGAATCACCTGCGGCCCCATGCTGTGCGCCGGGAAGTGGGCATCGGAAAAAATAATCTCATCCCCGTGCCCCATTTCAGCCAGCACTTTCAGTAACTCAGGGGATATTAATGGCGAAATAGTCTTTAGCATCTCACACTCCCTCAATAAATTCGGGTTCAGTTTGTGGCCAGAAATAGCGGTATTGATAGTTCACCTGGGCTCTGGCCTGTTCCGGGCTGGTAAATTCACCGACGCCATACCAGCCGAACATGGCGGCGCCAGCGACGGTAGTTTCAGCGTCATCCAGTACTTTTACCGGAATATCAAGCATATTGGCTTTGATCTGATTCCACAGCGCGTTGCGGCTGCCGCCGCCAACCAGCAGCAGTTCTGCGGCTTTAAAGTGGCCAATTTTTTGTAGCGTTTGCAGATTTCGCGCCAGTTGTTCGGTTAATCCTTCCAGCGCGGCGCGATAGAAATGACCACGAGTGGTATTAAGCGTTACACCCTGCCAGCCGGCATTTTGGCTGGCGAGCAGGTCGCAGTGCATCGTCACCCCTTCCGCGCCAGCGGGAATGAGGCGCGCTTCTTCTATCAGCGTCTGCCACGGCGTTTCTGGCGTCCAGAGCAGTTTGCGTACCCATTCAAGCACGCCGGATGCCAGCCATTGCATACCCGGATTATACAACCCTGACTGGCTATCCAGTTCACAGGTTGAACCGGCATAATGGCTGAGCAGCGGCGTGTTCACCTGCGCGCTGCGTACCATCAGTATTTCCCACGTACCGGACGAGAGTACCGGTTCATCCTGTTCTGCGCCGGCGCCAAAGAGGGCAAACTGCGTGTCATGCCCGGCGGAGATCACCGGAATACCCGCCTCAAGCCCAAGCAGGTTTGCAGCGTTGTTCTGCAGCGTGCCAATCTGTTCGCCCGCTTCAACTAACCGTGGAAACAGACGGCGGGGTAACCCTGTGGCCTGTAAAATCTCCGGGCTGAAATCCCGCTGCTGGATATCCAGCATCTGGCTGGTGCCCGCCATAGTGATATCCGTGGTGAACTCGCCGGTTAAGCGGTGGTTGAGCAGCGAGGAAATAAACAACCAGGCGTGCGCCTGTGTGAGCAACTGCGGGTGGTTCTCTTTCAGCCACACCAGTTTATATAGCGTATTAAAGGCAAATGCGCCGACGCCGGAGATTGCCTGCAACTGCTGCGGCGACATAAAACGGCTGATGCTCTCCATTACCGCTGCGGTACGCGGGCATTTCCAACTGATGACCGGATAGAGTAACTGACCCTGTTCATCGACCAGCGCGCCGTCTACGCCGAAGGTGGTCACGGTGATGCCGCGAACCCGACAGGATGACAATTCTCCGCGGATCTGCTGACAGCACTCAGCGAAGCGTTGCAGGATGGCTTCCAGAGACCATTGATGCCAGGCACTGTTTTCTACCGCCATATCGCTGGCATTAGCCGTTGCGGCGCGGGCGACAATGTTTCCCTGTCGGTCAACGGCAATCGCGCGTACGTTAGTGGCGCCGCAGTCGAGAACCAGAATGACGTCTTGTTTCATAGTAGCTCCGAAACGTTGCCGGATGGCGCTTTGCTGATCCGGCCTGCAAAATGCGAAATTGTAGGCCCGGTAAGCTTACGCCACCGGGCAAAGAAGTGACGCATTAACGTTTGTACAGCGGCCCGTAGTTCTGGCAGGCGCGATAATCCTGGCCTTCACTGTCCATACCGTGCGCAGCCCAGGCGGAAGGACGGTAGATTTTCGCCTCGTCCACGTTGTGCATACAGACCGGAATACGCAGCATGGCGGCGAGCGTGATGAAGTCAGCGCCGACGTGGCCGATGGTCAGTACGCCGTGGTTCGCGCCCCAGTTCGCCATCACCGAGTAGACGTCGGTGAACGGGCCTTTACCGGTAAGACGCGGCGCAAACCAGGTGGTCGGCCAGGTCGAGTTGGTGCGGGCGTCGAGCTGATCGTGCATCTCCTTCGGCAGTTCCACGCTCCAGCCTTCAGCGATTTGCAGTACCGGCCCCAGACCCTTGATGATGTTCACGCGGGTCATGGTGAACGGCACGCCGCCTTCGGTCAGGAAGCGAGAGGAGTAGCCGCCGCCACGGAAGTATTCGTGGATCGCCGGGCACCATTCGGTAGCGGCCAGGCAGGCGTCCGCTTCCTGTTGGCTGATTTCCCAGTGCGGCTTCATGGTCGGTTTGCCTTCGCTATCGCGCTGCTTGCAGGCGCCGTCCAGCGCCGCAGAGCCGGAGTTGATCAGGTGAATGATACCGTGCTCCGCAAGGCCGGTGAGCGGCTGGCCTGTGACGCGCTCTACCGCTTCCGGCGACCAGTAGGTCCGCACGTCGGCAAAGATCTGCGCGGTGCCGGTGAGCTGGTGGCCCAGCAGCATCGCGACGCCGTTGAGGCTGTCGTTTTCGGTCGCGACGACAAACGGTTCGCGCACGCCGTTCCAGTCAAAGGAGCTGTTCAGCAGCGCTTCGGCGGTGTCGCCGTTCGGGTATTGATCGGTCCAGTGGCGCTGGCCCTGGAAGCCTGCCGCAATGGCGTTATATCCCAGCGACTCTTCCACCAGCCCTTTTTCCGCCAGCTTGTTGTTGCCCTGCATCATGTCGCGAATGCACATCGCCATCAGCAGGCCCTCTTTCAGCACCGCGCGGCTCTGTTCTTCATTGCGTTTGTACTGCTGCGCGTTCTGATCCTCGCCATAGCGGAAGTTTTTATCCGCCCACGCCAGCGCCATCTCCAGCTCGGCTTCGTCATAGATTTTCTGGTCGATGCGACGGCGCAGCTCGGTCATGTCCACCGCCTGCACTTTCATCCCCAGCCAGGACTCAAAGAAGTTATGATCGACGATGGAGCCGGCAATCCCCATTGAGACGCCGCCCACAGAGAGGTAGCTTTTGCCTTTCATGCTGGCAACCGCCAGACCTGCGCGCGCAAAGCGCAACAGTTTTTCTTCAACGTCGGCAGGGATCGAGGTGTCGTCGGCATCCTGTACGTTATGGCCATAAATAGAGAATGCCGGAATGCCTTTCTGGCTGTGCGCGGCCAGCGCTGCTGCAAGGTACACCGCGCCAGGACGTTCGGTGCCGTTAAATCCCCAGATGGCTTTCGGGCGCATTGGGTCCATATCGATGGTTTCGCTGCCGTAGCACCAGCAGGGGGTGACGGTAATGGTGACGCCAACATTCTGGCTGCTGAATTTCTCTTCACAGGCGGCAGATTCCGCCATTCCGGCAATGCAGGTATCCGCAATCACGCACTCAATCTGTGCGCCGCAGGCATGGCGCAGTTTCTCTGTGATCAGCGCGGCGGTGGCTTTCGCCATATTCATGGTTTGTTCTTCCAGCGACTCGCGTACCCCCATGCGACGTCCATCAATAACCGGGCGAATGCCAATTTTCGGTAAGCTGATTTTTTTCATTACAGGTTCCTTACGTTATTCGGAAAAATGTTCAGTTAGTTGCCGCTTGTGAACGGAAACGGGCAAAGATGAAGATGACGGCAAAGCAGAGCGCCGGGACCAGCTCAGCCGTTGGGATGTTGCCTGCGGCATCGCTGACAAAACCCATGACCGGCGTGACGATACCGCCGCCAATAATTGTCATGACGATGAAAGAGGAGCCGTATTTGGTGTCCGGCCCCAGATTTTTGATACCCAGCGAGAAAATGGTGGGATACTGAACTGACATAAATGCACTACACAGGGTCAGGGCCAGCAGACCTACATGACCACCGGAAAACGCCGAAATCAGACACAGGATCATGGCGAACAGGGCATAGGCTGCCAGCACTTTATGCGGCGCAAAGCGGCTGATAAGCCAGGTGCCGGAGAAGCGGCCGATAAAGAAGCACACCATCGTGCCGGTCAGGTAGTTGGCGGCGAAACCAGGCGTCATGCCGGGGATCTCTTCGATAGCGTAACGGATCAGGTAGCTCCAGCAGGCGGTTTGCGCGCCGACGTAGCAGAACTGCGCCAGCACCGCCCAGCGCCAGTGGCGAATGCGTACCAGCCGGGAAAGTGAAGCGATGAATGAACTCTGGTTGCCATCGCTATGATCGTCACTCTGTAGCGCCGGGAATTTGGTCAGCATAATCAACAGCGCAATCAGTAAGACGATCGCGACGATGATCATATAAGGGGTTTGTACAGATAGCACCAGACTGTGTTTATAGGCGCTAAGCTGCTCCGGCGTCATTTTATCGAGCACATCCTGTGATTTGTGTGGCACATTAGACAAAATAAGGCTTTGCCCAAAGACCACGGCAATAATGGCACCAAAAGAGTTAAAAGTTTGTGCCAGATTAAGACGGAAGTGCCCACCACTTTCTGGACCTAATACGGTAACAAAAGGGTTGGCAGCAGTTTCCAGACAACCTAAACCTGCAGCAATAATAAACAGGCCAATCAGGAATAAGGTGTAATTCATTATCTCTGCGGCCGGCCAGAATAATGCGGCACCGAGAGCGTAGAGAAATAGTCCGGTGATTATCCCCGCTTTATAACTCAACTTTTTCATCAGAATACCCGCAGGGATGGGAATAACAAAATAGCCGAAATAAAAAGCAGACTGAATCAAACCTGCCTGGAAATTAGTTAACGTAAAGGCTTGCTGAAATTGTGGTAATAAAATGTCGTTAAGATTGTTGGCTACTGCCCAAAGAAAAAATAGCGAGCACAGCAGGGCGAAAGGAATAATGTAGCGTTTGCTCTGCCCTGTCTCCACCGCACGAAAACTCTGCGTTTGTATTGTTGTGTTTCCCATAGCATCCTCATTGGTTCAGAAGCGTGTTCAGCAGCATTTGTGAGTGATCGGTTATACCCGTCAAACCGCAAAAATCAGGTGAGTTCCGGGACGAGGTAAACAGTAAAAAAACCTCACGGGATGAACTCATGAATTCATTTTCAAATAAAAAATGGCTTTTAATATGATGACGGTCACATTTAGCACGCATTGAGTGATTTTATGTGATTATTGTCACTTTAATAATCGGGAAAATATGACCGTTTGAGTAAGTTAATTCTAAAATCCACAAAAGAGATGACCGATTTAATTTATAATGTGGAAAACGGTCAGTTGTTACATTTTTTCCGGGAATGCCCGTTTTTTTATGTATTAGTAAGAACGGGCATTTTTCGAAAATAGAAAATACACAACTTCTTTCTTTTTTGGCGGAAATAAGTGAGGAGTATCACAGAACAGGTTTATGTAAATTCCTTTCTGATTATTCGCGACGATGATGGTGAACAACTATTTGAGTTATTCAACAGCGTCGGTGAAACATCCGGCGAGTTGTCTGTTGTCGCATTGAGCATCATAAAGAGAGGTAAAGAATGGAACGAAATAGACTGGCCCGGCAGATTATTGATACCTGCCTGGAAATGACCCGACTGGGATTGAACCAGGGGACAGCAGGTAATGTGAGCGTGCGTTATCAGGGCGGGATGCTGATAACGCCAACGGGTATTCCTTATGAAAAGTTAACAGAAGCACACATTGTCTATATTAACGCCGAGGGTCAGCATGAACAGGGCAAACTGCCCTCCAGTGAGTGGCGTTTCCATATGGCGGCCTATCAGACGCGCCCTGATGCTAATGCTGTCGTCCACAACCATGCGGTTCACTGCACCGCGGTTTCAATCCTCAACCGTCCGATTCCGGCTATTCATTATATGATTGCTGCGGCGGGCGGTAATTCTATTCCCTGCGCGCCGTACGCGACTTTTGGTACCCGCGAGCTGTCCGAATATGCGTCTGAGGCGCTCAAAAATCGCAAAGCGACGCTGTTGCAACATCATGGCCTGATCGCCTGTGAAGAGAATCTGGAAAAAGCGCTGTGGCTGGCGCATGAAGTGGAAGTGCTGGCGCAGCTGTATCTTAGCACGTTGGCTATTGTCGACCCGGTTCCGGTTCTGGATGATGAGGCGATCGCTATCGTACTGGAGAAATTCAAAACTTATGGATTACGTATCGAAGAGTGATCCTGTAAAACGAAAAGGAGACCGGTGATGGCGAACAGAATGATCCTCAACGAAACGGCATGGTTTGGCCGGGGGGCGGTGGCGGCGTTAACCGATGAGGTTCAACGCCGGGGCTATCGCAAGGCGCTAATTGTCAGTGACAAAACGCTGGTGCAGTGCGGTGTGGTCAGAAACGTCACGGAGAAGATGGATGCCGCAGGGCTGGCATGGGCGATCTACGATGGCGTGATCCCGAATCCAACCATCGGCGTGGTGAAAGAGGGACTGAACGCATTTCAACAAAGCGGGGCGGATTACCTGATTGCCATTGGCGGCGGCTCCCCGCAGGATACCTGTAAGGCGATCGGCATTATCAGCAATAACCCGGAGTTTGCTGACGTACGCAGTCTGGAAGGGCTGTCGCCGACCCGTTATCCGAGCGTGCCGGTGATGGCTATTCCGACCACCGCGGGAACGGCGGCGGAAGTGACCATTAACTATGTGATCACCGATGAAGAAAAGCGGCGTAAATTTGTGTGTGTCGATCCGCATGATATCCCGCAGGTCGCGTTTATTGATGCCGACATGATGGACGGCATGCCGCCCGCGCTGAAAGCGGCAACCGGCGTGGATGCGCTGACTCATGCGATAGAGGGCTATATCACCCGCGCCGCATGGGCGTTGACGGATGCGCTGCATATTAAAGCCATTGAGATTATTGCCGGGGCGCTGCGCGGTTCCGTTGCGGGCGAGCGGGATGCCGGGGAAGCGATGGCGCTGGGGCAGTACGTTGCCGGGATGGGCTTTTCCAACGTTGGTCTGGGGCTGGTGCACGGAATGGCGCACCCGTTGGGCGCGTTTTACAACACGCCACATGGCGTGGCGAACGCAATTTTGCTGCCGCATGTGATGCGCTACAACGCAGGTTATACCGGCGAGAAGTTCCGCGATATTGCCCGCGCGATGGGCGCTAAAGTGGAGTCTATGAGCCTGGCGGAGGCGCGTAATGCCGCAGTCGACGCGGTGTTTGCGCTTAATCACGACGTGGGCATTCCTTTGCATCTGCGCGATGTTGGTGTACGTAAAGAAGATATTCCGGCGCTGGCGCAGGCCGCATTTGATGATGTGTGTACCGGCGGTAATCCGCGTGAAGCGAGTATTGCTGACATCGTCGAGCTGTATCATAGCGCCTGGTAATTTTCCGGACGGCGACGTGAACGTTTTATCCGGCTGACAGGATTGCACGAAATGCAGGCCGGATAAGCGCCGCGCCATCCGGCAATAAAACTACCGTATCAGCCGTAGCTGTTGCAGGTTCCCGTCAATATGGAGATCCGTTTGCAGGCGCGCGATATCGCGGCACAAAAATGCCATCTCTTTATGCGCTTCAAGTTTCTTGCACCACTTTTCCACCACCTCGTCGAGGTGCGCATAAATCCCTTCCAGCGTCTGAAACTGAACCAACAATTGGGTCGCGCTTTTGGGGCCGATGCCCGCCACGCCGGGGACTTTTGAACTGCTGATCCCCGCCAGCCCCCAGTAGTCCGGCAACTGTTGCGGCATGACGCCGAACTCTTTCTCAATGAATGGCGCATCCAGCCAGCGTTTCTGGAAATAATCGCGAATACGCAGCGTCGGGGAGAGCAACTGGCAGTAGCCTTTATCTGTCGACACGATAGTGGCCTGGTGCCCGGCCTGTGTGACCTTGACCGCCAGCGTGGCGGCTAAATCATCCGCTTCATTGCCGCTGGAAACCCAGCATTGCACGCCGCGCTGTTCGAAGGCGGCGCGTATTGCGGGCATTTCATTGTGCAACTCGTCAGGCATAGGAGGACGACCGGCTTTGTAGTCCGGGAGACGTTGATGACGCCAGCCGCTGTTGCGCGCTTCATCGTCAAATACGGCGACGGCGTGTGTCGGCTGACTGTGGACAATCAACTGCTCAAGCGCATGCTGGCAGGTCTCCGCGCAGGGCGAGCCTTGAACCGCATGAATACGGCGAATTAAATTCAGTGCATCGACGATAAGCAGATGGACGGCCACGGTGTTCTCCCTGACAAATTTGGGGACAGGGTAACATCCAGGGCGACAGGAGGCGAGTGTTGCGAAATAGCGCGATCCGTAGGCCTGATAAGCGAAGCGCCATCAGGCAATAAATGCCGGATGGCGGCGAGCGTCTTATCCGGCCTACAGATCCTGAAACGTGGTAGGAGTTAATCGCAGGCGACGATCTTCATCGCCAGTCCACCGCGTGAGGTTTCGCGGTATTTGGCGTTCATATCTTTGCCCGTTTCGTACATGGTTTCGATCACTTTATCGAGGCACACGCGTGGCTCGCTGGTGCGACGCAGAGCCATACGTGCGGCGTTGACGGCTTTGACCGCGGCGATGGCGTTACGCTCAATACATGGCACCTGTACCTGACCGGCAACCGGATCACAGGTCAGACCGAGGTTGTGTTCCATGCCGATTTCCGCCGCGATGCACACCTGACCTGGACTGCCGCCCAGCAGCTCGGCCAGGCCAGCCGCCGCCATTGAGCAGGCGACGCCCACTTCACCCTGGCAGCCCACTTCGGCGCCGGAGATGGAGGCGTTCATTTTATATAGCGAACCGATGGCGCTGGCGACCAGCATATAGCGGGCCAGCGAGTTGGCATTCACCTTGCGGATGAATTTGTCGTAGTAGGCCAGCACCGCCGGCACAATACCGCAGGCGCCATTAGTTGGCGCGGTTACCACACGGCCACCGGCGGCGTTCTCTTCGTTCACCGCCAGGGCGAACATATTGATCCAGTCCACCACGGCCATTGGGTCGCTATTGGTATTGTCCTGACTCACCAGCATTCGGCGCAGCGCGGCGGCGCGACGCGGTACGCGCAGCTTGCCCGGCAGGACGCCTTCGGTGGTGATACCACGTTCAATCCCGCCGCGCATCACTTCCCAGACCGCGGCGAAGTGTTGTTCCAGCGCGTCTTTACTGTGCAGCGCCAGTTCGTTCTGCATCATCAGGCCGGAAAGCGACAGCCCGCTTTCACGACAATGACGCTGTAAGTCGCCGGCGCTTTTGTACGGGTAAGGGACGACGATCGGCGCTTCACGCGTCAGGCCGAAATGGTCTTCATCGACGATAAAACCGCCACCGATAGAGTAGTAAGTCTGGCTGTAGAGACGCTGGTTGCCTGCCAGCGCGGTAATACGCATCCCGTTTTCATGCAGAGACAGGTTGTCGGCATGGAAATTCATGCACTTATCGACCGGAAACGCCACTTCATGCTGACCCTTCGCCAGCAGTAAACGGCCGTGAGTGTTCACGTCCTGAATAAAGAACGGAATGGCGTCGATGTCGACGGTATCCGGCAGATTTCCCGCCAGACCCATAATAATGGCAATGTCAGTATGGTGACCTTTACCGGTCAGCGACAGTGAACCATAGACATCCACCACGACGCGGGTGACATCGGTCAGAATATTGCGGGCAATCAGATCATCCGTGAATTGTTTGCCCGCCTTCATTGGTCCGACGGTATGAGAACTGGAAGGGCCAATGCCGATTTTAAAAATATCGAATACGCTAATCATAGGGCATCCATTGCTTAAATCCCAGGAAGGACGCGCCACAGGAAAGCGGCGCGACAAAACTCAGTTGAACAGAGAGTAGAAAATCGCGGAGATGGCAATCAGGCCCATCAGTACCACGAAAACGTTGCTGATGTGGCCGCTGTATTTGCGCATCGCCGGGACTTTCTGGATGGCATACATTGGCATCAGGAACAGGATCATCGCGATAATCGGGCCACCGAGGGTTTCAATCATCCCGAGAATACTTGGGTTCAGCGTCGCCACAATCCAGGTGGTGATCAGCATAAACAGGGCGGTGAGTTTGTTCAGTCTGTTGATTTCTATTGACTTTCCTTTACTGCGCAGGGACTTAACCACCATACCGTTAAAGCCTTCTCGGGCACCCAGGTAGTGGCCGAGGAAGGATTTGGTGATGGCGATCATCGCGATGATCGGTGCCATCCAGGCGATGACCGGCGCGTTAAAGTGGTTCGCCAGGTAAGACAGAATAGAAATGTTCTGTTCTTTCGCCGCCGCCAGGTCTGCCGGAGAGAGGCTCAGCACGCAACTGAAGACGAAGAACATCACGGTCAGCACCATCATGATGTGCGCACGTGCGAGAATAGCGGAACATTTCTTTTCCGCGCCCAGGCCGTACTCGTCGCGCTTTGCCACGGCGAAGGAGGAGATAATCGGCGAGTGGTTAAAGGAGAACACCATGACAGGAATAGCCAGCCACAGGGTCATTAAGAGGCCATTACCGGTTTCGGAGGCGCTGTTCAGCGACAGCGTTTCCAGCGCCGCGCCGTTCCATTGCGGAATCAGATACAGCGCCAGAATCATCAGCGCGACAACGAACGGGAACACCAGCACGCTCATTGCTTTAACAATCATCTGTTCGCCGAAGCGCACGATAGTCATCATGCCGACAATCAGAATCAGGGAAAGTATTGCACGCGGCGGCGGCGTCATGTGCAACTGGTGAGCCATGAAGGTTTCAACGGTGTTAGTGATCGCTACGCTATACACCAGCAAAATCGGGTAGATGGCGAAGAAGTAGAGCAGCGTAATCAGTTTGCCCGCACCAACCCCGAAGTGCTCTTCTACCACTTCGGTGATATCTTCTCCCGGATTTTTACCGGACAGCACAAAGCGGGTCATACCACGATGGGCGAAAAAGGTCATCGGGAAGGCCAGAATCGCCATAATGATCAGTGGGATCATCCCGCCCACGCCAGCGTTGATTGGCAGAAACAGTACGCCTGCGCCGATAGCGGTGCCGTACAGTCCCAACATCCACATGGTATCTGTCTTACGCCACCCGCTACGAGTCGGGATGGCATCCGAAACGATGGCGCTGGTTTGAGTGGTTTCCATCTGTATCTCCTGGATAAATCAATAAAATATAATGAATTAAAATTATTTAGTGATATTAAATGTCTTTGTTTGCGTATTTTTTAATATTTTGTACGTGGTAATCGGAGCGGGAAGATACATTTATATGGTGAATGTGACAGTGATCGCGATCTCAATTACCATAATTCGCTTTTAATGTGGTCATTTTTAGTTCAATAGCCTGTTTATTTTTATATGTGAGATATTTGTGATGTAAGAATGATTATTTACAGCATATGGAGGAATAATGACTAATGTGACAGTGGGGGCCGGGCGTAAAAATATGCTGTTTTCCGCTTAAATACATTTTTTCTAGTGATATTTTTGTGATGCTCAGTATTGGCTATTAAGCGGCGGCGCTCTGTGTGGAAAGTGCTACAGATGAAGCGGCGATGGAGAGCCCGGGCGAGGCGTTATCCGCCGCCCGGGAGAAGAAGAAAAGAGCATTCAGGAGCAGATTTCGTAGCAAGGGATATAGGCGGTACCGCCTGGTAACTTCATTCGATGCTGGGCAACAAAGCCCTGTAGCAGATTATCCATGCGGCGCATCATTTCTGCGTCACCATGAATTTTGTAGGGGCCGAACTTTTCAATAGCCTGGATACCCACCTCTTTCACATTACCAGCGACGATACCGGAGAAAGCGCGACGCAGATCCGCAGCCAGTATTTCCGCGGGCTGATCCGGGTATAGCTTGAGATTAGCCATATTTTCATGGGTCGGATCGAACGGCATTTGCAGATCAGGGGCAATACGCATCGACCAGTTGAAGCTGTAGGCGTCGCCGGATTCGCGGCGGTTCTCTTTCACCAGCGGCATTGCCTTTTTCATCTGACGCGCAACTTCCGCGGCATCGTCAATAATAATGCGATAGTGACGACGGGCGGATTCACCCAGGGTATGCACAATAAACTCATCCAGCACGCAGAAATAATCGGCGCTCTCTTTTGGCCCTGTCAGGATCAGCGGCAGGACCTGGGACTTGTTTGACGGATGCATTAAAATGCCCAACAGATAGAGCAGTTCTTCCGCAGTCCCCACCCCTCCCGGGAAGATAATGATGCCGTGGGCGATACGCACAAACGCCTCAAGGCGTTTTTCGATATCCGGCATGATGATCAGTTCGTTCACCAGCGGATTTGGCGGCTCGGCGGCAATAATGGATGGCTCGGTCATACCGATAAAGCGGCTGTCTCTGTAACGCTGCTGCGCGTGGCCGACAGCGGCGCCTTTCATTGGCGCTTCCATCGCACCCGGCCCACAGCCGGTACAGATATTCAGTTCGCGCAGGCCCAGGTGTGTGCCGACCCGGCGGGCATACAGATACTCGTTTTCATTAATTGAATGGCCGCCCCAGCAGACAACCATATTTGGCGCTTCGCCGACGTGCAGGGCGCGGGCGTTACGCAGAATAGAAAATACAAGGTTAGTGATATGAACCGAGCTTTCTAAGTCGAGATTCGTGAAGCGAACGGTGTTGTGGATCTGACCGTAGACGAACAGGATATCGCGCAGTACAGCAAACAGGTTGGCCTGCAGGGAACGGATAATTCGCCCGTCAACGAAGGCGTCTTCTGGCGGGTTGATCAGTTCCAGCTTCACGCCGCGTTCGCGGCGCAGCACGTTAATATCGAAGTTTTCAAAACGAGACAGAAGCTCTTTGCTGTTATCGGTCAGACTCCCTGAGTTGAGCACAGCAAGTGAGCAGTTGCGAAAGAGTTGATACAAGTCACTGCTGGCGGTGCGTTTAAGCATATCCACTTCCAGCTGTGACAGCATATCCATTGAACCAAGCGGGCTAACATGTGTAATCAAGTGAACTCCTTACAGGACCATTATCGTCTTCCTGTGATTACAATAGCCCTGCTGACGGCGTTTTCACAACTTTGCGCGCGCGTTAACGCACGCAAATTGTAAGAATGTTTACTATTGACGGGCGAGGCGACCGATAGCCGGAGCAAATTCGGTGTTACTGCGCCACGGGTTGATGTCCAGGCCGCCGCGTCGCGTGTAGCGCGCATAAACGGAAAGGGATTCCGGCTGGCAGAAACGCTGAATATCGTTGAAAATCCGTTCCACGCACTGTTCGTGAAACTCGTTGTGGTGACGGAATGACACCAGGTAGCGCAGTAGCTTTTGGCGATCGATTGCCGCCCCGCGATACTGGATTTGTATTGAGCCCCAGTCAGGCTGGTGAGTTATCAGGCAGTTGGACTTCAGTAGATGGCTGACCAGCGTCTCTTCGACCACCTTGCCGGAAGCGGCACCTTGCAGGTAGTCGGCGCTGAACTGGTAGTTATCGATTTCAATGTCCTGATCGTCGATGCAGGTACCGTGCAGGGGCGCTATTGGCTGTCCTTCCAGTTCAGTGAGGCGATAAAGAGACACCTTGACCTCGCCCTGTGCACAGGCGCTGAGATCGTGCGCCAGTGTTTCCTGAACGTTCTGCCAGTCGGCAAAGCGTGTCTGGTTAAAACTATTGAGATAGAGCTTGAAGCTTTTTGACTCCACCAGATTTACGCTGGTGTCGCTTATTTCAACATGGCCAACGGCGACCTGCGGCAGGCCTTTGGCATTCAGCCATGAAAGTTCATATAGCGTCCAGATATCGGCGCCGTGAAACGGCAGGTTATCAGCGTGCAGATCCAGCGGCTCGCGATTCAGGCTACGCGGTACGCCCTGAAGCAGGCTGGCATCGTAGGTATCGCGGTAATCGGTTGATTTACCGAGCGTCAGGCCAGACAGCGCCTGATGATTATCGTAAGAAGACATGTTTCACCATCGTCAAAGCGGTTACACTATATGCCAAGTGTATCCTGTCTGACATGAAGAGAGAAACCGGTGGAGCAGCAAACCGCAGAAGCGCTACAAGCATTTACCCAACGTTATTGCGAAGCATGGCAGCAGCGGTACTCCACCCTGCCGCGTAGCGAAGAGCTTTACGGCATACCGTCTCCGTGCATCAGCAGCACGGAAGGGAACGGCGTTTTCTGGCAGCCGCAACCGTTTTCTTTAGCGCAAAATATTAACGCGGTTGAACGGGCGCTGGAGATTGTGGTACAACAAGCGCTTCATTCTTATTATACCACCCAGTTTGCCGGTGATATGCAGGCCTGTTTTGCCGATGAAACCATGACATTGCTGCAAAGCTGGAATCCGGATGATTTTCAGCGAATGCAGGAGAACCTCATTGGTCATCTGGTCGTGCAAAAGCGTTTGAAGCTGTCACCCACGTTGTTTATCGCCACGCTGGAGAGTGAACTGGAGGTGATTTCGGTGTGCAATATCAGCGGTGAAGTGATTAAAGAGACGCTTGGCACCCGCAGAAGAACAACACTTTCTCCTTCACTCGTGAGTTTTCTTAATCAACTTAAGCCATTTCTGTAATCACCGTGCCTGAACCTTTGTGAGAGATCTCTTACAAGATGTGTAAGAGATCGGCATTATTTAAACCGCTCCTCTGGCATCGTTGTTTTGATAAAATTGATATTATTCAAATTGTTATCTATTTTTCCATTTGCCCAACCGGCGATAAATCTTAAGGTATTGTCTTAACAAGGGTTGTAAGACGAAGCGGAATCAGAGATTCTATATACGTCGACAGGAAGTCGCGAAATGAAGCGAACATCAGGATGATGACGCTTCTACAGGACCCGCCGGGATGGCGTTAAGGGACACCTCCAGGAGGGAGAACGAGAGCCGCTCAGGACGTTCGGTGGATCAGGACGATCAGGACGAACTTATGGATGAGTTATTTCACATCGGGGTGGTGTGGAAGCAGGACGCATAAGTTTATGGATGAACATGGTCAGGAGACCCCAGGAAAAGTTTTCAAGGACGAGCAGGGAGCACCAATGTAGCTGGATTGCTGCCAAACGAACCGGGAGCACTGTTGATACAGTGCTCCCTTTTTTTATTTCTCTTCTGAATTTGCTATCCTGCGCCGGTTTACCACTCATCGAGGTTTCCCATGACTCTTCACCATCGCGTGCGCGAACGTCTGCACGCCATTGAGGCGCTGCTGCGCGCAACGGAACACTGGCAGGATAATGCGCCCGATCGCCGCGCTTTCGCCAGCGAGCAACCGTTCTGTCTCGATACCATGGCGCCACTGGAGTGGCTGCAGTGGGTATTAATCCCGCGTATGAGCCAGCTTCTGGAAAACGAACAGCCGCTGCCGCAGAACTTCGCTGTCGCGCCTTATTATGAAATGGCTCTGGATAATACTCACCCGTTGCGTGAGAAGATACTGGCTGAACTGGTACGGCTGGATGCGCTGTTTTCTGGCGGCGAAGCGTGATGCTGGAGATCCTGTATCAGGACGCGTGGCTGGTGGCGGTGAACAAACCTTCAGGCTGGCTGGTGCATCGTAGCTGGCTGGATCGTGATGAAAAAGTGGTGGTGATGCAGACCGTGCGCGATCAGATAGGCCAGCACGTGTTCACCGCTCATCGCCTCGATCGTCCAACCTCCGGTGTGCTGTTGATGGGGTTGTCGAGCGAAGCGGGTAGGTTGCTCGCGCAGCAGTTCGAACAGCATCAAATGCAGAAACGTTATCATGCGATAGTCCGCGGCTGGCTGAACGAAGAGGCGGTGCTTGATTACCCGTTGGTTGAAGAGCTGGATAAAATCGCCGATAAATTCGCCCGTGGAGATAAAGGTCCACAGCCAGCGGTGACCCATTACCGCGGCCTGGCGACGGTAGACATGCCGGTCGCGACCGGGCGTTATCCCACCACTCGCTATAGTCTGGTGGAACTGGAGCCGAAAACCGGACGTAAACATCAGCTACGCCGCCATCTCGCTCATCTTCGTCATCCGATTATCGGCGATAGTAAGCATGGCGATCTGCGGCAGAATCGCAGCGCGGCGGAACATTTTGGCTGTGAACGGCTGATGCTCCATGCCAGCCAGCTCTCATTAACGCATCCCTTTACCGGCGAGCCGCTGGTGATTCGCGCCGGTCTGGATGATATCTGGATGCGCGCGCTGTCGCAGTTTGGCTGGCGCGGCCTTCTCCCGCTAATTGAAAGGGTTGAGTTTGTCGGCGACTGCGGTCAGGATGAAGAGAGTCAGGTTAATTCAGGGAGATAGTCATGGCAGAAGTTGGCATTTTTGTCGGCACGATGTATGGAAATTCACTGCTGGTCGCCGAAGAGGCGCAGGCCGTTCTGAGTGGACTGGGACATCAGGCGACGGTCTTTGAAGATCCGGAGGTCAATGACTGGGAATCATATACCGGGAAATATGCGCTGGTCGTGACATCAACCACCGGGCAGGGGGATTTACCGGATAATATTGTGCCGTTGTACGAAGGTATCAAAGATATGTACCAGCCGCATTTGCGCTATGGCATTATCGCCCTTGGCGATAGCACTTACGCCAACTTTTGCGGCGGCGGCCTGAAGTTTGATGCGTTATTGCAGGAGCAGGGCGGCACGCGCGTTGGCGACATGCTAAAAATTGACGCCAGCGAACACCCGGAGCCTGAAAGCGTCTCGAACCCCTGGGTAGAGCAGTGGGCGACGCTGCTGGATTAATTAAAGTTTCGCCCTCTCCCTACGCAGAGGGCGTCTCTTTTCACGCATTTTCAATGCCAGTAGCCGGATTAACGGTCAAAAAGAGTGTAACAATTTTTCACCCTATCAGCTTCAGGCGTTTGCCTTAAAACCGCTTCGATAGCAGGGCCTTTTCCGGGCTATTTCACCGGGTCAAGAGAGTTAATTCACACTCCTGTCGTTTGCGTCGTTTTTTTCACCCCTGACCAGGCGCGGCTTTTCATTTCCGTGAACTATCCCCCATCCTCTCAGGCATAAGCCACAAATCAGATTAATCATCGCCGCAAAAGCTGTGTATTTGCACGGTGAGCCAACTCGCCCCTCTTTTTATACTTTTCCTGCCAGTGACAATGCAGTGCCAGATATAACGAAAATTATGAAAAAACACCCACACGTCATTCTGAGTACCCTACAGGTTGTGCTGTTCAGAATGAATGTAGCTAACGCTATGATTCAGGAGTGCAACAATGAGTTCATTAAGTCAAGCGGCGAGCGGCGCTGAAAAGCGCACCAATGCTCGCTACTGGATAGTGGTGATGTTGTTTATCGTCACATCCTTCAACTATGGTGACCGCGCCACGTTATCCATTGCCGGTTCGGAGATGGCCAAAGATATTGGCCTCGATGCGGTTGGTATGGGCTACGTCTTCTCTGCGTTTTCATGGGCCTATGTTATTGGTCAGATCCCAGGCGGCTGGTTACTTGACCGCTTTGGTTCAAAACGCGTCTACTTCTGGTCCATTTTTGTCTGGTCCATGTTCACTTTGCTGCAGGGCTTTGTTGATATCTTTAACGGCTTCGGCATTATCGTCGCGCTATTTACCCTGCGTTTCCTCGTAGGGTTAGCCGAGGCGCCTTCCTTCCCCGGCAACAGCCGTATCGTGGCGGCATGGTTCCCGGCGCAGGAGAGGGGAACGGCGGTCGCTATCTTTAACTCCGCGCAATACTTTGCCACCGTTATCTTCGCGCCGATCATGGGGTGGTTGACCCATGCGGTGGGCTGGTCGCACGTGTTCTTCTTTATGGGCGGTCTCGGGATCATTATCAGCTTTATCTGGATGAAAGTCATTCATGAACCTAACCAGCATCCAGGCGTAAACCAAAAGGAACTGGAGTATATCGCCGCGGGCGGCGCGCTGATCAATATGGATCAGCCCGGCGCGAAAACGAAAGTGCCGTTCAGTGTGAAGTGGGGGCAAATCAAACAACTACTGGGGTCACGCATGATGATTGGCGTGTATATCGGCCAGTACTGTATCAACGCCCTGACCTACTTTTTTATTACCTGGTTCCCGGTCTATCTGGTGCAGGCGCGCGGCATGTCGATTCTGAAAGCGGGTTTTATCGCTTCGGTTCCGGCCATCTGTGGCTTCGCGGGCGGCGTACTTGGCGGGATCATTTCCGACTGGTTGATGCGCCGGACAGGTTCGTTAAATATTGCGCGTAAAACGCCAATTGTCATGGGCATGCTGTTGTCGATGGTGATGGTGTTTTGTAACTACGTTAGCGCTGAGTGGATGGTCATCGGTTTTATGGCGCTGGCCTTCTTCGGTAAAGGTATCGGTGCGCTGGGCTGGGCGGTGATGGCGGATACTGCGCCGAAAGAGATCAGCGGCCTGAGCGGCGGTCTGTTTAATATGTTCGGCAATATCTCCGGCATCGTCACGCCAATTGCGATTGGCTATATCGTTGGCGCCACGGGCTCGTTTAAAGGTGCGCTGGTCTATGTCGGCGTTCATGCGCTGGTTGCGGTACTGAGCTATCTGGTGCTGGTGGGTGATATTAAACGCGTTGAACTGAAACCTGTCAGAGGATAAGGATAATGACAACCCAATCGAGTCCCGTTATTACTGATATGAAGGTCATTCCGGTGGCCGGGCACGACAGCATGTTACTTAACATCGGCGGCGCGCATAACGCCTATTTTACCCGCAATATCGTGGTGCTTACTGATAACGCCGGGAATACCGGCGTTGGTGAAGCGCCGGGCGGCGAGGTGATATATCAGACGTTGGTGGATGCGATCCCGATGGTTTTAGGTCAGGAAGTTGCTCGCCTGAATAAAGTGGTTCAGCAGGTGCATAAAGGCAACCAGGCCGCTGACTTTGACACCTTTGGTAAAGGCGCCTGGACCTTTGAGCTACGGGTGAATGCGGTCGCGGCGCTGGAAGCCGCGCTACTGGATTTGCTGGGCAAAGCGCTTAACGTGCCGGTCTGCGAACTGTTAGGCCCGGGTAAGCAACGTGATGCGGTCACCGTTCTGGGCTATCTCTTCTATGTGGGCGATCGTACAAAGACCGATCTGCCCTACCTGGAGAGCACGCCGGGCAATCATGAGTGGTATCGTCTGCGTCATCAGGAGGCGCTGAACAGTGACGCGGTGGTACGTCTGGCGGAAGCCTCACAGGATCGCTACGGCTTTAAAGATTTTAAACTGAAAGGCGGTGTGCTTCCCGGCGAGCAGGAAATCGAAACCGCCCGCGCGCTGAAAAAACGTTTCCCGGATGCGCGTATTACGGTCGATCCTAACGGTGCCTGGTTGCTCGATGAAGCCATCTCCCTGTGCAAAGGGCTGAATGATGTACTCACGTATGCTGAAGATCCGTGCGGCGCCGAACAGGGTTTTTCAGGCCGCGAAGTGATGTCTGAGTTCCGCCGTGCGACGGGGTTACCGGTGGCGACCAACATGATTGCCACCAACTGGCGCGAAATGGGCCATGCGGTGATGCTAAACGCGGTGGATATTCCGCTGGCCGATCCGCACTTCTGGACGCTCTCCGGCGCGGTGCGCGTGGCGCAACTGTGCGATGACTGGGGCCTGACCTGGGGCTGCCACTCTAATAACCACTTTGATATTTCGCTGGCCATGTTCACTCACGTCGGTGCGGCTGCGCCGGGTAAGCCCACGGCGATTGACACCCACTGGATCTGGCAGGAGGGCGATTGCCGCCTGACGAAGCAGCCGCTGGAAATTAAGAGCGGAAAAATTGCCGTGCCGGATGCGCCAGGTCTCGGCGTCGAGCTCGACTGGGAGCAGGTTAACAAAGCGCATGAAGCGTATAAAAAACTGCCCGGCGGCGCGCGCAATGACGCAGGCCCGATGCAGTACCTGATCCCTGGCTGGACTTTTGACCGTAAACGTCCCGTTTTCGGCCGTCACTGATTGTGTCATAAGGATAGAATGATGAGCACACAATTTACTACCCCGGTTGTGACCTCCATGCAGGTGATTCCGGTTGCAGGCCACGACAGTATGCTAATGAACCTGAGCGGCGCGCACGCCCCGTTCTTCACGCGTAATATTGTGGTGATGAAAGATAACGCTGGTCATACTGGCGTTGGCGAAATTCCCGGTGGCGAGAAAATCCGTAAGACTCTGGAGGATGCCATCCCGCTTGTAGCAGGTAAGACGCTGGGGGAATATAAAAACGTACTGAGCGCCGTGCGCAATACGTTTGCCGATCGCGATGCGGGCGGTCGCGGTTTGCAGACCTTCGATCTGCGTACCACTATTCATGTGGTGACCGGGATTGAAGCGGCAATGCTTGATCTGCTGGGGCAGCATCTGGGCGTGAACGTGGCGTCACTGTTAGGAGAGGGTCAGCAGCGTAGTGAAGTAGAAATGCTGGGCTACCTGTTCTTCGTTGGCAATCGTAAAGCGACGCCGCTGCCCTACCAGAGCCAGCCGGATGAGAAGTGCGACTGGTATCGTCTGCGTCACGAGGAAGCGATGACGCCAGATGCGGTTGTTCGCCTGGCGGAAGCGGCATATGAGAAGTATGGTTTTAATGACTTTAAACTGAAAGGCGGCGTGCTGGCCGGGGAAGAAGAAGCGGAATCAATTGTCGCGCTGGCGAAACGCTTCCCGCAGGCGCGCGTGACGCTGGATCCAAACGGCGCCTGGTCGCTGAATGAAGCGATCAAAATCGGCAAATATCTGAAAGGCGCCCTGGCCTATGCGGAAGATCCTTGCGGCGCCGAGCAGGGTTTCTCCGGGCGTGAAGTGATGGCTGAATTCCGTCGCGCCACCGGGCTGCCGACGGCGACCAACATGATTGCCACCGACTGGCGTCAGATGGGGCATACGTTGTCGCTGCAGTCCGTGGATATTCCACTGGCGGATCCGCACTTCTGGACTATGCAGGGTTCCGTCCGGGTGGCGCAGATGTGTCACGAGTTCGGTCTGACCTGGGGCTCGCACTCTAACAATCACTTTGATATTTCGCTGGCAATGTTTACTCACGTGGCAGCGGCGGCTCCGGGCAAGATCACCGCTATTGATACTCACTGGATCTGGCAGGAAGGCAACCAGCGTTTGACTAAAGAACCGTTTGAAATCAAAGGCGGGATGGTTCAGGTTCCGGCGAAACCCGGTCTGGGCGTAGAGATCGATATGGACCAGGTAATGAAAGCCCACGAGCTGTATCAGAAACACGGTCTCGGCGCGCGCGATGATGCCATGGGGATGCAGTACCTGATCCCGAACTGGACGTATGATAATAAACGTCCGTGCATGGTGCGCTAAGGACATGCCGGTCCCTGCGGGGCCGGTTTTTTTCCGCGGTGTGGGGTAAATGCTCATTTTAAGGACAGCTTATGAAGATCGTGATCGCGCCTGATTCATACAAGGAGAGCCTGAGTGCACTGGATGTTGCAACTGCGATAGAGCAGGGTTTCCGGGAGATTTATCCCGACGCGGAATATATCAAACTGCCGGTTGCTGATGGCGGCGAAGGGACTGTTGAAGCCATGGTGGCCGCCACGCAGGGATATCGGGTTGCGGTTACCGTTACGGGGCCGCTTGGTGAACCGGTGGCGGCTTTTTATGGGCTTTCGGGCGATAAGCAGTGCGCTTTTATCGAAATGGCGGCAGCAAGCGGCCTGGAAAGCGTACCCGCAGCGCAACGTAATCCGCTGTTAACCACGTCGTGGGGAACCGGTGAGCTTATTCGTCACGCCCTGGACGCAGGCGTTAAGCAGATCATTATCGGTATCGGCGGCAGTGCGACTAACGACGGCGGCGCAGGAATGGTGCAGGCGCTGGGCGCAAAGCTGTTGACTAAAGACAATCAGCAAATTGCCCCTGGCGGCGGCGCACTGGATAATCTGGCGCGCATTGATGTTAGCGGGCTTGATCCACGTCTGGGCGGATGTCGTATTGACGTTGCCTGTGATGTCACCAACCCGCTGACGGGGCCGCAAGGCGCGACGGCGGTATTTGGGCCGCAAAAAGGCGCAACGGCGGAGATGATCGTTAGCCTGGATAAGGGGTTGGCCCACTTTGCCGAGATTATCTATCGTGACTTAGATGTTGATGTGTTGAATCTTGAAGGCGGCGGCGCGGCGGGTGGTATGGGCGCGGGATTATATGCCTTTTGCGGGGCGAAACTGCGGCCCGGCATCGAGATTGTGACTGACGCTTTACATCTTGTTGATGTGGTGGCTGATGCGGATCTGGTGATTACCGGTGAAGGGCGTATTGATAGCCAGACTATTCACGGAAAAGTTCCGGTTGGCGTGGCGAGAGTGGCAAAACGCTATGATATCCCCGTGATTGGGATTGCCGGAAGCCTGACCGCGGATGTCGGCGTGGTGCATCAGCATGGCCTGGACGCTGTTTTCAGCGTCATTTACGCTATTTGTACGCTTAATGAGGCGCTGGAAAATGCGGCTGACAACGTGCGTATGACGGCAAGAAACATCGCCTCGGTACTGAAAATGGGGCAAATGTTATAAGTTTTCCCCGGCCTAACGCCTGGCCGGGGTTTTACATTCCCGTCAGCTTACACCCTTCTCGTGTGACGTTATTCATCTCATCCAGCAGTTCCAGAAGCTCGGGTTCCAGCGCTTCGGCAGCGGTGCCAGCGCGCAGTTGCCTCTCGATGGTCTGACATATTTTTTTCAGCCGCGGCACGCCGCTGTAGCTACAGCTGCCGTGGAGTTTATGAATCAAATCCAGCAAGCCTTCCGGATGTTCACCGACCAGTTGCTCCTCTACCGTATTACGGACTTCCGGCATAAAAGCGATGAGCATTTGTAGCATTTCCCGCGCCAGGTCCGGCTTCATCGCTGACTGGCGCAGCGCCAGTTGCCAGTCAAGAGTGACGTTATCATTAATGGGCATTTCGCTGGTGTGTGTCGCCGTATGCTTTCCCGGCTGGTAGCGAAGCAACAGGCTGTAGAGTTTATCTTCCTCAATAGGCTTCGCCAGATAATCGTTCATTCCCGCGCTCAGTAATTTCTCCCGCTGTCCTTCCAGCGCGTGTGCCGTTACGGCGATCACCGGCGTGTGTTGCTGATGAGGAATCTGGTGAATCAGTTCGCAGGCGCGGATACCGTCCATATCCGGCATTTGAATATCCATCAGAATCAGATCCTGCTGCGCGTCCCTGGCTCGTTCGACGGCGTGCTGCCCGTTATCACACAGGATGACGTGCTGAACCAGGTCTTCCAGTAGTGCGCCGATAAGCTTAAGATTCGCTGGATTGTCATCCACCGCCATCACCGTCATCGGCAGTTTTTTACTCTCTGAACGCGCTGGCAGGGTCGTGGATTGCGCCAGGCATGAGGCCATCAACGCAGGAAGCAAACGCGTTGAGGTCAGGGGTTTGAGTAAACACGCTGCGATGCCATTATGCTTCAGCGCTTCGGCACTTACCTGAGCGTGGCACGGTAGCGCCAGCAGCAGATGGTCGGCTAGCGTACAGGCTCTTTCCAGCTTATCGCGGTGCTGATTCAGATCGCGTATTGATACCGGAATACCGACCAACAGAATATCGTAATGAGCATCCGGTAGAGAGGCCAGGGTCGGGAAGTAGGCCACCTTCAGCGGCGTGGTTTCCAGTAGCTCCATCGTACACTGCGCCGCTACCGTATTCGCTTCAATATAGGCTAGCTTCTTTCCCTCCAGACAGTCGGTCGATACGCTGTCGGGAACCGCGTTAGGATTGAGATCGAGACTGATATGGAACCAGAATGTTGAACCGCGATTCGGCTGGCTATGGAAGGAGATATCTCCGCCCATCTCTCTTACCAGGCGCTGGGTGATGACCAGCCCCAGACCGGTACCACCATGACGACGGGAAATACTGGCGTCCGCCTGGCGGAATGCCTGAAACAGTCGCGATTGGTCGCGTTCAGGAATACCGATACCGGTATCGTGGATCTGTACTTCAATTTGCACTCTTGAGTTGCTGATATCGCGCTGTTCTACCCGTACGTCTATATTGCCGTGTTCAGTGAACTTGATGGCGTTACCGATGAGGTTGGTAATAATTTGCTGCAGGCGCAGCGGGTCGCCAATCACATTATCCGGCACATCATTTTTGATGCTCAGCGTCAGTTCCAGTCCTTTATCATGCGCCGAGTGTGCCAACAGTGTGACCACTTCATCCAGTGAATTGCGCAGCAGGAACGGAATACTTTCGAGAATGAGCTTTCCGGCTTCAAGCTTAGAGAAGTCCAGAACATCGTTAATGATGGCCAACAGATTGTTCGCTGAACGCTCAATCGTTGTGAGATGATCGCGCTGGGTGGTATTTAAATCGGTTTTCAGCGCCAGACGCGTAAAACCAATAACCCCGTTAAGCGGGGTACGCAGCTCATGGGACATATTGGCGAGGAATTCGGATTTAATCCGCGCCGCTTCCTGTGCGCGTTTTTTCGCCAGATCCAGCTCAACGTTCTGGATCTCCATCTGCTCAAGGGTTTCACGCAGATCGGACGTCGCCTGATCGACGTTATGCTGCATCTCCTCATGGTAGGCCGCCAGCGACATCGCCATGGAGTTAATGCCGTTTTTTAGCATATCCAGCTCACCGAGCATAAAGCCTTCAACGCGGCTATCAAGCTGCCCGCGACGAATACGATCAACGGTATTGACCATATTACGAATTGGCCCGGTGACGTCACGCATCAGCCGCCAGCCGAAGATCAGCGCGATACCGATACAGAACAGCATCATCACGCTGGAGATGAAAATCTCTTTATATTGCTGTAATCGTACCGATTTAAGATCCAGTTCAAGCGCCACATAGCCCAGCATATTATCCGGCATCTTAGCGTCACTCTCCGGTGATTCATCCGGTGAATAGCTTTCTGAGACAATAGGGGTGCGTAAAATCATCAAATCATCATGGCGAGTAACGCTTAAATGGCGGGGGAAGGGGGTACCTTCCGGCAACTGAAGCTCACCGGGATCGAGCTGAAAGTTGGAGGTGACAAACAGCCTGTTGTGCGAGTCATAAATGGAAATGGCCCGTACAATTTCGGAATGGCGGCGATGTAGCACGCTGATTAACTGCCCGATTGACTCGCGGTTTTGCAAATTCATGCCATATTCGCTGGAGACCGCCAGTGGTTCGATAATACTGGCTCCGGCATCTTCAAGCTGGCGCTGTAGATCGTTATAGCGGTGTGCGACGAAAAAAATACTGAGCAGCAAACCGATCAGGACGGTCGGCGCCAGAATAAGCATCATCATGCGGGCACGAAGGCTGTAGTTGGTCATGCGGTTCCATTATGGGAGAATAGACATATCATTCTTCAGGCGGCGAGCGTGTAGCTGGTGTGTCGCAACCTGAAGGAACGCATATTTTGAGTCAATATCTTTAATTGAGACATATCTCTACGATGGCGCAATTCTACTCTGCAAAACGGCGTGTGACGACGCGCCAGATCATACCTGTTACGGTAAATGACCTTGACCCTTTTGGCCAGGGTGTTGCGCGTCACCAGGGTAAAACATTATTTATTCCCGGATTATTGCCGCAAGAGCAGGCCGACGTTGTGCTGGTCGACGAGAAAAAACAGTATGCCCACGCTCAGGTTAAACGCCGTCTTAGCGATAGTCCACAGCGGCAGACTCCGCGCTGCCCGCATTTTGGCGTATGCGGCGGATGCCAGCAACAGCATGCCAGCATTGCGTTGCAGCAGCAGAGCAAACGCGCTGCGCTGGCCAGACTAATGAAGCGGGATGTTGATGAGATTATCGCCGGGGCGCCGTGGGGCTATCGTCGGCGGGCGCGTCTGAGCTTGAATTATCAGTCAAGGACCCAACAATTACAGGTAGGCTTCCGCAAGGCTAATTCAAATGAAATTGTCGATGTGGTGCAATGCCCTGTACTGGTGCCTGAACTTGGTGCATTGCTGCCTGCGGTGCGTGAATGCCTGTCAGGCCTACAGGGGGGTCGTCTGCTCGGGCATGTTGAACTGGTCCAGGCGGATAACGGCCCGTTGATGGTGTTGCGTCACACCGCTTCGCTCCCGGCGACAGATAAAGAAAAACTGGAACGCTTTTCGCAATCCCACGGGCTTGCGCTGTATCTCGCCCCGCAGAGCGAAATACTGGAACATATTCGCGGGGAGAATCCCTGGTACACATCGGACGGTCTACGCTTAGTGTTCAGTCCGCGCGATTTTATCCAGGTGAACGATGGCGTTAACCAACTGATGGTGCGCACGGCGCTGGCGTGGCTTGATATTCAGCCGCAGGATCGGGTGCTGGATCTGTTTTGCGGAATGGGCAACTTTACCCTGCCGCTGGCGAAGCGGGCGGCGCAGGTTGTCGGCGTTGAAGGCGTTCCCGCACTGGTGGAGAAGGGGCGAGAGAATGCGGCGCTGAATGGATTGCGAAATGTGACTTTCTTTCATGAAAATCTGGAAGAAGATGTTACCCGCCAGGCGTGGGCGAAGCATGGGTTTGATAAAGTGTTGCTCGACCCGGCGCGCGCCGGTGCGCCGGGCGTAATGTTACATATTATAAAGTTAGCGCCGCGTCGGGTGGTGTATGTTTCCTGTAACCCGGCGACGCTGGCACGCGATAGCGACGTTTTATTGCAGGCGGGATATAAAATTCAGCGCCTGGCAATGCTGGATATGTTTCCACATACCGGCCATCTGGAATCAATGGTGTTGTTTGAGCACGAGCTTACACAAAATCATTCGGATCGCATTGGGGCGGCGGAAGCCCGGGCTGATGCGGTTTGAAGAAAAAAGTGT
The DNA here is from genome assembly GCF_043832615.1 of Klebsiella sp. KE9456. Classification (NCBI taxonomy): domain Bacteria; kingdom Pseudomonadati; phylum Pseudomonadota; class Gammaproteobacteria; order Enterobacterales; family Enterobacteriaceae; genus Klebsiella; species Klebsiella sp. KE9456. Next base: position 337,000 of record NZ_JBDYQK010000001.1, read on the forward strand.
AAAAGTTGAAGCTTGCCGACTTCGGCAGGCTGGTCCCTTAAGGAGAGGACAATGGTTGCGGTAAGAAGTGCACATTTAAATAAAGCTGGTGAATTTGACCCGAAGAAATGGATCGCGAGTCTGGGGATTTCCAGCCAGCAGTCGTGTGAACGCTTAGCCGAAACCTGGGATTATTGTCGAGAGAAAACGCAGGGACACCCGCAGGCGGAGCTGTTGCTATGGCGCGGCGTGGAGATGGTGGAAATCCTCTCCATGCTGAGCATGGATAGCGACACGCTGCGTGCCGCGCTGCTTTTCCCGCTGGCGGACGGTAACGTTGTCAGTGAGGAGATCCTCCAGGAGAGCGTGGGCAAGTCCGTCGTTTCCCTTATTCACGGCGTGCGGGATATGGCGGCGATACGCCAGCTTAAAGCCACCCATACCGATTCCGTTTCTTCTGAGCAGGTGGATAACATTCGCCGCATGCTGCTGGCGATGGTCGATGATTTCCGCTGCGTGGTGATTAAGCTGGCAGAGCGTATTGCGCATCTGCGTGAAGTGAAGGATGCCCCGGAAGATGAGCGCGTGCTGGCGGCTAAAGAGTGCACCAATATCTATGCGCCGCTGGCCAACCGTCTGGGGATTGGTCAGCTTAAGTGGGAGCTGGAAGATTATTGCTTCCGCTATCTGCATCCGGCGGAATACAAGCGTATCGCTAAATTGCTGCATGAGCGTCGTATCGATCGTGAACACTATATTGATGAGTTCGTTGGTAAGCTGCGCGCGGAGATGAAAGCCGAAGGCGTTAAGGCCGAGGTCTATGGGCGACCAAAGCATATTTACAGCATCTGGCGCAAAATGCAGAAAAAACATCTCGCCTTTGATGAACTGTTTGATGTCCGCGCGGTGCGTATTGTCGCTGAGCGCCTGCAGGACTGCTATGCCGCGTTGGGGATCGTACACACTCACTACCGTCATTTGCCGGATGAGTTTGATGATTATGTCGCCAATCCGAAGCCGAATGGCTATCAGTCGATTCATACTGTCGTACTTGGCCCGAGCGGCAAGACCATTGAAATTCAAATTCGTACCCGCCAGATGCACGAAGATGCCGAACTGGGGGTGGCTGCCCACTGGAAGTACAAGGAGGGAGCCAGCGCAGGCGTCAGCGGCGGACGAGGTTACGAAGATCGTATTGCCTGGCTGCGGAAACTGATTGCCTGGCAGGAAGAGATGGCGGATTCCGGCGAAATGCTGGATGAGGTTCGTAGCCAGGTCTTTGACGACCGGGTGTATGTTTTTACGCCGAAGGGTGATGTTGTGGATTTGCCGGCGGGCTCAACGCCGCTGGATTTTGCCTACCATATTCACAGTGATGTTGGCCATCGCTGCATCGGGGCAAAAATCAGCGGGCGTATTGTGCCGTTCACCTATCAGTTGCAAATGGGGGATCAGATTGAAATCATTACCCAGAAGCAGCCGAACCCAAGCCGTGACTGGCTGAACCCGAACCTGGGCTACGTTACGACCAGCCGCGGGCGTTCCAAAATTCATGCCTGGTTCCGCAAACAGGATCGCGACAAAAATATTCTGGCTGGACGGCAGATCCTTGATGACGAGCTTGAGCATCTGGGGATTAGCCTCAAGGATGCGGAAAAACACCTGCTGCCGCGTTATAACTTCAACGATCAGGATGAGCTGCTGGCGGCGATTGGCGGTGGTGATATTCGTCTGAATCAGATGGTTAACTTCCTGCAGGCGCAGTTCAATAAGCCAAGTGCGGCGGAACAGGATGCGGCGGCGCTGAAGCAACTGCAGCAGAAGACCTATACTCCGCAAAACCGCAGCAAAGATAATGGCCGCGTGGTGGTGGAAGGTGTGGGTAATCTGATGCACCATATTGCGCGCTGCTGCCAGCCGATCCCGGGGGATGAGATTGTCGGCTTTATCACCCAGGGGCGCGGGATCTCTGTGCATCGGGCGGATTGCGAACAGCTTGCGGAGCTGCAATCTCATGCGCCGGAGCGCATTGTTGACGCGGTATGGGGAGAAAGCTACTCGGCGGGGTATTCGTTGGTTGTGCGCGTCCAGGCTAACGACCGTAGCGGTCTGCTGCGGGATATCACCACCATTCTGGCAAATGAGAAGGTCAATGTGCTGGGGGTTGCCAGCCGCAGCGATACCAAACAGCAACTGGCAACGATTGATATGACCATTGAAATCTACAATCTACAGGTACTGGGTCGCGTGCTCAGTAAACTCAACCAGGTGCCGGATGTGATCGACGCGCGTCGCTTGCATGGTAATTAATCGCTTTCCAGGCCGGATAACGCATCAGCCGCTATCCGGCATTTTTTTACCTGATAAGGCCTGACGTGTCTTATCAGGCCTACGTTGGTGACAAATTTCAGGATTTTCACATGAATCAAATCGATCGCCTGCTTGGCATCATGCAACGTTTACGCGACCCGGAAAATGGCTGTCCGTGGGATAAAGAGCAGACGTTTGCGACCATCGCGCCTTATACCCTCGAAGAAACCTATGAAGTGCTCGACGCTATCGCCCGGGAAGATTTCGACGATCTTCGCGGCGAACTGGGCGACCTGCTGTTTCAGGTCGTATTCTATGCTCAGATGGCGCAGGAAGAGGGACGCTTTGATTTCAACGACGTCTGCGCGGCGATCGGCGACAAGCTGGAGCGCCGTCACCCGCATATTTTCGGTGATGCGTCCGCGGGCAACAGCAGCGAAGTACTGGCGCGTTGGGAGCAGATTAAAAGCGCTGAGCGTGCGGAAAAGTCACAGCACTCCGCGCTGGATGATATTCCCCATAGTCTGCCCGCGCTGATGCGCGCGCATAAGATTCAACGACGCTGCTCGGCGGTGGGTTTTGACTGGACTTCCCTTGGCCCGGTGCTGGACAAAGTGCATGAAGAGATGGATGAAGTGATGCACGAAGCGCAGCAGGCGGTGGTGGATGACGCTAAACTAGAAGAGGAAGTGGGCGATCTGCTGTTTGCGACGGTGAATTTATCCCGCCATTTGGGGGTAAAAGCTGAAGTCGCGCTGCAAAAAGCCAACCTCAAATTTGAGCGACGTTTCCGTGAAGTTGAGCGGATTATCGCCGCGCGCGGTCTGGAAATGACCGGCGTCGACCTCGATATCATGGAGCAGGTGTGGCAGGAAGTAAAACGCCAGGAAACTGATCTCTAAAGAGTTTTCGTGATCAAGCGCGATTTGTGTGATTTTTTAAATAACAAGCGCTTGATTTACGTCAAAAACATTTCGCCAAAAGCGGCTATTTTCTCACTCCCCGCGTTTGTGTGAGCCGGATGAAGAGGAGGGATAATGAAAGTTTGTGGCGTCACTCATGATCGGGTATACTGCTTTCCCGTCCTGGTTATTCCATCGTCTTTTAAACCTAACTTCTCAGGTTCAGCATGACAACGAACTATATTTTTGTGACCGGCGGGGTCGTATCCTCTCTGGGTAAAGGCATTGCCGCAGCTTCCCTCGCAGCCATTCTTGAAGCCCGTGGGCTTAACGTGACCATGATGAAACTGGATCCGTACATCAACGTCGATCCAGGTACCATGAGCCCAATCCAACACGGGGAAGTGTTCGTTACTGAAGACGGCGCTGAAACCGATCTGGACCTGGGCCACTATGAGCGTTTCATTCGCACCAAGATGAGCCGCCGCAACAACTTCACAACCGGCCGTATCTATTCCGACGTTCTGCGTAAAGAGCGCCGTGGCGATTATCTGGGCGCGACCGTACAGGTTATTCCGCACATCACCAACGCCATCAAAGAGCGCGTGCTCGCGGGTGGCGAAGGCCATGATGTGGTGCTGGTCGAAATTGGCGGCACGGTAGGTGATATCGAGTCTCTGCCGTTCCTCGAAGCGATTCGGCAGTTGGCGGTGGATATCGGTCGTGAAAACGCGCTGTTTATGCATTTAACCCTGGTGCCATACATGGCTGCTGCGGGTGAAGTCAAAACCAAACCGACCCAGCACTCCGTTAAAGAGCTGCTCTCCATCGGTATTCAGCCTGATATCCTGGTCTGCCGCTCCGATCGCGCGATTCCGGCGAACGAACGCGCCAAAATTGCATTGTTCTGCAATGTGCCGGAAAAAGCGGTTATTTCGATGAAAGATGTCGATTCCATTTATAAAATTCCAGGCCTGTTGAAATCTCAGGGGCTGGACGATTATATTTGTAAACGATTCAGCTTAAACTGTCCGGAAGCGAACCTGGCCGAGTGGGAACAGGTTATCTACGAAGAAGCGAATCCGGCAGGTGAAGTCACCATCGGGATGGTCGGCAAGTACATTGAACTGCCGGATGCCTATAAATCGGTGATTGAAGCGCTGAAACACGGTGGTCTGAAAAACCGCGTAACCGTCAACATCAAGCTGATCGATTCGCAGGATGTTGAAACGCGCGGCGTCGAAATTCTGAAGAATCTGGACGCTATCCTGATCCCCGGCGGCTTCGGCTATCGCGGAGTTGAAGGTAAGATTGCCACTGCGCGCTATGCGCGAGAAAACAATATTCCGTACCTGGGGATTTGTCTGGGTATGCAGGTTGCGCTGATTGAGTTTGCGCGCAACGTAGCGGGAATGGAAAACGCTAATTCCACGGAATTTGTGCCAGACTGTAAGTATCCGGTTGTGGCGCTGATTACCGAATGGCGTGATGAAGAAGGCAATGTTGAAGTACGTTCTGAGAAGAGCGATTTGGGCGGCACAATGCGCCTTGGGGCTCAGCAGTGCCAGCTCAGCGACGATAGTCTGGTGCGCCAGTTGTACGGTGAGCCAACCATTACCGAGCGCCACCGTCATCGCTACGAAGTCAATAATATGTTGTTAAAACCGATTGAAAATGCGGGCCTGCGCATTGCGGGCCGTTCCGGGGATGATCAGTTGGTCGAGATCATCGAGGTGCCGAACCATCCGTGGTTTGTTGCCTGTCAGTTCCATCCGGAGTTTACTTCGACGCCGCGTGATGGGCACCCGCTGTTTGCTGGCTTTGTGAAAGCCGCTGGCGAGTACCAGAAGCGTCAGGCGAAGTAAAAGAGTTAGAACGGCAATGCACCCATCAGGGTGCATTGTTTGTCTGGAGTTTTAGTTTAACTTGTACTGAGGAAAACCTAATGTCCAAAATCGTTAAAGTCATCGGTCGTGAAATCATCGACTCCCGTGGTAACCCGACTGTTGAAGCCGAAGTACACCTGGAAGGTGGTTTCGTTGGTATGGCAGCCGCTCCGTCAGGTGCTTCTACCGGTTCCCGCGAAGCGCTGGAACTGCGCGATGGCGACAAATCCCGTTTCCTGGGTAAAGGCGTAACCAAAGCTGTTGCAGCGGTTAACGGCCCGATCGCGCAGGCAATCCTTGGCAAAGACGCCAAAGATCAGGCTGGCATTGATAAAATCATGATCGACCTGGACGGTACTGAAAACAAATCTAACTTCGGTGCGAACGCAATCCTGGCGGTCTCTCTGGCTAACGCCAAAGCTGCTGCGGCGTCTAAAGGCCAGCCGCTGTATGAGCACATTGCTGAGCTGAACGGCACTCCGGGCAAATACTCTATGCCGGTTCCGATGATGAACATCATCAACGGCGGCGAACACGCTGACAACAACGTTGATATCCAGGAATTTATGATTCAGCCGGTTGGCGCGAAAACGGTAAAAGAAGCCATCCGTATGGGTTCTGAAGTTTTCCATCATCTGGCAAAAGTGCTGAAAGGCAAAGGCATGAACACCGCGGTGGGTGACGAAGGCGGCTATGCGCCGAACCTGGGTTCCAACGCCGAAGCTCTGGCCGTTATCGCTGAAGCAGTTAAAGCTGCTGGCTACGAGCTGGGCAAAGACATCACTCTGGCGATGGACTGCGCAGCGTCTGAGTTCTACAAAGACGGCAAATACGTTCTGGCTGGTGAAGGCAACAAAGCGTTCACCGCTGAAGAATTCACTCACTTCCTCGAAGAACTGACTAAACAGTACCCGATCGTGTCTATCGAAGACGGTCTGGACGAGTCTGACTGGGAAGGTTTCGCATACCAGACTAAAGTGCTGGGCGACAAAATCCAGCTGGTTGGCGACGATCTGTTCGTAACCAACACCAAGATCCTGAAAGAAGGCATCGAGAAAGGCATCGTTAACTCCATCCTGATCAAATTCAACCAGATCGGTTCGCTGACCGAAACGCTGGCTGCAATCAAAATGGCGAAAGACGCGGGCTACACTGCCGTTATCTCTCACCGTTCAGGCGAAACTGAAGATGCGACCATCGCTGACCTGGCTGTAGGTACTGCTGCTGGCCAGATCAAAACCGGTTCGATGAGCCGCTCTGACCGCGTTGCTAAATACAACCAGCTGATTCGTATCGAAGAAGCGTTGGGTGAAAAAGCGCCGTACAACGGTCGTAAAGAGATCAAAGGTCAGGCATAAGTCTGTCTTTATCTGATATGAAAATGCCAGCCTTCGGGCTGGCATGAGGCTGATGACAAACCTGATTTAGATATTGTGCTCGCATTTCTGCCGGGTGGCGGCTATCGCCTTACCTGGCATGTAAAACCAATAATATCATCATGTTATGGGTTTTTCGTAGGCCCGCGCAAGCGAAGCGCCGCCGGGCAATTCCGGAAAAACGCACTTTGTCAGCAATCTGATGCCAGCCTTCGGGCTGGCATTTTTTTGTCGGGACAAAATTGATTACTTAAAATCCACCGCCATTTGCTGTGGAATCGAAAGTCCGCGGGTTGTCTGCACGCAGCGATCGATATAATCGGTAAAGCGTGGTGGTTTCGGCATCCCCATACTGAGCAGTTTGTCGTTGCTGAATCGTACATTGAGCGTGGCGAAGGCACCGTACAGGCGCATGGCTTTTAGCATCAGACGTTCGTTGCAGGGGCCGAAGATATCCTTCAGTTCACGACGCATGTTGACCAGCGTTTCATAGCTGACCTGAGCGTACTTGTTGCCAACCGGAGCTTGTTTTAGCGCGGATGCCATGGCGTTATCAATATCCGCAAACCTCACGCTATTTTCTTCTCCTGCCGAAATGTGTACCACCTCCCCATGGGCAAGGGGGCAATTAAGCAGCATCAGCAGCGCATCGGCGCAGTAATCGACGGGGATAACATCAATACGATCTTCCATAGAACACATAAATTTTTGCAGCATCAGACCCATACTGAACACCCAAAAGATGCTGCTGGAAGGCTGACAGCCGTGATGAGTATGACCAACAACAATAGAGGGACGGGCGATAACCAGCGGTAGCGTCGGGCACTCCTGCTGCATCAGACGTTCTATCGTGGATTTAGAGTGCGTATACTCAACCAGATGTTCAGCGTGCTCGCGAAATTCCGCGCTTTCTGCTACCAGTGAATTGGGTTCTGGTGAACATGACATTGCGGTCCCCACGTGCAGAAAGCGCTGAAGGCCGCTGACAAGGGCCATTCTTCGGGCAAATTTTAGCGTTCCTTCGACATTCACTTTCCAGATCAACGGGTTGTTGCCAAAGGAGGCAACGGCGGCGCAATTGATAACATGAGTGACCCGCTCCAGACGCGGGTCGTCAAGAAAAACGTCCGGGGCTGCCAAATCGCCCAGCAGAATGTTTTGCACGCCGAGTACCGCCAGTTTCTCTTCTGCAATATTGAATTTTCGCAGGTTTTCCTTTACCCGTTGAAGTGCCGCAGCATTATTATTGGCACGAACTAACAGCAGCAAATTAATTTCATTGGTCTGATTCAGAACGTTTTCTAAAATTGCACCACCCAGAAATCCGGTCGTACCTGTAATTAATAATGTGTTCATGAATGCTATCTCATTATGTTGGTTGACTGGATTCTAAGCGTCGACAATTAAACGGATATTAAATGGGAGTGTGCCGTAACATACGGTTTATTAAGATTATTTTTATATATATATGGCGCTGTGGATCGTATTTGACCTTGCGCGGGATTAAGAAATTCATTATTTAATGTATCAGTTTGTACATTCTTGAAATGTCGTGCTTTTGGCCTATTTTCTTATGCTTTTATCGTGACAACTTAAAATATTTTGTTACATCAAAAATGACGTTCGAATAGAGGCTGGTTTTAGCTGGAGTGATCAGGCTAATTAAATAACGATCTGTTTGCTCGTCGGCGTGAGGGTAAGGCATTATTTATTTTTTACCCGACTGCAACGCAGCCGGGGGCAAGACCTGAGCCGGTAAATCTGCGATAATGCGCGCTCATAACCCCAGACAGAGATGATTATGCAGTACCCGATTAACGAGATGTTCCAGACCTTGCAAGGCGAAGGTTACTTTACCGGCGTTCCCGCCATTTTTATTCGTTTACAGGGATGCCCGGTTGGTTGCGCCTGGTGCGATACCAAACATACCTGGGATAAGCTTGCCGATCGGGAAGTGTCGCTGTTCAGCATTCTGGCGAAGACCAAAGAGAGCGATAAATGGGGCCCGGCAAGCGGCGAAGATCTGCTGGCGATTATTGGGCGTCAGGGCTGGACGGCACGTCATGTGGTGATTACCGGTGGCGAACCCTGCATTCATGATTTAACGCCGTTAACTTCTCTGCTGGAGCAAAACGGTTTTAGCTGCCAGATAGAAACCAGCGGCACCCATGAGGTGCGCTGTACGCCACATACCTGGGTGACGGTATCGCCAAAGGTCAATATGCGCGGCGGCTATAATGTGCTGTCACAGGCGCTGGAGCGGGCTAATGAGATCAAGCACCCGGTTGGTCGCGTGCGTGATATTGAAGCGCTGGATGAACTACTGGCGACGCTGAACGACGATAAGCCGCGCATCATTGCCCTGCAGCCTATCAGCCAGAAAGAAGAGGCGACCCGCCTGTGTATTGAAACCTGTATCGCGCGGAACTGGCGCTTATCAATGCAGACGCACAAATATCTGAATATTGCGTGATAAAAAATCGTTCCCGGCCTGCAACTGTTCCCATTTGTGTGCAGGCCGGATAAGACGCAGCGCGTCGCCATCCGGCAAACCCAAAATCACTCGCCGCGATAGACGCAGCCTGCGGTACAGGTTTCTTTAATCATTACCGCGCTGAGCAGCGGAACCACCGGTTTGACCTGCTGCCAGATCCATTTTGCCAGCACCTCGCTGGTTGGATTGGACAGACCGGGAATGTCATTCAGATAGTAGTGATCCAGACGATCGTAAGTCGGCTTAAAGGCGGCTTTAAGCTCGGCGAAATCCATGATCCACCCGGTATGGGGATCGACCTCACCGGTAATCTCCAGACGCACCATAAAAGAGTGGCCGTGCAGGCGACCGCACTTATGGCCTTCCGGTACATGCGGCAGACGGTGAGCGGCTTCGAAGGTGAAATCTTTAAACAGCGTGGTGGACATCTTTTATTCTCAATATGGCAAAAAACCGCCGTAGGGTACCGGAAAGCACATTTTTTATCATTAACTAAAATGTCCCTGAGCAGAAAGTCATCGCGTTTACGCGGTTTTATTGAAATAACTCTTTATATTTCATGTTGTTATTTAATCGATTTTGTTGTTAATAACTATAACTAAAACAGGTTAGTCCATTTGGTTATTTGTTATTTCCATCCCTTCTTTAATTGTTACTATCAGCACCGTTAACCTTATTGCTCGTCATACTTCGAGCTGCATGTGCGTTGGCAATAATTCGACCCATCTCAGGGCCTCGCCCGGACGACGTTGCCACAGTATCGCTGCCTGCAACCCGAATTATTTAGAGTAAATATATTCTCTTCTGTTTTATCGCGCTGACAGGGCGCGAATCACAGCTTTGCTTACTGGAACATAACGACGCATGACGACACAGGCCCCACCTTCCAATTTGCTACCGCTGAGTCCGGAGCAAATGGCTCGCCTTCAGGCGGCCACGACTGACTTCACGCCTGCCCAGTTGGCCTGGGTTTCTGGCTACTTCTGGGGGGCGCTGAACCAGCAGCCCGGCGCGGCGGTTGTCGCTCCAGCCCAGGCGGCAGAAGTGCCATCCATCACCCTTATTTCGGCATCGCAAACCGGTAACGCCCGCCGCGTCGCCGAAGCGCTGCGTGACGATCTGCAGGCCGCACAGCTCAATGTTAAACTGGTCAACGCCGGCGACTATAAATTCAAACACATTGCCGCCGAAAAACTGCTGGTCGTAGTGACGTCAACACAAGGCGAAGGTGAGCCGCCGGAAGAAGCCGTCGCGCTGCACAAGTTCCTGTTCTCGAAGAAAGCGCCGAAGCTGACCGATACGGCATTTGCCGTGTTTGGCCTGGGCGATACCTCCTATGAATTTTTCTGTCAGTCCGGTAAAGATTTTGATAGCAAACTGGCCGAACTGGGGGGCGAACGCCTGCTTGACCGGGTTGACGCTGATGTGGAATATCAGGCTGCCGCCGCCGAATGGCGCGCCCGCGTGGTTGAGGTGCTGAAGGCGCGCGCGCCTGCTGCTTCGCCGTCCCAACTGGCCACCAGCGGGGCGGTGAATGAGATCCACTCCAGCCCGTACAGCAAAGAAGCGCCGCTGACCGCGACCCTCGCGGTAAATCAAAAAATCACCGGCCGCGATTCAGAAAAAGATGTCCGTCATATTGAAATCGACCTCGGCGACTCGGGCCTGCGTTATCAGCCGGGCGATGCCCTGGGCGTGTGGTACCAGAACGATCCGGCGCTGGTAAAAGAGCTGGTGGAACTGCTGTGGCTGAAAGGCGATGAGCCGGTTACGGTAGAGGGAAAAACCCTGCCGCTTGCCGACGCGCTGGAGTGGCACGTCGAGCTGACGGTTAACACCGGTAACATTGTTGAGAGCTATGCCACCTTAACTCGCAGCGAGTCTCTGCTGCCGCTAGTGGGCGATAAAGCGCAGCTTCAGCATTATGCCGCGACCACGCCGATTGTCGACATGGTCCGTTTCTCTCCGGCACAGCTGGATGCTCAGGCGCTGATCGATCTGCTGCGTCCGTTAACCCCGCGGCTGTACTCTATCGCCTCATCCCAGGCGGAAGTGGAAAGCGAAGTACACATTACCGTTGGCGTGGTTCGGTATGATATTGAAGGCCGCGCCCGTGCTGGCGGCGCCTCCAGTTTCCTTGCCGATCGCGTTGAAGAAGATGGTGAAGTGCGGATCTTTATCGAACATAACGATAACTTCCGTCTGCCTGCCAACCCGCAGACGCCGGTGATCATGATTGGCCCAGGCACCGGCATCGCGCCGTTCCGCGCGTTTATGCAGCAGCGCGCGGCGGAAGGCGCAGAAGGCAAGAACTGGCTGTTCTTTGGCAACCCGCACTTTACCGAAGATTTCCTTTATCAGGTGGAGTGGCAGAGCTACGTCAAAGAGGGCGTACTGACCCGCATTGACCTGGCCTGGTCCCGCGATCAACAACAAAAAGTCTATGTTCAGGACAAGCTGCGCGAGCAGGGGGCTGAACTGTGGCGCTGGATTAACGATGGCGCCCATATTTATGTCTGCGGCGACGCGAATCGCATGGCAAAAGACGTTGAGCAGACGTTACTGGAAGTGATTGCCGAATACGGTGCGATGGACGCCGAAGCGGCGGACGAATTTTTAAGTGAGCTGCGCGTTGAGCGCCGTTATCAGCGAGATGTCTACTAATGAGCGAAAAACATCCAGGCCCGCTGGTGGTCGAAGGTAAACTGGCTGACGCCGAGCGTATGAAGCTGGAAAGCAACTATCTGCGCGGCACCATTGCAGAAGATTTGAACGACGGCCTGACCGGTGGTTTTAAAGGCGACAATTTTCTGCTGATCCGTTTTCACGGCATGTATCAGCAGGATGACCGCGATATTCGCGCCGAGCGTGCGGCGCAGAAGCTGGAGCCGCGTCATGCGATGCTCTTGCGCTGTCGCCTGCCGGGGGGCGTTATCACCACCAAACAGTGGCAGGCGATTGATAAATTCGCCGGTGAAAATACGATTTACGGTAGCATTCGTCTGACTAACCGCCAGACTTTCCAGTTTCACGGCATTCTGAAGAAGAACGTGAAGCCGGTACATCAGATGCTGCACTCCGTTGGGCTGGACTCGCTGGCCACCGCCAACGATATGAACCGTAATGTGCTCTGTACCTCTAACCCGTATGAGTCCCAGTTGCATGCGGAAGCCTACGAATGGGCGAAGAAGATCTCCGAGCACCTGCTGCCGCGCACTCGCGCTTATGCAGAGATCTGGCTGGATCAGAAAAAAGTCGCCACCACGGACGAAGAACCGATCCTCGGTCAGACTTATCTGCCGCGTAAGTTCAAAACCACCGTGGTGATCCCGCCGCAAAATGATATCGATCTGCACGCGAACGACATGAACTTCGTGGCGATTGCTGAAAATGGCAAGCTGGTGGGCTTTAACCTGCTGGTCGGTGGCGGCCTGTCTATCGAGCACGGGAATAAGAAAACCTATGCCCGTACGGCGAGCGAGTTTGGCTATTTGCCGGTGGAGCACACTCTGGCGGTGGCGGAAGCGGTGGTAACCACCCAGCGCGACTGGGGCAACCGGACCGACCGTAAAAATGCGAAAACCAAATATACTCTGGAACGCGTGGGCGTTGAGACTTTTAAGGCGGAAGTAGAGCGCCGGGCGGGCATCAAGTTTGAGCCGATTCGCCCGTATGAATTTACCAGCCGCGGAGACCGTATCGGCTGGGTGAAAGGCATCGACAATAACTGGCACCTGACGCTGTTTATTGAAAATGGTCGTATCCTCGACTATCCGGGGCGTCCGTTGAAGACTGGCCTGCTGAAAATTGCGAAGATCCATAAAGGGGAATTCCGCATTACGGCGAATCAGAATTTGATCATTGCCAGCGTTCCGGAAGAACAGAAAGCGAAGATCGAAAAGCTGGCCCGTGACCACGGCCTGATGAACGCCGTGACTCCGCAGCGTGAAAACTCGATGGCTTGCGTATCGTTCCCGACTTGTCCGCTGGCAATGGCCGAGGCAGAGCGCTTCCTGCCGTCATTTATTGATAAAGTCGAGGCGGTGATGAGCAAGCATGGGGTCGGCGATGAGCATATCGTTACCCGCGTCACCGGCTGCCCGAACGGCTGCGGTCGCGCGATGCTGGCGGAGGTTGGTCTGGTAGGGAAAGCGCCGGGGCGTTATAACCTGCACCTTGGCGGCAACCGCAGCGGGACGCGTATTCCGCGTATGTATCGGGAAAATATTACCGAGTCGGAAATCCTCGACTCTCTTGACGAACTGGTAGGGCGCTGGGCGAAAGAGCGCGAAGCGGGTGAAGGCTTCGGCGATTTTACGGTGCGTGCGGGCATTATTCGCCCGGTGCTCGACCCGGCCCGGGATTTCTGGGAATAACGTGCATCGCCGGATGGCGGCATAAATACCTTATCCGGCCTACGTAGACGGTAGGCCGGATAAGCGTAGCGCCATCAGGCAAGGCAAACAGTGAGGAACTTATGTCCGTACTCGATCTAAACGTGCTTAACGAATTACCGAAGGTCGATCGTGTTTTGCAACTGGCGGAAACCAATAGTCAACTGGAAAAACTGAGCGCGCAACAGCGTGTCGAATGGGCGCTGGAAAATCTGCCGGGCGAATATGTGCTCTCTTCAAGCTTTGGTATTCAGGCGGCGGTGAGCCTGCATCTGGTTAATCAGGTACGTCCGGGTATTCCGGTCATTTTGACCGATACCGGCTATCTGTTCCCGGAAACCTACCAGTTTATCGACGAGTTAACGGATAAGCTCAACCTGAATCTGAAGGTCTATCGGGCGAAGGAGAGCGCGGCCTGGCAGGAAGCGCGCTATGGTAAGCTATGGGAGCAGGGCGTTGAGGGCATTGAGAAATACAATGACATCAACAAGGTTGAGCCGATGAACCGGGCGCTTGCAGAGCTGAAGGCGCAAACGTGGTTTGCTGGCCTGCGCCGGGAGCAGTCCGGCAGCCGCGCGCATTTACCGGTTCTGGCGATCCAGCGTGGCGTGTTTAAAGTGCTGCCAATCATCGACTGGGATAACCGCACCGTTTATCAGTATCTGCAAAAGCACGGCCTGAAATATCATCCTCTGTGGGATCAGGGCTATCTGTCGGTGGGCGATACCCACACCACCCGCAAATGGGAGCCGGGAATGGCGGAAGAAGAGACGCGCTTCTTTGGTCTGAAAAGAGAGTGCGGATTGCACGAAGGTTAATGTGAGTCCCGGCGCTGCCGGGATTTTTTTGTGTATATTAAGGTCTTCCTGATTAATGGAGTGATCTTGATGATGTTTAATTATTGGGGGAAAGCCCGGCGAGGGGATGATGAGGGAGGTGATGATTATCACTTACTGTGCTGGCATTCTCTGGATGTGGCGGCAGTTGGTTACTGGATGGTGCAGCATAATATCCATAATATCGCTGATTATCTTAAGAAAATGGGCCTGGATGACAGGGCTCAGGCAGCGCAGTTTTTTGCCTGGTTATTATGCTGGCATGATATCGGGAAATTCGCGCATTCTTTCCAACAGCTTTATATTCATGACAATCTTAACTCGCAGAATGACAATATAAAAAATTATGAGGCCATCCCGCATGCCACCCTGGGATATTGGCTGTGGAATGATTATCTGAGCGGGTATTCTGAACTTCTCCCAACATCTTCTCTTGCAGCCCGCAAGTTGAAGCGCGTCATTGCACTTTGGATGCCGCTTACGACCGGGCATCATGGGCGTCCACCGGCTTTGGTCGCGGAGCTGAAAAATTTTCGTCAGCAGGATAAAGAGGCGGCACGCGATTTTCTTGCCAGCATAAAATCGTTATTTCCGCTGTTTGAGATCCCTGAATTTTGGGATGACGATGATAGTATTGCTCTCTTTAAACATCTGTCATGGTTTATTTCAGCGACGATAGTGTTGGCTGATTGGGTCGGTTCTTCAACCCGATATTTTCCACGAATCGCTAAACCGATGGCTATTGAGTCATACTGGCGGCACCATGCGCTGGTGAAAGCAAAAATAGCCATTTCTGTTTTCCCGCCTTCTTCTGAAGTCGCGCCTTTTTCTGGTGTAAATGCGTTATTTCCTTTTATCCGGCATCCAACCCCGTTACAACAAAAAGCGCTTGAGCTGGATATTAATCAACAAGGTCCGCAATTATTCATTCTTGAAGATGTGACCGGTGCCGGGAAAACGGAAGCCGCGCTTATTCTGGCTAACCGCCTGATGGCCGCAGGAAGGGCGCAGGGCCTCTATTTTGGCTTGCCGACGATGGCGACGGCGAATGCTATGTTTGAGCGTCTGGCGGAGAGCTGGCTGGCGCTATACCAACCACATTCACGGCCCAGCCTGGTCCTGGCGCATAGCGCACGTGGATTAATGGCGCGTTTTAATCAGTCAATCTGGTCGGGCGATTTATCGGGTTCAGAAGAACCTGATGATCTTCAGCCTGACAGTCAGGGATGCGCGGCCTGGTTTACTGACAGCAATAAAAAAGCGCTGTTGGCCGAAGTCGGTGTTGGTACGCTCGATCAGGCGATGATGGCGGTGATGCCGTTTAAGCACAATAACCTGCGGATGCTGGGGCTGAACAAGAAGATTCTGGTCGCCGATGAGATCCATGCCTATGACGCTTATATGTCGCGAATTCTGGAGGGATTGATTGAAAAGCAGGCCAGTGACGGCAATACCACTATTCTGCTTTCCGCCACCCTATCTCAGCAGCAGCGGGACCGGCTGGTTGCCGCTTTTGCTAAAGGAACAAAGCGTCAGATTGAAGCGCCATTACTGGGTTATAGCGATTATCCCTGGTTAACGCAGGTCTCTGGTTCGCAGGTGATTTCGCAATATGTGGAAACCCGTAAAGAGGTTCAGCGCAGCGTCAAAGTGGCCTGGATACATAGCGAACAGGAGTGTATTGAACACATTGAGAAGACCGTAAGTCAGGGGAAATGTATTGCGTGGATACGCAATTCCGTGGATGACGCGATCCGTATCTATCGTCAACTGCTTGGCAGGGGGGGTATTCCGGCCGAAAACCTATTGTTATTCCATAGCCGCTTTGCTTTTTATGACCGTCAGCGAATTGAAAATCAGGCGCTGGCTCAGTTTGGTAAAAAAGGTGGGACGCAACGTAGTGGAAAGGTGTTGATCGCCACTCAGGTTATTGAACAGAGCCTGGATATTGACCTTGATGAAATGATCTCTGATTTAGCGCCTGTGGACTTGTTGATTCAGCGGGCGGGACGATTACAGCGTCATATTCGGGATTGTCATGGCTTATTGAAATTATCCGGACAGGATGAACGTGATGCGCCGGAGTTGCTGATTCAGGCTCCTGAATGGAATGACTCGCCACACGAGGACTGGTTTTCCAGCACCATGCGTAACAGCGCTTATGTCTATCCCGATCATGGGCGCCTGTGGCTCACTCAGCGTGTACTGCGTGAACAGGGGGAAATTCGCATGCCTCAGTCTGCCCGATTGCTGATCGAGTCGGTCTACGGCGAAGAGGTCAATATGCCGGAAAGTTTTGTGCAGACAGAGCAGGTGCGGGAGGGAAAATATTACTGCGACCGGGCATTTGCCGATCAAAACCTTATCAACTTTGCACCTGGATATAGCCCGGAAAGCAGCGATTTTTTACCGGAAAAATTGTCGACGCGCCTTGCTGAAGAGTCCATCACCCTATGGCTGGCGAAAATTGTCGATGGCGTTGTTACGCCTTATGCGTCAGGCGAGCACGCCTGGGAAATGAGCGTGCTGCGGGTACGCGAGGGATGGTGGAATAAACATCGTGAAGATTTTACGTTGCTTGACGGTAAGCCGTTTCGGCAGTGGTGCGTTGAGCAGCATCAGAATCAGGAGTTTGCGATGGTGATTGTGGTATCTGATTCTGAGACGTGTGGTTATTCAATGCATGAAGGGCTGATCGGAAAGGCAGATTAACGACACAGAATTGCACTGACAGGCTTTCGTGATCTGTCGTTTGATGATTCACCTGGGCAACAAGCTGACAGTGAGTTTTCAACTGTCAGTCCGTTAAAACTCAAGGGAACACTTTTGCGCCATGGACTGGCGCATCAGGTAAGGAAAAGGCATGTTTCCGATAAATTTAATTTCAACACCCTGGCTTCCCGTTCGTTTCAAAGACGGTTCCATTGGCAAACTGGCGCCAGTCAATCTGACAGATGAAAACGTGGTAGATGTCGCCGCCACGCGAGCGGATTTGCAGGGCGCAGCCTGGCAGTTCTTGCTGGGATTATTACAATGCACTGTCGCGCCGAAAAACAGTGCTCGCTGGGAGGATATCTGGTTCGACGATGGATTGAGCGCAGAAAAACTTCGTCAGGCGCTGGAACCGCTAGAGTCTGCCTTTCAGTTTGGTGCCGATACACCCTCTTTTATGCAGGATTTTGAACCCATAGGTGGCGAGAAAGTTTCAATCGCCTCATTGCTGCCGGAAATTCCTGGGGCGCAAACCACCAAATTTAATAAAGACCATTTTGTTAAGCGCGGCGTCACGCAGCACTTTTGCTCGCACTGCGCGGCGCTGGCGTTATTTTCGTTGCAGCTTAATGCGCCATCGGGCGGTAAAGGTTATCGAACCGGGCTGCGAGGCGGCGGGCCGATGACCACGCTTATCGAATTGCAGGAGTATCAGAGTAACCGGCAAACGCCTCTATGGCGCAAGCTATGGCTCAATGTTATGCCGCAGGATAGCGGTGGATTACCTTTGCCGGAGCAGTGCGATGCATCAGTCTTTCCCTGGTTAGCCGCCACCCGCACCAGTGAACTGGCAAATGCCGTCACAACCCCAGAACAGGTCAATCCGCTGCAGGCCTATTGGGGGATGCCAAGACGTATTCGTCTTGATTTTGCATCCACTCATTCAGGCTCTTGCGATCTCTGTGAAACTCACAGTGATGAACTGCTGAGTTCGATGACCGTAAAAAACTACGGCGTTAATTACGCGGGTTGGGTACACCCACTGACACCTTATCGCCTGCCGTTAAAAGAAGGTAGTGAACGCTATTCCGTCAAACCGCAGCCGGGCGGCCTTATCTGGCGGGACTGGCTGGGATTGAGTCAGGAAGGTACATCAGAAAATAACCGAGAATACCCGGCTCAGGTTGTTAAAACGTTCGCTACGCATAACCTTAAGGATATCAGGATTGGATTGTGGGGCTTTGGCTATGATTTTGACAATATGAAAGCCCGCTGCTGGTATGAACATCACTTCCCGCTGTTATTAACCGAAAACATTATCCCCGATCTGCGGCAGGCGGCGCAAACGGCATCGCGTCACCTCGGCCTGCTGCGTAGCGCATTAAAAGAGGCCTGGTTCTCTGATGCCAAAGGCGCACGCGGTGATTTCAGCTTTATTGATATCGACTTCTGGCATCTTACTCAGGCCTCTTTTCTGGAACTGGTTCGCGATATTGAGAGCGGCCAGAGCACAGAAAAAAGACTGAGCCAATGGCAAAATGATATCTGGTTATTTACCCGCCGCTACTTTGACGATCACGTTTTTACCAACCCCTATGAGGGTACCGATCTCAAACGCATCATGACCGCGCGTAAAAAATATTTCACCAAGTCGGCGGAGAAGCTGAACGCGAAAGCCGCCAAAGCGAAAAAGCAGGAGGCTGCTGAATGAGTATTGTGGAAGACGACCATAAGGCCACGTTGCGCCGATGGCATGAAGAGTTACAGGAAAAACGCGGTCTG
Source organism: Klebsiella sp. KE9456 (assembly GCF_043832615.1). Classification (NCBI taxonomy): domain Bacteria; kingdom Pseudomonadati; phylum Pseudomonadota; class Gammaproteobacteria; order Enterobacterales; family Enterobacteriaceae; genus Klebsiella; species Klebsiella sp. KE9456. Next base: position 355,671 of record NZ_JBDYQK010000001.1, read on the forward strand.
CGTGCCAGCCTGCGCCGCAGCAAAACGGTGAGTGAAGCCTGCCTGTCAGAAGGATTTCGTTCCCTGCTGATGCAGACTCACACGTTATGGAAAATAGAAGGGCAAGAGTGGCGTTTTACCGCGCTGGCGATAACCGCGGCGCTGGCCGCACATGTTAAATCTATTGTTAAAGAGCCGAATTTTGCTGCGCAGTTAGGCCAGATGACCGGCAATAACCCGGTGATGTCCGAACTGCGCTTTTCCCGGCTGTCTGCGGTGAAAACGCCTGATGAATTGCTGCGTCAGCTACTGCGTGCGGTTCGGCTGCTTAATGGCGCGGTGAATCTTCCGTCACTGGCAGATGACATCTTTTGCTGGTGTCGGGAAAACGACGAACTGCTTAACCATATCCGCCGCCGCCAGCGGCCAACTGAATTTATCCGTATCCGCTGGGCGCTGGAGTATTACCAGGCCGGTGATGCCAACAACGACGATTAATAAGGGACTCTCAGATGACCACGTTTATTCAACTGCATTTACTGACCGCATATCCGGCTGCCAACCTGAACCGTGATGACACCGGTTCGCCGAAAACGGTCGTGCTCGGTGGCGCGACGCGTCTTCGCGTTTCTTCACAAAGCCTGAAGCGCGCCTGGCGCACATCCGAACTTTTTGAACAGGCTCTTGCCGGAAATATTGGTATTCGTAGCGGACGTATTGCGCGTGAGGTGGCGAAAATCCTGACGGAAAACGGCATCGATGACAAAAAGGCCGTCGAGTGGGTAAAACCGATTGCGGACTATTTAGGTAAAGCTAAAACGGAGAAGAAACCGAAAGAACCATTGACCAATGCTGAAACCGAGCAACTGGTGCATATCAGTCCGGCAGAGTTCGATGCGGTCATGGCGCTGGCGCATCGCTTGGCTGAAGAAAAACGAGCACCGAAAGAAGAAGAACTTTTGCTGCTGCGTCGCGATCGCATGGCAGTCGATATTGCCATGTTTGGCCGTATGCTGGCAAATAAACCGGAGTTCAATGTGGAAGCCGCGTGTCAGGTTGCGCATGCATTCGGCGTCAGTGAAACCATCGTGGAAGATGATTTTTTTACCGCGGTAGACGATCTGCGTAAACCTTCTGAGGATGCTGGCGCGGGGCATCTTGGTGAAGCCGGTTTCGGCTCGGCTCTGTTTTATACTTATATTTGTATCGACAAAGACCTGCTACTGAAAAATCTGAACGGCAATGAAGAGCTGGCGAATAAAACGCTGCGCGCTTTTACCGAGGCCGTGCTGAAAGTCTCGCCAACCGGCAAACAAAATAGCTTTGCCAGTCGTGCTTATGCGTCCTGGATGCTGGCGGAAAAAGGAACCGATCAACCTCGTTCACTGGCGGCGGCGTTTTACAACCCGATCAACGGCACCAACCAGCTGGAGGCCGCGATAAAACGCATTACTGAAATGCGCGAGAATATAAATACGGTTTACGAACAACGGACAGAATCCGTCGGTTTTGATGTGATGAATGGAAAGGGAAGCATCAAAGAGGTGCTGGATTTTATCAGCGCGTAAGGGGCTACTATGAGCCAGTATCTGATTTTTCAGCTTCAGGGGCCAATGGCTTCATGGGGCGTGGATGCCCCCGGAGAGGTGCGCCATAGTCATGAGTTACCCACGCGTTCGGCGCTACTGGGACTACTGGCGGCAGCCCTGGGGATTCGTCGCGATGAAGAAAAACGTCTGAACGAGTTTAATCATCACTACGCATTTTTGTTATGTGCCAGCAGGGAGCCTCGTTGGGCGCGGGATTACCATACTGTCCAGATGCCGAAAGAAGTGCGTAAAGCCCGTTATTTCAGTCGTCGTGAAGAGTTAAGCGATCCTGAACTGCTGAGTGCGCTGATCTCCCGTCGGGATTATTACACCGACGCCTGGTGGATGGTGGCGATAGCGCAAACCTCCGGTGCGCCATATTCGCTGGAGCAACTACGAGATGCGTTACAACATCCGGTATTCTCTCTGTATCTGGGGCGTAAAAGCCATCCTCTGGCATTACCGCTTGCGCCCTTGCTGCTGGAAGGTTCCGCCCCGGATGTGCTGAGTGATGCGTATGATCAGTATCGGGAGAAGTTCAACAGGCTAAAAATTCCGTTAGCGGAATTACAGCCTCAGTGCTGGTGGGAGGGCGAACATGAAGGTCTGGAAGCCAATAAAGTCTTACGTCGTCGTGACAGGCCAATGAGTCGCCAGCAGTGGACGTTTGGCGAACGCACCGTTAATCAAGGCGTGCTGCTCATCAAGGAGGAACCGTGTATCTCGCAAAAATAACGCTGCATACCAGTAAGCTTTTACCATCACAACTGCTGAAATTAGTGGATCGCGGAGAATATGTGATGCACCAGTGGCTTTGGGAGCTGTTTCCCGGAAGAGGCGAACGGCAGTTTCTTTATCGTCGAGAGGAGCTTCAGGGAGCATTTCGTTTCTTTGTGCTTTCTCAACAACCACCGGCTGAGAGCGATATTTTCGATATCGAATATCGTTCGTTCTTAGCGACCTTAAGCCCGGGTCAAACGCTGCGTTTTAGCCTGCGAGCCAATCCAACGATTTGTAAAGCAGGTAAACGTCACGATCTGTTGATGGAAGCAAAACGTCAGGTGAAAGGGAAGAACGAGGACCTGGATATCTGGCAGCATCAACGGCAGACGGCGCAAGACTGGCTGGCGAAACAAGGGAAACAGAATGGATTTTCGCTCAGTGAAGTGAGTGTGGATGCGTATCGGCAGCAGCAGATTGTTCGGGCGAAGTCCCGGCAGATGATCCAGTTCAGCAGCGTGGACTATTCTGGCCTACTGGTGGTTAACGACCCAGCGTTATTTCTGCAGCGTCTGATTCAGGGATATGGGAAAAGCCGGGCTTTTGGCTGCGGGCTAATGCTGATTAAACCTGGAGACAAAGGGTGACTTATGTACCGCTCAGTCCCATTCCACTGAAAGATCGTACATCAATGATTTTCCTCCAGTATGGGCAGATTGATGTCCTGGATGGTGCATTTGTGTTGATCGATAAGACGGGGATACGTACTCATATTCCGGTAGGGTCTGTGGCCTGTATCATGCTGGAACCGGGGACTCGGATTTCTCATGCGGCAGTGCGCCTGGCGTCAACGGTAGGAACACTACTGGTGTGGGTAGGAGAGGCCGGTGTCCGGGTTTACTCTTCCGGGCAGCCCGGCGGTGCGCGGGCAGACAAACTGTTGTATCAGGCGAAATTGGCGCTGGATGATGATTTACGTCTGAAAGTCGTGCGTAAAATGTATGAACTCCGTTTTCGTGAGCCGCCGCCTGCGCGTCGTTCTGTTGAGCAGCTGCGCGGTATTGAAGGTTCTCGTGTTCGTCAGACTTACGCATTGTTGGCTAAACAGTACGGAGTGAAGTGGCATGGCCGTAATTATGATCCTAAGGACTGGGAAAAAGGAGATGTGGTGAACCAATGTATCAGCGCTGCAACTTCATGCCTGTACGGGATTTCAGAAGCGGCAGTATTGGCGGCGGGTTATGCGCCGGCGATTGGTTTCATTCATAGTGGCAAGCCCCTTTCATTTGTTTATGACATCGCTGATATCATCAAATTTGAATCAGTGGTCCCGAAAGCATTTGAAATTGCTGCACGTGCTCCTTCCGAACCCGATCGTGAAGTCAGACTGGCCTGTCGTGATATTTTTCGTAGTACCAGGCTCACCGGAAAGCTTATCCCTTTGATTGAAGAGGTTCTCGCTGCTGGTGAGATTGAGCCACCGAAACCTGCGCCAGATATGCTGCCTCCCGCAATTCCTGAACCGCAGTCACTTGCTGATAATGGGCATAGAGGGCACGGTTAATGAGTATGGTGGTTGTTGTAACGGAAAATGTCCCCCCACGTTTGCGAGGACGACTTGCTATATGGCTCCTGGAAATCCGGGCTGGCGTATACGTAGGCGATGTCTCAAAACGTGTGCGAGAAATGATCTGGCAACAGGTTACCCAGTTGGGAGGTATTGGAAATATTGTTATGGCCTGGGCAACAAACACTGAGTCTGGTTTTGAGTTTCAAACCTGGGGGGAAAACCGTCGTATTCCGGTAGATTTGGATGGCTTGAGGTTGGTTTCTTTTCTTCCCATTGAAAATCAGTAGGTTACCTGCTCTTTAATAAGGTGGAGTTGTTACTAATAGGTTGGTATATTGTTTATTTCTAAAAAATCCTATAGAAAACAGATATATAAATTTAGTGTGTTCCCCGCGCCAGCGGGGATAAACCGGTTATAGTTCAAAACGATATGATGAGTGAATCGTGTTCCCCGCGCCAGCGGGGATAAACCGGACGGTTGTTGTGCCGGGGCGGGCTGAACCGGCGTGTTCCCCGCGCCAGCGGGGATAAACCGTATGGCTGCCATTTTTCTGCATCAGCGCCTGGGTGTTCCCCGCGCCAGCGGGGATAAACCGGCCAGGTACTCCTCGCGGGAGTTGTATTGCGTGTGTTCCCCGCGCCAGCGGGGATAAACCGTTTATCTGTACAGTATAGCAGGCGAGTAAAGAGTGTTCCCCGCGCCAGCGGGGATAAACCGCGCATGAAGCCACAAAGCATGCAGAAGACAATGTGTTCCCCGCGCCAGCGGGGATAAACCGGATGGGGCAAAAAATTAGCGCAAGCTGGCATCGTGTTCCCCGCGCCAGCGGGGATAAACCGCTGTCAACGCGGGATCAGCCTTCAGTGACTCCGTGTTCCCCGCGCCAGCGGGGATAAACCGGGCACCCACGCCCGCCACCATCGCGCCCCCACGTGTTCCCCGCGCCAGCGGGGATAAACCGTTACTTGGTGCTTTGGTCACATGTATGAACAAGTGTTCCCCGCGCCAGCGGGGATAAACCGTGGTGACGCTGGAAGGGGAGGTTCATGCGGCAGTGTTCCCCGCGCCAGCGGGGATAAACCGGTGTAATTGAAGTTTGTCGCGGCAGTGCAGCCGTGTTCCCCGCGCCAGCGGGGATAAACCGTTGCCCGCGTGGTCCTCCAGTTCCATATCGAAGTGTTCCCCGCGCCAGCGGGGATAAACCCAGAGCATCTCTAATGGCTCCGATCCGCTACTGGTGTTCCCCGCGCCAGCGGGGATAAACCTTGCTCACGTTAGAACTGATCGTGTTAATCGCAGTGTTCCCCGCGCCAGCGGGGATAAACCGGATAAAGAGGTTAAAGAGGCCCTCAGCGGAATGTGTTCCCCGCGCCAGCGGGGATAAACCGTGTATATCCGAGTGGCCAGGAAAAACGGGAAAGTGTTCCCCGCGCCAGCGGGGATAAACCGCCGTTGATTCTCTGACGACGACCGTCAACCAAGTGTTCCCCGCGCCAGCGGGGATAAACCGGTTATCCGATTCAGCATACCAGCGCGATCCCGGTGTTCCCCGCGCCAGCGGGGATAAACCGTCGGTCAGCAGCCAGGGCAACACGTTCACCAAGTGTTCCCCGCGCCAGCGGGGATAAACCGGAGTATACTGGTAACGGCGTTTCGGCAGTATCGTGTTCCCCGCGCCAGCGGGGATAAACCGCCAGGCGAGGGAGTCGAGTGTTTTTGAGCGCAGTGTTCCCCGCGCCAGCGGGGATAAACCGGTGCGGCATGGTTTCTGATGAAGCTACAAACCGTGTTCCCCGCGCCAGCGGGGATAAACCGCTGCGACGATACGGCGCGTGGTGGTGTTCAGGGTGTTCCCCGCGCCAGCGGGGATAAACCGTATTGCGAAGTTCGTACCCAGGGAGCGCTCTCGTGTTCCCCGCGCCAGCGGGGATAAACCGGTTCAGCTCGCAAACTCGGGCACCGCACCAACGTGTTCCCCGCGCCAGCGGGGATAAACCGATTTTATCAAAAAGCGCATCTCTACTGAATGTGTGTTCCCCGCGCCAGCGGGGATAAACCGGCAGCATGAGATCGTCAATCTGGCCGGGGAAAGTGTTCCCCGCGCCAGCGGGGATAAACCGGCCAGCAAATCGGTGGAAGTGGCGCCGTCGTCGTGTTCCCCGCGCCAGCGGGGATAAACCGTCAGGTTTTTATATCATCCACACTGACGGCCAGTGTTCCCCGCGCCAGCGGGGATAAACCGGCAGTTCGAGGTGATTGTTTCATCCGGCCCGTGTGTTCCCCGCGCCAGCGGGGATAAACCGATATTGAGCGTGGTTATATATTCCGCGTATTGGTGTTCCCCGCGCCAGCGGGGATAAACCGGGCTGTACGTTCGTGGAGGATTTCTACGATGAGTGTTCCCCGCGCCAGCGGGGATTATAGTCGCAAGACAGCAGGGGGAGACGCGGATAGGGTTTATCATTCGCCTTTGCGGGCGGGCTTTGCTGATAGCCTGTTTTGAGACGTTTTTTTCTCCGCTTTCGCCAGTTCTTTAACCAACGGCAGCATAATCCTCATGACATCGCGGCTGCGCTGCGCAATTCGGCCCGGCAGCGCTTTATCAATATGCTGCTGGTTATCCAGTTGCACATTATGCCAACTGGTGCCATTCGGGAACGAACGGGATTTGGCGCGCTGCTGATAACCATCTTTTCTTCCTAACGACCAGTTAGTGGCTTCCACGGACAGCACCGGGATGCCGGCTTCATCAAACACGCTGGCATCGTTACAGCAACTGGTACCTTTTGGGTAGGCAGGATTCAAACCGGGATTGCTGAATGCGCTAATACCTTTACTGTGCGCGATAGCCAGCGCCCGGTCGCGGGTTAGCTTACGCACCGAAGCTGGCGTGTTGCGGCCACTATTAAAGTAGAGCTTATCACCCACCACCAGATTATCGAGATTAATCACCAACAGCGTGTTTTTCTTCTCCGCGTCGCTCATGCGTTTCAGCAGGTTTTGCGCGCCAAGACGGCCTTCCTCTTCGCCGCTGGTAGCGATAAAGCGAATACCGTAGCGAGTAGGGACATTTTTTAGCTTTTCGGCAAGTTCCAGCATTACGCCAATCCCCAGCGCATTATCATCGATACCCTGTAGCGTCAGGCCACCGAGGTTATTTTCGACATCGGCATCGCTCTGCGGCGCGTAGGTATCAAGGTGCGCCATGATGATAATCTGTTGGCGATCTTTACCCTCATGCGCGGCGATAACCGTGCTGCCGGTGGCGTTTTGCCAGTTTTGGCGTTTATCGTTGTCGGTGTAAATATAACGGGTATTAAAACGGCGAATATCGCTCTTATAACCCATATGCATGAACTGCTGACGCAAATAATCTGCTGACAGCATCTCGGCGGGCGAGCCGGTCATTCTTCCGGGGAAAAAAGTGGCGATATGACGAGCTTGTGCATTGGCGGTTTCACCCAGGGCGCTCATTGCCGGGGCGGCGAAGAAGACAAAACCTGCGCCTAACGCCAGAGGGAGAAGGCGATGGCACAATGCGGAAAACATAGTCGGTCCTTAAGCACATAAAACAATTTTTCCCGCGTAGTATGAAACTGTGACCGTCGTTAAACAATTTCAATTGCGCTTAAATGGCGGAAAAATCGCATGTTAAGCACTTTTTGATATTTGCTTTTCCAGCTCGTTATTCCTTTGAGTAACAACTCATTCCATTTCGTCATTTCATTTGCTCTGAACCGCACCCTATAGTCGCCCTATTGTGATTGTAAGAGAGTTTTTGTGTAGTGGATTACTTGCCCTTGTTCGCCGAATTGAAAGAAAGATCCGTACTGGTTATCGGCGGTGGCGAGGTTGCCGCTCGCAAAATTACGTTTCTGTTACGTGCGCAAGCGAAGGTCCGGATTATTGCGGAAGCGTTGATTCCGGAACTGGCCAAGAAGGTTGAGCGCCAGGAAATTCAGTGGCAAGCGAGCGCATTTGAAGAGCAGCAGCTCGATGACGTTTTCCTGGTGATTGCCGCGACTGAAGATGATGACCTGAACCAGCGCGTCGCCGCCGCGGCTAACGCGCGCTATCGGTTAGTCAACGTGGTTGATAACCAGGCGCTGTGCTCGTTTATATTTCCTTCAATTGTCGATCGTTCTCCGCTGCTGGTGGCTATCTCTTCCAGCGGGAAGGCGCCGGTGCTTTCCCGCATTCTGCGCGAAAAAATAGAGGCGTTGCTGCCGGGCAATCTGGGGCGGCTGGTCGAAACGGCGAGCAACTGGCGCCACCATATTAAAATCCATCTCAAAACCACCGCCGAACGCCGCCGCTTTTGGGAGCGCGTGTTTACCGGCCGCTTTGCCAGCCTGATGCTGGCAGGCAACGAAGCCGAGGCGAAAAAGGCGCTGGAAGACGAACTCAGGCAGCCGGGAAAGCGCACCGGTGAAATTATTCTTGTCGGGGCAGGACCGGGCGATGCCGGGCTGCTGACCCTGCGCGGCCTGCAGGCTATTCAGCAGGCGGATGTGGTGTTTTATGACCATCTGGTTACTCCGGAGGTGCGTGAGCTGGTACGCCGCGACGCCGAGACGATCTGCGTTGGTAAAAGCGCGTCTGGTGTTTCCGTACCGCAGCAGGAGATCAACCGAATGCTGGTGGTGGCGGCAAAAGAGGGCAAAACGGTAATACGCCTGAAGGGCGGCGACCCGTTTATTTTCGGTCGCGGCGGTGAAGAACTACAGGCTGCGGCGGCTGCGGGTGTCCCGTTTCAGGTTGTTCCTGGCGTTACGGCCGCGGCGGGGGCGACGGCGTATGCCGGTATTCCGCTCACTCATCGGGATTATGCCCAGAGCACCACTTTTATTACCGGTCACGATAGTGTGGAAAACGCCTCACTCGACTGGGCACGACTGGCGCAAAGCGGACAGACCCTGGCGATTTACATGGGCAGTCTGAAAGCGGCGCAAATCAGCGCGCATCTGATCGCCCATGGTCGCGATCGCAATACCCCGGTAGCGGTGATCTCTCGCGGAACTCGCGCCGATCAGCAAACGAAGACCGGCATATTACAACAACTGGAACAGCTGGCGGAAGACGCTCCGATTCCCGCTCTGCTGGTGGTGGGCGAAGTGGTGCAATTACATCAACAGCTCGCCTGGTTTCAACACGCAACGACGGCAGAAGGGTTTAACTCTTCTGTGGTAAATCTGGCTTAGTCCCGGCGCGACAGGCTATTTTATTTGCCATTTTGGCTCCGGGCAGTGCTCGTAATCCTCACGTACTTTTGTACGCTCCGGTTGCTGTGCGCTGTCCGTAACCAAACTGGCTGCAACAATAACGCCTGTTGCACCAGGCCTTATAAGGAACGGTTATGGACCAAAAACGACTCACTCACCTGCGGCAACTGGAGGCGGAAAGCATCCATATCATTCGCGAGGTGGCCGCCGAATTCTCTAACCCGGTGATGATGTACTCCATCGGTAAAGACTCCAGCGTAATGCTGCATCTGGCGCGTAAAGCGTTTTATCCCGGAACCCTGCCATTCCCGCTGCTGCATGTTGATACGGGCTGGAAATTTCGCGAAATGTACGAGTTCCGTGACCGTACCGCGAAAGCCTACGGCTGCGAGCTGCTGGTGCATAAAAACCCGGAAGGGGTGGCGATGGGGATTAACCCGTTCGTTCACGGCAGCGCCAAGCATACCGATATCATGAAAACCGAAGGGCTCAAGCAGGCGCTGAATAAATACGGCTTTGACGCGGCGTTCGGCGGCGCGCGCCGCGATGAAGAGAAATCCCGCGCCAAAGAACGAATCTACTCTTTCCGCGATCGCTTCCACCGCTGGGACCCGAAAAATCAGCGCCCGGAACTGTGGCACAACTATAACGGCCAGATTAACAAAGGCGAAAGCATCCGCGTCTTCCCGCTCTCCAACTGGACCGAGCTGGATATCTGGCAGTACATCTATCTGGAAAACATTGAAATCGTTCCGCTGTATCTGGCGGCAGAACGCCCGGTGCTGGAGCGTGACGGCATGCTGATGATGATCGACGATGATCGGATTGATTTGCAACCTGGGGAGATGATCAAAAAACAGATGGTGCGCTTTCGCACCCTCGGTTGCTGGCCGCTGACCGGCGCGGTGGAGTCTAATGCGCAAACGCTGCCGGAGATCATCGAAGAGATGCTGGTCTCTACCACCAGCGAACGACAGGGGCGCGTGATTGACCGCGACCAGGCAGGCTCTATGGAGCTGAAGAAACGTCAGGGTTATTTCTAAGGAGCCGCCATGAATACCACTATTGCACAACAAATTGCCGATGAAGGCGGCGTAGAAGCCTATCTGCACGCTCAGCAGCACAAAAGCCTGCTGCGTTTTCTGACCTGCGGCAGCGTTGATGATGGTAAAAGCACCCTGATTGGCCGACTGCTGCACGATACCCGACAGATTTATGAAGATCAGCTGTCATCGCTGCATAATGACAGCAAGCGTCACGGTACTCAGGGCGAAAAACTGGATCTGGCGTTGCTGGTGGACGGTCTGCAGGCCGAGCGTGAGCAGGGCATCACTATCGACGTGGCTTACCGTTATTTCTCTACCGAGAAACGTAAATTTATTATCGCCGATACGCCCGGGCACGAGCAGTACACCCGTAACATGGCGACCGGCGCGTCAACCTGCGAGCTGGCAATCCTGCTGATCGATGCCCGTAAAGGGGTGCTGGACCAAACCCGCCGTCACAGTTTTATCTCCACGCTGCTGGGGATCAAGCACCTGGTGGTGGCGGTGAACAAAATGGATCTTGTCGATTTTAGTGAAGAGATCTTTAACACCATCCGCGAAGAGTATCTGACCTTCGCTGAGCAACTGTCGGGCAACCCGGATATTCGTTTTGTGCCGCTGTCGGCGCTGGAAGGGGACAACGTCGCCAACCAGAGCGATAACATGCCGTGGTACAGCGGTCCGACGCTGCTGGAAGTGCTGGAAACCGTCGAGATTCAGCGAGTGGTGGAAAGTCAGCCGCTGCGTTTCCCGGTGCAGTACGTCAACCGCCCGAACCTCGATTTTCGCGGTTTTTCCGGTACGGTTGCGTCCGGCAACGTGACGGTCGGACAGCGCCTGAAGGTGCTGCCATCGGGCGTGGAATCTCGTGTCGCGCGCATTGTCACCTTTGATGGCGACCTGGAGCAGGCCGGAGCCGGGGAAGCGATTACTATCGTGCTGGAAGATGAGATTGATATTAGCCGCGGCGATCTTCTGGTGGATGCGTCGGTATCCCTGCCTGCGGTACAAAGCGCCAGCATTGATGTGGTGTGGATGGCGGAACAAGCGCTGGCTCCGGGTCAGAGCTATGACATTAAAATCGCCGGTAAGAAAACCCGCGCCCGTGTTGATAGGCTCCGCTATCAGGTTAACATCAACAACCTGACGCAGCATGATGTCGAATCGCTGCCGCTGAACGGGATTGGTCTGGTGGATCTGACCTTCGACGAACCAATGGTGCTGGATAAATATCAGGATAATCCGGTGACCGGCGGGCTGATCTTTATTGATCGTCTCTCTAACGTTACCGTGGGCGCAGGCCTGGTGCGTGAAACGCATGCACAGGCGCCGACGGCTGCGTCGCAATACAGTGCGTTTGAGCTTGAACTGAATCAACTGATTCGCAAGCACTTCCCGCACTGGGATGCGCGCGACTTGCTGGGGGGCAAGTAATGGCCGGGCATGATGAAAATATCGTCTGGCATGCTCATGCGATAACGCGGGAAGATCGTGAAGCGCTGCATGGGCATAAGGGGGCGGTGGTCTGGTTTACGGGACTTTCCGGTTCAGGAAAATCAACGGTTGCTGGCGCGCTGGAAGAGGCGCTTCACAAACTGGGGGTCAGCACCTGGTTGCTTGATGGTGACAACGTGCGCCACGGTTTGTGCAGCGATCTTGGATTCAGCGATGATGACCGCAGAGAAAATATTCGCCGCGTGGGCGAAGTGGCGAAGCTCATGGTTGAGGCCGGCCTGGTCGTCCTGACGGCATTTATTTCTCCGCATCGCGCGGAGCGGCAAATGGTGCGCGAGCGCTTAGGCGAAGGGCGTTTTATCGAGGTTTTTGTCGACACGCCATTGGCCATCTGCGAAGCGCGGGACCCGAAAGGCTTGTACAAGAAGGCGCGGGCCGGACAATTGCGTAACTTTACCGGTATTGATTCAGTGTATGAATCTCCGGAGCAGGAAGACGTTCATCTCGACGGTCAACAATTGGTAACAAATTTGGTGCACCAACTATTAGACCTGCTCCGGGAGCGCGATATTATCAGATCCTGAAACGGCAGCGGCATCATTGATGGGTGCCGGTCGCCAGGTCAACAGGATTTATTATGCGCAATACCCAGAACATCAGTATTATTCGTTCAGAGCCGCCACCGGCAGTCAACGATGAGACCAACTGGTCTCTATCGGGGGCCGCCGTGGGGTTTATTTCATGGCTGCTCGCACTGGGTATTCCCTTCCTGATTTATGGCAGTAACACGCTTTTTTTTCTCCTCTACACCTGGCCGTTCTTTCTGGCGTTAATGCCGGTTGCCGTCGTGGTCGGCATCGCGCTGCATTCACTGCTGAACGGTAAACTTCAGTACAGCGTCTGTGCGACGTTGTTAACCGTCGGCCTGCTGTTCGGCCTGCTGTTCCTCTGGTTACTGGGTTAGTCCATTTTTCGAATGAATCTGGCCTGGGTATCAACGGTAAAAATGTGGTACAGTCCCCGCGTTACGCGGCGTCGTCCGCGCGCCCGGGTAGAGTACTCGCGCGAGTTATGGGATGATGATGCCGTTTTTCAGGGGGCAGAATGGGTAAATTAACGCTGCTATTATTGGCTTTGCTGGTCTGGCTTCAGTACTCGCTGTGGTTCGGCAAAAATGGTCTGCATGACTATAGCCGGGTTAATGACGATGTCTCCGCGCAGCAGGCAACTAACGCTAAATTAAAGGCTCGCAACGATCAGTTGTTCGCCGAAATTGACGATCTCAACGGCGGTCTGGAAGCGATCGAAGAGCGTGCGCGCAATGAACTCAGTATGACCCGCCCGGGCGAAACGTTTTATCGTCTGGTACCGGATGCGTCAAAACGCAACCAGGCGTCGGGGCAACAGCAGAATAATCGATAAACAGGCCCAGGATTACAACATGGCAGCCACTTTTCCGGGCGTTTGCGCCGTGGTGCCGGCAGCCGGTTTTGGCCGCCGCATGCAAACGGAATGCCCTAAACAATATCTCTCAATCGGTAACAAAACGATTCTCGAACACGCGGTCGCCGCGCTGTTGGCAAACCCGCGTATACGGCGGGTGGTTATTGCCGTCAGCCCTGGCGATGTGCGCTTTAGCCAATTACCGTTGGCCAATCATCCACAAATTACCGTTGTTGATGGCGGTACGGAACGTGCGGATTCCGTCCTCGCGGGCCTGCAGGCGCTTGTCGAGGCCGACTGGGTGCTGGTGCATGATGCCGCGCGTCCCTGCCTGCATCAGGACGATCTCAGCCGCCTGCTGCAACTCTGTGAAACCAGCCGCACGGGCGGCATTCTGGCTGCGCCGGTTCGCGATACCATGAAACGTGCGGAGCCGGGAAAGTCGTCTATTGCCCACACGGTTGAACGCAACGATTTATGGCATGCGCTGACGCCGCAATTTTTTCCTCGCGAACTGCTTGTCGATTGCCTGACGCGCGCGCTTAATGAAGGGGCGATCATTACCGATGAAGCCTCGGCGCTGGAGTACTGCGGCTTCCATCCTGAACTGGTTGCCGGGCGCGCAGATAATATTAAAGTAACGCGCCCGGAAGACCTGGCGCTGGCTGAATTTTACCTTACCCGTTCCCGACACCAGGAGAAGGCTTAATGCGAATTGGACACGGTTTTGACGTACACGCTTTTGGCGGTGAAGGCCCAATCATTATCGGTGGCGTGCGTGTACCTTATGAAAAGGGGCTGCTGGCGCATTCTGATGGCGATGTCGCGTTACACGCGCTGACCGACGCGCTGTTGGGCGCGGCGGCGCTGGGGGACATCGGTAAGCTGTTCCCCGACACCGATCCGGCCTTTAAAGGCGCCGATAGCCGTGAGCTGCTGCGCGAGGCGTGGCGCCGGATTCAGGCAAAAGGTTATACCCTCGGCAACGTAGACGTCACCATCATCGCTCAGGCGCCGAAAATGTTGCCGCATATTCCGCAGATGCGCGTTTTTATTGCGGAAGATCTCGGCTGCCATATGGATGATGTTAACGTCAAAGCGACGACTACCGAAAAGCTGGGCTTTACCGGGCGTGGCGAGGGCATCGCCTGCGAAGCGGTGGCGCTGCTGCATAAGGCGGAGAAATGATAGCGTTTGACGAACTCACTTATCTGCACGGTAAACCGCTTAGCCAGGGGCTGTTGAAAGCGAACCCGGAAGATTTTGTCGTGGTTGAGGATCTCGGCTTTGCGCCTGACGGTGAAGGCGAGCATGTGCTGGTGAGGATTCTGAAAAACGGCTGTAATACGCGTTTTGTTGCTGATGCGCTGGCGAAGTTCCTTAAAATTCATGCACGTGAAGTGAGTTTTGCCGGGCAAAAAGACAAATATGCGGTCACTGAACAGTGGCTGTGCGCCAGAGTGCCGGGGAAAGCGATGCCGGATCTGAGCAAATTTCAGCTTGAAGGCTGCAAGGTACTGGAGTACGCGCGACATAAACGTAAACTGCGGCTCGGGGCGCTAAAAGGCAACCAGTTCACTCTGGTGCTGCGCGAAATCAGTGCGCGTGACGATGTCGAAAGGCGTTTACAGGCGATTGCCGAACGCGGCGTACCGAACTATTTCGGCGCCCAGCGCTTTGGTATCGGCGGCAGTAACCTGCTGGGGGCTCTGCGCTGGGCCGAGAGCGGCGCGTCGGTGCGCGATCGCAATAAACGCAGTTTTTGGTTGTCGGCGGCCCGCAGCACATTGTTTAATCAACAGGTTGGTATTAGATTAAAAAAAACGGAATTTAATCAGGTTGTTGATGGCGATGCGCTACAATTAGCGGGGCGCGGAAGCTGGTTTGTCGCGACTGCGGAAGAACGGGCGCAACTCCAGGCGCGCGTGGACAGCCGTGAGCTGATGATTACCGCGGCGCTTCCGGGGAGCGGTGACTGGGGGAGCCAGCGGGATGCGCTGGCCGCTGAACGGGCGGCGGTGGCCGAAGAGACGCAATTACAAATGCTGCTGGTGCGTGAAAAAGTGGAGGCGGCCCGCCGGGCAATGCTGCTTTATCCGCAGCAGATGCGCTGGAACTGGTGGGATGACGTTACCGTTGAACTGCGTTTCTGGCTGCCTGCGGGCAGCTTCGCCACCAGTGTGGTAAGGGAGCTTATCAATACAACGGGTGACTATGCGAATATTGCTGAGTAACGACGACGGGATTCATGCGCCGGGCATTCAGGCCCTGGCAAAGGCCTTACGGGAATTCGCTGAGGTTCAGATAGTTGCACCCGATCGTAACCGCAGTGGCGCGTCGAATTCCCTGACTCTGGAGTCCTCGCTACGCACTTTTACCTTTGACAATGGCGATATCGCTGTGCAGATGGGCACGCCAACGGACTGCGTTTACCTTGGCGTAAATGCTCTGATGCGGCCGCGTCCGGATATTGTCGTCTCGGGCATTAACGCCGGGCCTAACCTCGGTGATGATGTGATCTATTCCGGTACCGTGGCCGCTGCGATGGAAGGCCGTCATCTCGGCTTTCCGGCGCTGGCCGTTTCGCTAAACGGCTATCAGCATTATGACACCGCAGCCGCGGTCACCTGTTCGATTCTGCGGGCGTTAAGGCGGGAGCCGCTGCGTACTGGTCGTATTCTTAATATCAACGTACCGGATTTGCCCCTTGAGCAGATCAAAGGTATTCGCGTCACCCGCTGCGGCAGCCGTCATCCCGCCGACCAGGTGATCCCGCAAAAAGATCCGCGCGGCAACACGTTGTACTGGATTGGCCCGCCGGGCGAAAAGTACGATGCCGGGCCGGATACCGATTTTGCCGCAGTAGATGAAGGCTATGTTTCTGTCACGCCGCTGCATGTTGATTTAACGGCCCACAGCGCGCATGAGGTGGTTAGCGGTTGGCTGGATCGCGTCGGGGTTGATACACAATGGTAAGCAAACGTGTTGAAAGTCTTCTCAATCAGCTTCGCGCTCAGGGCATTGCCGATGAGCGCGTGCTGGACGCTATCGCGCAAGTACCGCGCGAAAAGTTCGTTGATGAAGCCTTTGAACATAAAGCGTGGGAAAACACGGCGCTGCCAATAGGGCAGGGGCAAACTATTTCGCAACCCTATATGGTGGCGCGAATGACGGCGCTTCTGGCGCTGACGCCGGAATCACGGGTGCTGGAAATTGGCACCGGTTCTGGCTATCAGACGGCGATTCTGGCGCATCTGGTGCACCATGTTTGCTCGGTTGAGCGGATTAAGAGTTTACAGTGGCACGCCCGCCGTCGCCTGAAACAACTTGATTTACATAATGTTTCAACCCGTCACGGTGATGGATGGCAGGGTTGGCAGGCACGCGCGCCGTTTGACGCGATTATCGTCACTGCTGCGCCGCCAGAAATTCCGTCCGCACTGCTGGCGCAACTGGATGATGGCGGCGTGCTGGTGCTGCCGGTAGGCGAAGCGCATCAGTTTCTGAAGCGGGTCCGTCGCCGCGGCAACGAATTTATGATTGATACTGTCGAAGCGGTGCGTTTTGTTCCTCTCGTTAAAGGGGAATTGGCCTGAACCCGGATTATTCCAGGTTTTTTTGCTTGTATTTAGGCATAGTGTGGGCGCATTTTTCGTGTCCTGGCCGGGCGCAGTCCGGTGAGTAAGAGATTGGCAGTTAACATATTCCTGGGGGGATAAATGAGCGCGGGAAGCCCAAAATTTACCTTAAGCCGCATTGCGGCTTTATCACTGGTGTCACTCTGGCTGGCGGGTTGTAGCAGCGCTAATCGTTCTCCTGCGCCGGTTAGTTCGGTTGGCGGCGCTTCGTCTTCCAGCACTAATTCCGGAATGCTGATTACCCCGCCATCAAAAAGCGGTTCTGCCATTGTTCCACAGGCGCGCCCGGTACAGACGCAGTCGACCCGGATTCAGCCGATGGCACAGGAGCCGGTGCAGACGGTGAACGGCCGGATTGTTTACAACCGCAAATATGGCGATATTCCGAAAGGTAGCTACACCGGCGGTAGCACCTATACCGTTAAACGCGGCGATACATTGTTCTATATTGCGTGGGTTACCGGAAACGATTTCCGCGACCTGGCGCAGCGCAATAATATCCCGGCACCGTATAGTTTGAGCGTTGGTCAGACGCTACAGGTCGGCAATGCTTCAGGCCAGCCGATCACCGGCGATAACGCCGTCGCCCAGGCCAGCGCGAAGGCCAGCGGCGGTGGGATGCTGACTACAAAATCTGCACAAAATTCCACCGGAGTGGTTGCGTCGCAGCCAACTATTACGTATTCTGAATCCTCAGGTGAACAGAGTGCTAATAAGATGTTGCCGAATAACCGGCCTGCGACGACGACCGTCGCGCCAGTAACGGCACCGACTGCCAGTACAACGCAATCGACTGCAAGCAGTATGTCAACCAGTTCGCCGATCTCTTCATGGCGCTGGCCGACTGAGGGCAAGATTATCGAGAACTTTAGTGGAGCCGAAGGCGGAAACAAAGGTATCGATATTGCAGGCAGTAAAGGGCAGGCTATTGTCGCGACCGCAGATGGGCGCGTCGTCTATGCCGGTAACGCACTGCGCGGTTACGGTAATCTTATTATCATCAAACACAACGATGATTACCTGAGTGCCTACGCTCACAACGATACTATGCTGGTCCGGGAACAACAGGACGTTAAAGCGGGGCAGAAAATCGCTACCATGGGTAGCACCGGAACCAGCTCAACAAGATTACATTTTGAAATTCGTTACAAGGGGAAATCCGTCAACCCGCTGCAGTACTTGCCGCAGCGATAATTTGGCAAAGTACGGATACGTTCAGCATCTGTAAAAGGCGCCAGGGCGGTCGCGAGTGCCCTTTTTACCTGGGTACTTCAGGGTATCGTCCGGGCGTCGTTTGAATGATGTTTAGCGAAGGTGCTTTGCTCAGGGATCACGGGTAGGAGCCATCTTTATGAGTCAGAATACGCTGAAAGTTCATGATTTAAATGAAGACGCGGAATTTGATGAGAACGGAGTCGAGGTTTTTGACGAGAAAGCCTTGGTTGAAGAGGAACCCAGTGATAGCGATCTGGCCGAGGAAGAGCTTCTTGCGCAAGGGGCCACCCAACGGGTGCTTGATGCGACGCAGCTCTATCTGGGTGAGATTGGTTATTCCCCACTGTTGACGGCTGAAGAAGAGGTTTATTTTGCCCGTCGAGCACTGCGTGGTGATGTTGCATCACGCCGCCGGATGATTGAAAGTAATTTGCGTCTGGTCGTTAAGATAGCCCGTCGTTACGGTAATCGCGGTCTGGCCCTGCTGGATCTGATCGAAGAAGGTAATCTGGGGCTGATTCGCGCCGTTGAAAAATTTGACCCGGAACGTGGGTTTCGTTTTTCAACTTACGCGACATGGTGGATTCGTCAGACGATTGAACGGGCGATTATGAATCAAACCCGTACCATTCGTTTACCCATTCATATCGTCAAAGAGCTGAACGTCTATCTGCGTACCGCCCGTGAATTGTCCCATAAGCTGGACCACGAACCCAGTGCGGAAGAGATAGCCGAACAACTGGATAAACCGGTTGATGACGTGAGCCGTATGCTGCGTCTGAACGAGCGCATAACCTCGGTGGATACGCCGCTGGGTGGCGATTCGGAAAAAGCGCTGCTGGATATTCTGGCCGATGAGAAAGACAACGGTCCGGAAGACACCACGCAGGACGATGATATGAAACAGAGCATCGTCAAATGGCTGTTTGAACTGAACGCCAAGCAGCGTGAGGTGCTGGCGCGTCGCTTTGGTTTGCTGGGTTATGAAGCCGCGACGCTGGAAGATGTTGGCCGTGAAATTGGCCTGACCCGCGAACGCGTGCGTCAAATCCAGGTTGAAGGCCTGCGCCGCCTGCGGGAGATCCTGCAGGGGCAGGGGCTGAACATCGAAGCGCTTTTCCGCGAGTAAGATACCTTTCTTAAAAAAGGCTCAATCATGCGATTGGGCCTTTTTCTTTTTTGTCGATCTGGTCGCACGCATTCATCTGATCTTTCGTTATCATTTTTTGAATGAGGCTGGAGAACAGCAGACGTTCTTCCTTGCTTAGCCGATCCAGAAACGCTTCATCAACGCCATTACCCAGCGGTATTGAGTTTGCCAGCAGCGCTTCACCTTCTGCCGTTAAATAGACAAACCGGCGGCGTTTATCCATCGGATCCTGTTCGCGACGAACCAGCCCGCGGCTCTCCATACGGCTCAGCATTTCTGCCAGCGTCGCCTTAGTGCTTACCGCTGCTTCCGTTAACGTCACCTGTTCAATACCTGGCTGCTCCGCGATTGAACGCATCACCGCATATTGCGGTTTGGTGAGGTCAGGCAGGGCCTGCTGCCAGCGGGCGGTGTGCTGCTGAAAAAGCTGGCGTAACAGATGGAATGCTTCGTTTCTTAACTCCATGACCACTCCGTAATAAACCCGTTAGTTCTATGATAGCCGTTCGGCGGGGCTTTTAGTTGTATTTCCTGTATTGATTAAAAATGCGATCGTCCACAAAGCAACTTGCGTCGATATCCTGGCAAGCGTAGTTTTAATAAAAATGTTCGTATACGAACGATGTGTGAGGTAACGATGAAACTGATTGTCGGGATGACGGGGGCGACGGGGGCGCCGTTGGGGGTGGCATTGCTCAGGGCGCTTCGTGAAATGCCGGAAGTGGAAACGCATCTGGTGATGTCAAAGTGGGCCAAAACCACCATCGCTCTGGAAACGTCCTGGAACGTTCGCCAGGTCGCAGAGCTGGCCGATTTCTCACATAGCCCGGCAGACCAGGCCGCGGTCATCTCATCAGGTTCATTTCGTTGCGACGGGATGATTATTATCCCCTGCAGCATGAAAACGCTGGCCGGTATTCGTGCCGGTTATGCTGAGGGACTGGTTGGGCGCGCGGCGGATGTGATGTTGAAAGAGGGGCGTAAGCTGGTGCTGGTACCGCGAGAAATGCCATTGAGCACTATCCATCTGGAAAACATGCTGGCGCTGTCACGCATGGGAGTGGCGATGGTGCCGCCGATGCCCGCTTATTACAACCACCCTGAAACCATTGAGGACGTTACAGACCATATTGTCACGCGGGTGCTGGATCAGTTCGGACTGGAGTATCACAAAGCGCGCCGCTGGCAAGGGTTACGGGCGGTAGAGAAGTTTTCACAGGAGAATGAATAATGGCTTTTGATGATTTACGCAGCTTTTTGCAGGCGCTGGACGAGCAGGGGCAACTGCTGAAAATTAGCGAAGAAGTTAACGCGGAGCCGGATCTGGCCGCCGCGGCGAACGCCACCGGGCGAATTGGCGATGGCGCTCCGGCCTTGTGGTTTGACAATATCCGCGGCTTCACCGATGCCCGCGTGACGATGAATACCATCGGTTCCTGGCAGAATCACGCAATCTCACTGGGATTACCGCCGAATACACCGGTGAAAAAGCAGATTGACGAGTTTATTCGCCGCTGGGACACATTCCCGGTGACGCCGGAGCGTCGGCCGAACCCGGCCTGGGCGGAAAACAGTGCTGACGGCGAGGACATTAACCTGTTTGATATTCTGCCTCTGTTCCGTCTGAACGATGGCGATGGCGGTTTTTATCTCGATAAAGCCTGCGTGGTTTCACGCGATCCGCTCGACCCGGACCACTTTGGTAAACAGAACGTCGGCATCTACCGCATGGAAGTGAAGGGGAAGCGTAAGCTGGGCCTGCAACCGGTACCAATGCACGATATCGCCCTGCATCTGCACAAAGCGGAAGAGCGTGGCGAAGATCTGCCGATTGCTATTACGCTCGGTAACGATCCGATCATCACTCTGATGGGCGCCACGCCGCTGAAATACGATCAGTCGGAATATGAAATGGCGGGCGCGCTGCGCGAAAGCCCGTATCCAATCGCCACCGCGCCACTGACCGGCTTTGATGTGCCGTGGGGGTCAGAAGTGATCCTTGAAGGGGTGATCGAAAGCCGTAAGCGTGAAATTGAAGGGCCGTTTGGCGAGTTTACCGGCCACTATTCTGGTGGGCGCAATATGACGGTAGTGCGCATCGACAAAGTGTCTTATCGAACTAAACCGATTTTTGAATCGCTCTACCTGGGGATGCCGTGGACTGAAATCGACTACCTGATGGGACCAGCGACCTGTGTGCCATTGTATCAGCAACTGAAGGCGGAGTTCCCGGAAGTGCAGGCGGTTAACGCCATGTATACCCACGGTCTGCTGGCGATTATCTCGACCAAAAAACGCTACGGTGGATTTGCCCGCGCGGTCGGCCTGCGGGCAATGACTACGCCGCACGGTTTGGGGTATGTGAAGATGGTGATTATGGTTGATGAGGATGTCGATCCGTTTAACCTGCCGCAGGTGATGTGGGCGCTGTCATCGAAAGTTAATCCGGCAGGAGACCTGGTACAGTTGCCGAATATGTCGGTGCTGGAGCTTGATCCGGGCTCAAGCCCGGCGGGGATCACCGACAAGCTGATCATTGACGCGACGACGCCGGTTGCGCCGGATAATCGTGGTCACTATAGCCAGCCGGTACGTGACTTACCGGAAACCAAAGCCTGGGCTGAAAAGCTGACCGCCATGCTGGCCAACCGTAAATAAGGAGTTGCAGATGATTTGTCCACGTTGTGCTGATGAGCATATTGAAGTGATGGCGACCTCGCCGGTAAAAAATATCTGGACGGTATTCCAGTGCCAGCATTGTCTGTACACCTGGCGTGATACCGAACCGCTACGCCGTACCAGCCGCGAACATTATCCGGAAGCCTTCCGTATGACGCAGAAGGATATTGATGAGGCGCCGATGGTGCCGAGCATTCCCCCTTTGCTGGCGGAAGATAAGCGCTAAATAAACAAGCCGGATGGCGGCTAACGCCTTACCCGGCCTACACATTTTGATATTTTTAGCAGGCCCGGTAAGCGAAGCGCCACCGGGCATTTCTGATTTACACCAGACTTTTCAACCGGTAGATCCACTCCAGCGCCTGACGCGGCGTCAGAGAGTCCGGGTCGAGGTTCTCCAGCGCTTCAACGGCTGGCGAGGCTTCTTCCGCGACCGCCAGCAGTGACATCTGGGTCCCATCCACCTGCGTGGCGGCTGCGTTGGGTGAAATGCTTTCCAGCTCGCGCAGTTTCTGGCGCGCACGTTTAATTACCTCTTTCGGCACGCCAGCCAACGCGGCAACCGCCAGTCCGTAGCTCTTGCTTGCTGCCCCGTCCTGCACGCTGTGCATAAAGGCGATGGTATCGCCATGCTCCAGCGCGTCCAGATGCACATTCGCGACGCCTTCCATTTTCTCCGGTAACTGGGTTAACTCGAAGTAGTGAGTTGCGAACAGGGTCAGTGCCTTAATCTTATTCGCCAGACTCTCCGCACAGGCCCATGCCAGAGACAGGCCGTCATAGGTCGAGGTGCCGCGGCCAATTTCATCCATCAGCACCAGACTGTGTTCGGTGGCGTTATGCAGAATATTGGCGGTTTCGGTCATCTCCACCATAAAGGTTGAGCGACCGCTGGCCAGGTCATCCGCTGCGCCAACGCGAGTGAAGATACGATCAACAGGGCCGATTTCTACTTTCTCAGCCGGCACATAGCTGCCGATATAAGCCAGCAGCGCAATCAGTGCGGTTTGCCGCATATAGGTACTTTTCCCGCCCATATTCGGGCCGGTAATAATCAACATTCTTCGTTGTGGCGCGAGATGCAGCGGGTTGGCGATAAATGGCTCTTTCAGTACCTGCTCAACCACCGGGTGACGGCCTTCGCTGATACGAATACCGGGTTTATCGCTAAACGTAGGGCAGCAGTAGTTGAGCGTTTCCGCGCGCTCGGCGAGGTTCACCAGCACATCAAGCTCTGCCAGCGCGCTGGCGCTCTGTTGCAGGTCGCCAAGATGTGGCAGCAGTATATCGAACAGCTCGTCGTATAACTGCTTTTCCAGTGCCAGCGCTTTGCCTTTAGAGGTCAGAACCTTATCTTCATACTCTTTCAGCTCAGGAATAATGTAGCGTTCGGCGTTTTTCAGCGTCTGGCGGCGGGTATAGTTTATCGGGGCAAGATGGCTCTGCCCGCGGCTGATCTGGATGTAGTAGCCGTGTACCGCGTTAAACCCGACTTTCAGCGTGTCCAGACCCGTTCGCTCGCGTTCGCGGATTTCCAGTCGATCCAGATAGTCGGTCGCTCCGTCAGCCAGTGCGCGCCATTCATCCAGTTCTTCGTTGTAGCCAGGGGCAATAACACCGCCGTCACGCACCAGGACCGGTGGCGCCTCAATGATGGCGCGCTCAAGCAGTTCTCGCAGTTCGCTGAATTCGCCCATTTTTTCACGCAGCATTTGTACCGGGGCGCTGTTAACGGTTTCCAGTTGCGCGCGCAGTTCAGGAAGTTGCTGGAAAGCGTGGCGCATACGGGCGAGGTCCCGCGGCCGGGCGGTACGCAGGGCAAGGCGCGCCAGAATACGTTCCAGATCGCCTACCTGACGCAGCACTGGCTGTAATTCGCCAGTGAACTCCTGTAGCGCGCCGATAGTTTGCTGACGTTCGATCAGAATTTTAGTGTCGCGGACTGGCATATGCAGCCAGCGTTTAAGCATACGGCTGCCCATCGGCGTGACGGTGCAGTCGAGCACTGAAGCCAGTGTATTCTCCACACCGCCTGCCAGGTTCTGGGTGATCTCCAGATTACGGCGCGTGGCGGCATCCATAATGATGCTGTCCTGCTGACGTTCCATCGTAATGGAACGAATGTGCGGCAGGGAGGTGCGCTGGGTATCTTTGACATATTGCAACAGGCAACCTGCCGCGCACAGTCCGCGTGGCGCGTTCTCTACGCCAAAGCCAATCAGATCCCGTGTACCAAATTGCAGATTTAATTGCTGGCGAGCGGTGTCGATTTCAAATTCCCATAGCGGACGGCGGCGTAAACCACGGCGGCCGTCAATCAGCGACATTTCGGCAAAATCTTCGGCGTACAGCAGTTCTGCAGGATTAGTGCGTTGTAATTCTGCGGCCATTGTTTCCCGGTCAGGCGGTTCGCTCAGACGAAAACGCCCGGAACTGATATCCAGCGTAGCGTAGCCGTAGCCTTTGCTGTCCTGCCAGATGGCGGCCAGCAGATTGTCCTGGCGTTCCTGCAACAGCGCTTCATCGCTGATGGTGCCAGGCGTAACGATGCGCACGACCTTGCGCTCTACCGGGCCTTTGCTGGTAGCCGGGTCGCCAATCTGTTCGCAGATGGCGACGGATTCGCCCTGATTGACTAATTTGGCAAGGTAGTTTTCTACCGCATGATGTGGGATACCCGCCATTGGAATCGGTTCACCAGCAGATGCACCGCGTTTGGTCAACGAGATATCGAGTAATTGTGAGGCACGGCGCGCATCATCGTAAAACAGTTCGTAAAAATCGCCCATGCGGTAGAACAACAGAATCTCCGGGTGCTGGGCTTTCAGCTTGAGATACTGCTGCATCATGGGTGTGTGGGCAGATATATCCTTGTCGATAGACTCTTGCATATTGATTTAACTCGTTTTTAAGTCTTTTGGCGCATCAAGAGGTCTCATATGAAACCGCTTTAAACCCATGTAAATCGATAAATTTGTATCACCGAAGTATACCGGAATCTGTCAGGCATACATTTTGCTTTACGGGCATACATCTTATGGCAATGACACTCAATCAGCCGATGATAATCAACACGTTATCTATCGGCATAAAACCAGGCGGCAACCAGCAAGGGTGAGTCATCTGTTTATCCCGTCGTGAACGAAAACACTATATTATCACTGACAACTACCGCGATTCACTCGTTGGTTTCGGCGTTGACATTAGCGCTGCGAAAAGGCGTTATATCATCAACGCCGGGTGCCTTTGTCAGGCAAACGACCAGCAACCGGTGGCAAGGTAGCGGTAAGAGAGAGTATCAGATCGACAATGGGTAATGTCTCAAATTTTGCCACTCTTGATCAGGCATACGAGACGACTCGTAAATTCGTATAAACGATTAAAGTTGAGCAAAAGAAATCGCCATGTGATTAAACGGAAGGCGGATACTGCTGAAATTACGGTTAGTGAAGTTTTGTGCAATACAGAAGCCATCTTCTGGGCAGAGTTAAACCTGCAACGTCTCTCCTCCGCGTTATCAGGCTTGAACGCAGACCCATTATGTCCTGCGCCCTCGGCCTTGATGATAGGCTTTGGGCACAATGACGATACCGAGACCCGTTACGGGACACCGCCCGGTAATATCTTGCTCAGCGATGTGATACCCTCTGAACAAATACGTTCCGACGCACAGAACATCAGTATGCTCTGCGCAGTCGGAATCGGGCGTTCTGCACGTGAAAGCCTCCGCAATCAAGCTGTCTCTAACGGCATCGGCGGCTCAACTTTCAGATTTAGTTAACGCTTTTGCCAACGCATAGTAACCCTGTGATGCGCCCAGCAGTTGTTTCACTTCGATGTATTCATCGATCACATGAGCTAAGTTCTCCCGTGATGGCCCGAAGCCGAGCGTTGGGATATTTGCTTCACCGGCATAATGGCTGCCGTTAGTGCAGAAAGAATAGGTGGTCACCTCTGGCGTCAGACCGGATTCACGCAAAGCGGTCAGAGCGGTTTGCACCAACGGGCTGGCCTCATCCATGATCCAACCAGGGAAAAACCGCATCGCCTGAATCTGTTCACCAGTCCAGCACGTTTCCTCTCCCTCAGCAAAACTCACTTTCGCCTTAAAATGTGGGTTATGTTCGGCGCACTGATCGAGCAACATCTGCAATGGCGCAAGCACGGATGCCGGTGTTTCTCCGGTGAGCAGACGACGGTCTGCTGTGGCCCGGCAATAGTCAGGAACCACGGAAGCGCCAGGCCAGGGGGAGGATTTAATATCCGTTACTTCCAGGATCCCTTTACCTAACTGCGGGTGTTGTTCCACGGGTAGTTTTTGCAACGCATTCAGTAAAGTAGCCATGCTATAGACCGCATTGATGCCGGTTTCCGGGTTGGCGGAATGGGCAGGTTTACCGAAAGTTTCCAGTAAGATTTCTGCGCGCCCGCGCTGACCAATCTTCAGATTCAGCTCGGAGGCTTCGCCAATGATCACCACATCCGGCTTCACATTCTGGCTGATCAACCGGCTGGCGACACCTTCAAAACACTCTTCATGTACAACACAGGAGACGTACAGATTTCCGGCAAACTGCCGGTTGCTATCGTGGGCGAAATTGCTAATGGCGGTCAGCATGGCGGCAACTGCTCCTTTCATATCGGAAGTGCCACGACCATATATTTTGTCATCGATAATCTCCGCGGAATAGGGGGAGTATTGCCACTGAGCGGCATTTACCGGAACGGTATCAATATGCCCATCAAACAGAATATGTCTGCCCGGCAGATGGCCTTTCATCATCCCGATAATATTGCCGTAGCGATCAATGGTGATCTCGTCGTAGCCCAGTTCCGTCATAATAGTGTGAATTTCATCCACGACCACTTTTTCCTGCCCGGAGTAACTTTGTTTCTGGATTAAACGCTGGCAGCAGGTGATAACCGTATTTTGGCGTTGTTGATTCATTCTTGTTCTCGAAGGTTAGATGGTGACTACAAGGAAAGCGTATGCTGGCCGCCCCAGACAATGTTGCGATAGCCGGCTTTGTCGGTATCGCCTTCGGTGCTGATTAGCAGAACGCGGGCGTTGTGATCCAGATCGAGCATTTGTGCCATTGATGCATAGTCCGGCTGCATCAGTATCCCCAGCGCACCGGCGCTGACCGCACCGGATTCTCCGCTGGTAATGGGCATATCGCCCGGGCAGGGCGCGGCTAACATGCGCATTCCGAGTGCTGCGACCTCGTCTTCACAGGAGAGAAAGGCGTAGCTGTTATCGCGAAGAATGGGCCAGGCGATCGTATTGGCTTCGCCACAGGCGAGACCGGCCATAATAGTCTCCAGCGCGCCGCTGACGGCGACGGTTTGTCCGTCGTTGCGCTGGACTGAACGGTAAAGGCAATCTGCCTGACTGGATTCAACAATGATCACTCTGGGCGCTTGTTCGCCCCAGCGGGCAATGGCTGCCGCCTGAATAGCGCCAGCAAACGCGCCAACGCCAGCCTGAACAAAAAGATGGGTGGGCAATTCAGTGAGCTGTTCTGCGATTTCAGTAATCAGCGTGCTATAGCCCTGCATGATCCACAAGGGGATCGCTTCATAACCGGGCCAGGCCGTATCCTGCATGATAACCCAACCTGCTTCCTCCGCCTGCTTTGCGGTAAGACGTACGGCATCGTCATAGTTCATCGGTACAATCTGCGCTGCCGCACCTTCCGCGCGGATCGCCTGTAAGCGTTCGGTGGTGGTGCCGGCGGGCATGTTAATGACCGCTTTTTGTCCTGACAGGCGTGCCATCCACGCCACGCCGCGCCCGTGATTGCCGTCCGTCGTGGTCGCAAAGGTTTGAGTTAGCGAAGGCTGATGGCGCAACGCTGCTTGTAGCTGGGGGAAGGTGAGCGATTGCTCCGTTAGCTCCAGTTGCTGCGCAAGGTGATTCGCCATCGCCCAGGATGCCCCCAGCGCCTTGAAGGCATTGAGGCCAAAACGGTGCGACTCATCTTTCACTTGTATCGTTTTTACTCCCAGCGTACGGGCGAGCAGTGGAAGCGGTGTTAGTGGCGTTGGGCGATAACCGGGAATGGATTGATGGAACGCGATAACATTTTTCAACACTGATGGCGTGAAGGCCGACAGCACATCATTGGGCGCTGAACGTGATGAGTTAACGACCGCGCGAATCAGATCTGTCATTGTCTCTCTCCTGGGGATTGTGGTTAATTTGCGTGACGATATACGCGGCGTAAAAAATCGCGGGTCCGCTGCTGTTGCGGCGCAGTAAATATCTGTTCTGCGGTGCCTTCCTCGACCACCATGCCTTGATCCATAAACAGAACACGATCGCCAAATTCACGGGCGAACGCCATCTCATGCGTGACGACCAGCATCGTCATGCCCTCTTTAGCCAAATTGGTCATTACCGACAGCACCTCGTCAACCAGCTCAGGGTCAAGCGCGGAAGTCGGCTCGTCAAACAGCATGACATCAGGATTCATGGCGAGCGCCCGGGCAATGGCCGCGCGCTGTTGCTGGCCGCCAGAGAGTTCTTTGGGGTAGCTGTGCACTTTGTCGGCAAGGCCGACGCGATCCAACAGGCTTAGTGCTCGTTGGCGGGCTTCGGCAACGGGCATTTTTTTGACGATGACTGGTCCGGACATAACGTTTTCCAGTACGCTTTTATGGGGAAACAGATTAAAACGCTGGAACACCATACCGATGTTCTGGCGCAACTGGCGCAAGGAACGTTTATCTCTTACCTCGTGACCGTTGACGATAATATTCCCGCCCTGGATTGGTTCCAGATGGTTAATACAGCGGAGTACGGTGCTTTTTCCTGAACCGCTCGGCCCGATCAGTACGACTTTTTCACCGGGGGAAACCAGTAAGGAAAATTGTTTTAGCACTTCGTGATCGCCAAAGCGTTTTGTGACCTGATGCATTTCAAGCATATAATGATTCATGAACGGGCCATCCTTTTTTCCAGTCTGGCTGCCACAATCATGAAGACCGAGTTCATGATCAGGTACAGCACCGCGATAGTGGTATAAACTTCGAAGGAACGAAATGTTGATGAGTTAATGCGATCCGCCACATGAAAGAGTTCCGATATCGTGACTAAAGAGACGATAGAGGAGTTCTTAATGGTCATTATGAATTGATTAACCAGTGCCGGAATGCATAACTTAATGGCCTGCGGCGCAATGATATGCCAGAGCGCTTGTGGACCATTCATTCCTAACGATTCAGCCGCCTCCGCCTGGCCTTTATCTACGGCTAAAATAGAACCGCGGATGATTTCCGTGATATAGGAGCCGGTATATAACCCCAGTCCTATAATACCGGCACTCATACTACTCATGGGCAGACCAATACTCGGTAAACCAAAATAGAGAATAAAAAGCTGAACCATAAAAGGAGTACCACGAAAAAACCAGACATACAGGAATGCTAACAGGTTCAGAAATTTATTGGTGGACAGGCGACATAATGAACCAATAATTCCTGTGGTCACCCCCAGTAATAAAGCCAATAGGGATACTTCCAGAGTCATTAAACAGCCCTGAAGCAATAATGGCATTTTGCTTAATACAACTTCATAATTCAGCGTCATCATTAGGATTTACCCTGGAAAGAAAGTTACTGCCCAATAATCCACTTTTTATAGAGGCTTTCAGCTTCACCATTTGCTTTTTGTTCAGCGATTACCGCATTAATGATGGATAATAAGGAAGTGTTACCCTTCGCTACGGCAATACCCAGTGCTGCCTCAGTAAATGGTTTACCAACAATTTTTACCTGTGGGAAGACTTTGTTCAGCTCAAGCTGATTTAATAAGTCGTTGATTGTTACATCAAGGCGGCCATTCGCGAGGTCCATGGTCTGCTGGGCAGTATCCTGATAGGTTTTAATCGTAAAGGGAATGTCCTTATTAAGCTGGTGCGCAATCTGTTCGCTCGTCGCACCGCTTTTTACCCCTACGGTTAGTCCTTTTAAAGATGCAGCATTTGTCACGGTCGTATTATCAGAACGGGTGACGAATACCATGCCTGTTTTTAAATAGGGCTGTGAAAAATCCGCCACTTTTTTTCGCGTGTCGGTGATGTACATGGCGGCAATAACCATATCGGCATGACCACTCTGTACCGATGGAATTAATGCGGTAAATTGCATATCTTCCACTTTTAGTTTGACACCGATTTTTTTTGCCACTGCTCTGGCAATATCAATGTCGTAACCAACTAATTGGTTGTTATCGTCATAATATTCGAAGGGTTTATAATTGCCAGTAGCGACAATCAGTGAGCCTCGCTGCTTTATTTTTGCCAGACCGTCATCAGCATTTGCCATTCGGGAGAGCATGGCCAGCAATATGAATGAAAAGGAGAACAGAAGAATCTTTTTAAGATGAAGCATAAAGTACCTCACAGTTTTAATGGATGGATAGTTTATGAGCGTAACGAACCGTCAGCGTTTAATGTCTCGCCCTTATATTGGATAATTTCTTTATAAGCGTGAGGCTGCCGATGGAGATCGAAATTAAAGGTAGTGCGTTTATAAATTTGACAAAAATCGAGATCACAATGGGCGACCACCACTTCGTCACCTTTCGTGATGCAAGCGGTGACAACTTCGCCTGATGGCGCGACGATACAGCTCCCGCCTATTTGCTCAATATTCTCTTCACAACCGGCTTTGGCAACACCGACTACCCAGCAGCCGTTATGATAGGCGCCAGCCTGTAATGAAAGTTGATTGTGAAACAGCGACAGATCGTCATGCAGCGGTGCCGGGGCATTATGTACCGGCGTGTTATAGCCGATGAACACCATTTCTACTCCCTGCAACCCCATAACCCGATACGTTTCCGGCCAGCGGCGATCATTACAAAGCGCCATGCCCATAACGCCATCAAAAGCGGTCCATACAGGAAAGCGATCGCCCGGTTCAAAATAACGTTTTTCCAGATGTTGAAAACGTCTCCACGGCTCATATTCTTTATGGCCTGGCAGATGAACTTTGCGATATTTCCCAATAATTTCAGCGTGCTTATCAACCAGAATTGCGCTGTTATAATAATGTGCGCAGCCATCTTTAGTCTCTTTTTCGGCATATCCCAAATAGAAACCAATACTCAACTCTTTGGCCAGTGAAAATAGCGGTTGAGTTTCTTTACTCGGCATCTCTTTTTCAAACCACTGGTCAATATCTTCTTTTTCCATATACCAGCGTGGGAAAAATGTCGTTAATGCCAGTTCTGGATAGACGATAATATCAGCAGCAAGCGCCTTGGCTTCCCGCATCATTTTCATCATACGGTTTATTACAGATGTGCGAGAGTCTTCGCGATTCACTGGTCCTAATTGACCAATGGCGACGTTTATATACCTTGGCATTGTTTTTCCTTTCGGTCTTAATCAATAAGATCACTCATTAACTGGTGATTTTGCTCTATTCTTTGCAATGTACGCTGGGATTGTTCTGGATAAGCAAAACTAATTTCGTTGGTCAGATAATTTACCATGCTCAGACCAGCAATATAAGAATTAAATGATGTGATGCTTTCATTTTGGCAACTAATTACCACTTCATATTCTGAGGTGACTGGCGATAATGTTTGATCGCTGAAGGCCACAATGCGCACGTTGTTTTTTTTGGCTATCTGTACGATGTGGGAAAGTAATTTAGTCCGGCGAGGGAAATCCATTAATATAAGAACATCCTGCGCTTTCATGCTGGCAAGGTTTTCCGCAAAGTGCCCGTCCCCTTTATTCAAAAGAGTGACATGCGATCGGATATTGGATAATAGTGCCTGGGCATAGCATGCCAGGGTATAACCATTACGAAACCCTGCAATCCAGACATGTGACGCAGAACCAACAATATCCACACACGTTTCCAGAGATTTTTGTTGCCCGGAAAGTAATAGCTGGTTTAAATTTTCCTGCTCTTGATAAATATGTTTTTCGAATCGAGACGTGGCGTCCAGATCCCGGTTTTCAGTTCGCGCCATTTGCGCCAGCGGTGAGTTTGTATTTTCGCGAAGGGGCAATACACTTTGGCGAAACTCATTAAAATCACTAAATCCCAGTTGGCGAAAACAGCGAGCGGCGGTAGATTTTGATACCCCTGCTTTTATTGCCAGTTCCGTCGCACTGTAATATCCCAGATGGTTTTGTTGTTCTAATAATACTGAAACAAATTTTTTCTCTGAGGGTGATAACATGCTATAGCGCTTGCGAATCACGGTCTCCAGTGACTGGCTATTTTCAGGTGCATCATTATTCTTCATTCTATTCCCTCAATCATTGGTACTGGTGTTTCATGATTAACTTAATTTTCGAACGGTTGTGCCAGAGATAAGCAAATGGTGTGCCATGATTTTTTTTATATTATTTTTCATGTTGTTATGATTTTTCGGGAGACTCACAGGCGAGATGTGCTGCACCAGGATAATGCCTGGTGCACTAAAAAGGCGTGTTAACTGGCAGGTGTGTACCATTATAGGGCAAGGGGGATTCGGGAAATTCGATGCTGCCTGTTATGTCAGAGGACTCATCATCTGCCCTTTATGTAAGTTGGATTTCTCGTGGTCGTACTCCTGACTTGCAGAGGGCACTGGCGTTGCTGTTGCCCGTGAACTCAATCTGTATGCGTTTTAACTTATCACCTGCCCGACACCTTAGGTTGTCAAGTTCGGTAGAGTTTCAGGTGTTTGACTCGGCTGTCGTAGAGTTCCAGTCTGTGTTGCAATTTGTCGCGGTTGCTGGCGGCGACGCAGTGCAGTAATACGTTCAGTGCGTAGGCTAATCCGGCGGTGGACTCCAGCATCAGACCGGTATTAGTGGTGATAGCCATAATATGTGGAGTGTTCATATATTTGGCAATGCCGTATTCATCTGTGAATACGACCAAATCGGTGTTTGTACGGTCTCCAATACAGTCGTTGGCGAATGCGATCCCCACATCGGCGTAGGGTGCGACATCAATCAGGATGACACAGCAGCGTTTGTCATGGCTGTCGATCCAGCGTCCCAAC
Source organism: Klebsiella sp. KE9456 (assembly GCF_043832615.1). NCBI lineage: Bacteria > Pseudomonadati > Pseudomonadota > Gammaproteobacteria > Enterobacterales > Enterobacteriaceae > Klebsiella > Klebsiella sp. KE9456. Next base: position 388,395 of record NZ_JBDYQK010000001.1, read on the forward strand.
ACGCCACCATAGAGGTCGAGAAACGTGACGTCAGGCCTGACCAACGAAAGGCGATTGGCGAAATCTTCTGTCAGACCGCGAATGGTTTGAAAACCACAGATGAAAACGTGCTCCGCCTGGCTGACACAATCCACTATATCCTGCCAGTGCTGGCTGTCGAGTTGTTCCCTAAACTTGACCAATGCGGCGATTTCCTGGTTCAGATGGAGGGTCAGATCGTCTGTTCTCGACTCGACCCGTTCCAGTAAGGTGGTATTAAGCAGAGAACGTACTCGTACCTCGTCACGCAGATCTTCTTTGAGTCCTTTCAATCCCTTGTAGCCCAGACGGCGCAGAAAGCGACTGACGGTGTTCGGACTCACGCCACTTTTTTGCGCAAGCGTTGCACCATTTTCGAACGCAATATTTTCAAGATTTGCCTTGATATAGGCCCACAGCGTCCATTCAGCTGGGGTGAGTTTACCGTCCAGCTGTTTCAGCCGTTCTTCGATCATCGGGTTACCTCGTTGATGATTAAGGTATAAAAATATCTTTTTCCATTTTTATGACATAAAAATGTCGTTTACTGCATCTGACATCTCTTAGTCTGGCATTAAAATTGCAAATTTCAATCGAAAGACATAATTATGTCAAAACCACGAGGAGAAGAAATGATGCAGACCAGATACAAGGTAGAACGGCTGAAGAATATCGCTCGCGGATTACTGCTGCTAGGTGCGCTAGGCTGCGGGGCAGCACAGGCGGCGGAAGAATTGCACTTGTATAACTGGGGTGATTATATCAACCCGGAGGTGTTGTCCCGATTTACTAAAGAGACAGGTATTGAGGTTAAGCTTGATACCTACGGCAGCAACGAGGAGATGCTGGCCAAAATCCAGGCTGGCGCCAGCGGTTACGACATCGTTTTTCCCTCAGTGCACATGCAAGATGCCATGGCCTCTCTGAAGCTGCTGGCTCGCACGGACATCAATCAGGCACCGGGATTTACCCATATCGATCCGCAGTTTTTACGGGCGAAAACCGATCCTAAAGGAGAATACTGCCTGCCGTACGCCTGGGGAACAGTGGGGATTTTCTATAATAAAAAGAAAGTGGACAAGCCTATTACGTCGTGGGAGGACTTCTTCGCCGAGGCAAAAAAAGGCAAGAAAGTGATTATGCTCGACGACATGCGGGAAACGCTGGGAGTCGGATTGATAGTCAACCATAAATCGGTAAACACCACCAACCCAGAGGATCTGAAGGTCGCAGCCGACTGGCTTACCGCCCGTAAGCCGCTGATCTCTGCCTTAACCTATGAAAGTGTACCGTTGGTGCAATCCGGCGATGTGGCAGCCGCTCAATATTTCGTTGGGGCGCTGATGTATGTGTCTCAGAATCCGGACGAACTGGCCTACGTCATTCCTGAAGAAGGCGCGACGATGTACCAGGAGGACATGTGTGTCCTGAATAGTGCACCGAACAAGGCGAATGCCAAAAAATTTATGGAGTTCTTTCTTCAGCCGGAAATAGCGGCACTGAATACGGCTCAGCAGATGAACGGCACGCCGAACCGCGATGCGGTGGCACTGTTGCCTGATGCGCTGAAGAACAACCCAGCGGCTAACCCACCAGCGGAGGTCAGGGCAAAACTCCAAATTTTCACTAATCTGGGCAAAGACCTGCGCCTGTATGATCGGGTGTGGACTCGCTTCCGTAGCGCTAACTGATCGTTTCCATATCCGCACACTGACCGGGATTGCCCATGTTGCATGAAAATAACTACCGTACGGTTGTTGCCCTGGAAAACGCCGTTAAATACTACCGCACACCCGAGGGACAGAGCGTTAAGGCCCTGGACGACATCAGTTTTTCAGTGCGAGACAATGAGTTTGTTACTTTGCTGGGTCCCTCCGGCTGCGGCAAAACTACCTTATTGCGGAGCATCAGCGGATTTGAACGCCTGGACAGCGGTGAACTGTTCATTCTCGGCGACAGAATGAATCAGGTACCGCCACACCGACGACCAGTGAATACGGTTTTCCAGAGTTACGCTCTGTTTCCTCATATGACAGTGGCTGATAATGTCGGTTATGGCCTGGATATCCACGGGGTACTGCGCCGGGAGCGTAACCAGAGAGTGGCAGAGACGCTGGAACTGGTGGGCATGCGCGGGATGGAGAAACGTCGGCCATCGCAGCTTTCAGGCGGGCAACAGCAGCGAGTCGCACTGGCACGAGCCATCATTAATCGTCCAACATTATTGTTGTTGGACGAACCGTTGTCAGCGCTGGACCGCAGCCTGCGCAAGACGATGCAACTCGAACTGAAGCGTTTGCAGAGCGAACTGGGTATCTCGTTCATCTTCGTTACTCACGATCAGGACGAGGCCCTGACGATGTCGGATCGCATTATCGTGCTGAACGGTGGAAAGATTCAACAAAACGCTGCGCCTGAGGCCGTTTACCATCAGCCTGCGAACCGTTTTGTCGCTGGCTTTGTCGGCGAAAGTAACCTGATTAGAGTAAGAGTGGATTGTAGTGAATCCGGCGTACTGCGACTGATCAGCGAGGCCGGGGAGATATTCCTGGTTGACGCCAACGGACCCTGGCGGGAGAGACAGACACTTTGGCTATTGTTACGACCACAGCATTTCCAGTTAACCCCTCCGGAGGATATCGCCCGTTATGGCGAGTTCCGCGGCGTGGTGGAACAAGTCATCTTTTTAGGTACGGATATTGAGATTGTCCTGCGTTCCTCGCAGGGGGAAGTCGTCAAGGCTTTGATCCGTGAAATTTCCGCCGGGCGGCGAGATTCGCTTTTTCCGGGTAACGTCGTCCATCTGTGGTACTCGATCGCTTCTGGTCGTTTGCTGCAGCGGGAGGAGGAAATCAATGCCTAAAAATAAAATGTCTCTTGCTCTGACGGGGTTGCTGACGCCCGTGACGCTGCTGCTGGGGATATTTCTGTTTATCCCCTTGACGATCATGGCGATTTTCAGTGTGCTGACACCTGGGCTGTATGGCGGTGTCGAATGGCACTTTTATCCAGATAACTATGGCCGCATTCTGGGCTGGGCGGATGGCATACTGGAGGAGTTCGATCCACTCTACCTGCATATTATCCTGACGTCGTTTCGTGTGGCGTTGATGAGTGCGCTACTGTCCCTGCTTATTTGCTATCCCATCGCCTTTTGGGTCAGAGGTAAGTCGCCGAGAGTGCGTAATTTCTTGCTTTTCCTCATTACGCTGCCATTTTTCGCCAGTCTCATCGTTCGACTGTATGCATGGGTATTAATTCTGCGGCCATCAGGATTTCTCAACGAAATCTTGCAGTTCTCTGGGTTGATGACGAAGCCACTGGATTTAATCTATACCGAACCCGCTGTGTTGATCGGTATGGCATATATCTACATTCCCTTTATGTTTCTGCCCATCTATGCAAGCGTCGAGAAGCTTGATCACCGACTGGTGGATGCGTCTTATGATCTCGGGGCCAACAGGGCGCAAACTTTCTGCAGGGTCGTCTTTCCATTGACCCTGCCCGGTGTGGTTTCAGGTTGCATCATGGTGTTCATTCCCAGTCTGGGGAACTTCATTGTGCCTTCACTGCTGGGCGGGGCGAAAGTGGTGATGATAGGCAGCTTAATCGAGCAGCAGTTTCTGGCCGCCCGTAACTGGCCGTTCGGCGCAGCACTTGCCATGCTGCTAATGTCAATGGTGCTGCTGGCACTGTTTCTCTATCTCTATCTGAGTAGTCGCTACGGGAGGCGTGATGCGCACTAATCTTCGGGCGAGTCTGGCCGCCTGGCTATTCAATGGTTACGGCACACTGTTTTTTGCGTTTTTGTATCTGCCGATCCTGCTCATTGTGATCTATTCGTTTAATGCCAACCCGCTCAACATGATGGTCTGGCAAGGATTCAGCGTTGACTGGTATCGATCGCTATTTGGGATGGATAATCGGCTGGCAGACAATGCGCTTTACATTGATTCAACGGCTCAGGTACTGCGAGCGTTGAAAAATAGTCTGTTTGTCGCACTGTGTACCACCGTCATCTCGACAACAATCGGCACGGCGACCGCATTGGCGCTGGCTCGCTACCGCTTTCGGCTGCATGGGTTCTACAATTTCCTGCTGTATGTTCCCATGATGATGCCTGATATCGTATTGGGCATCGCGCTACTGATCTTTTTCGTCAACGTGGGCGTGCCACTGGGACGGCTATCGATCATCATTGGTCACTGTACTTTCCTGTGTAGTTACGTTTTTCTGATCGTCAGTGCCCGACTGGCGGGTATGGACGGGCGGCTGGAGGAGGCGTCGGCGGATTTGGGCGCTAACGGTTGGACGACCTTCCGGCGCATCACTTTGCCCATGCTGACGCCTGGTATCGCTGGCGGGGCGCTGCTGGCCTTCATCATTTCGATGGACGATCTGGTGATTACTTATTTTATCGCAGGGGTTGATGCTACCACGTTACCGGTACAGATCTACGGCATGATCCGGCGGGGAATCAAGCCGGAGATTAATGCAATTGCCACACTATTGATTTTGGGCTCTCTGCTGATCGCCGCACTGGGCCTGTATTTGCGCAACCGACAGACGGCCAGGTAAAGGAAAAGGATAATGACTAAAGTTAGGGCGCGTCAGTTGGGGCTTAAATTTCCCGGTATAACGGGACGCTACAATGCGATTACCGATGTCGAAGGTGTGCTGGTGGGCTATCACACTATTGATGGTGTCAGTCGCGATGGCAAACGTATCAAAACAGGAGTGACAGCAATACTGCCCCGGGGGTACCAGTCAGAGCCCCAGCCGGTGTGGGCAGGCTGTCACGCACTTAACGGTAACGGTGAAATGACCGGTGGACACTGGATTCGGGACGGCGGCTATTTCGTTGGACCAGTATGTCTGACCAACACACATTCGGTCGGAATAGTCCATCACGCTGCGGTACGCTGGATCGTCGAGCATTATCACAACATATGGCAGTTGAATCACCTGTGGGCCATGCCAGTGGTTGCCGAAACCTATGATGGTGTCATTAACGACATCAACGGGCTGCACATCACTGAGGAAGATGCGCTCGCAGCGTTGAATAGCGCAACTGGTGGTATTCTGGCTGAAGGAAACATCGGCGGTGGTAATGGCATGATCTGTTACGGTTTTAAAGGAGGCACCGGTACTGCATCGCGCCGTTTTACGGTGGAGGGGAAAGACTATACGTTGGGTGCGTTAGTGCAGGCTAACTACGGTCAGCGAGAGTGGTTCGAACTGTTTGGCGTGCCGGTGGGAAAATTAATGCCCGAAGTACCTTCGGGACTGGAAAGAGAGCGTGGTTCTATTATCACGGTCCTGGCTACCGATGCTCCGCTAATGCCGCACCAGTTACAGCGCCTGGCCCGGAGGGCAGGGTTGGGGATTGCGAAATCCGGTAGCCCTGGAGGCAACAATTCTGGCGATATCTTTTTAGCTTTCAGCACTGCTAACGCTGCACCTTTGCCACAACTGGCGGGAATGCACCAGTCTTTCGAGTATCTGAACGATGAATGTTTCGATGCCCTCTATCTGGCTGCGGTGGAAAGCACCCACGAGGCGGTCATTAACGCGATGTTGGCCGCCGAGGACGCGGTGATGCAACGACCTGCGGGGATCTGTAAGGCCATTGATGCACAGGTATTATATCAGTTGATTAAGCAAATGAACCCTGCGGCAGTGGAGGCGTGACGCTGCTTTGGCGGGAATTGATGTCAATCCGTTCCCGGATAGCCAGGGCAGATTTTTTATATCATCCGAGAGTTCAGTCTTAACGAATATCGTGCATTCCTTTGCAATATCAACAGTTGTGGAAACAACCCATCTTCAGCGAGGGGGAAGACGCTCTGAAAGCCATACATCACAAGTTTTCTTGCTCATACTTAATGACTCCCCCGGAACTCTGATGATTAAACACGTCAGAAAAGAGAGGAAGGGGATAGGGTAAAAGAGAGCAGGAGCTTATCACCGCTGACCATCCTCAACCGGCCGCTCGATCCGGGACGTTGTTTTATCCACAATTGTGATGATGATGACGCCGGACAAAATCATAATCACAGAGACACCTGTCAGACATTCCCAGGAGTGGCGCCATTGCCCGCTCATTTCATGAAATTGCCCAACAACTATCGGGCCAAGAGAAGCCAGCGTGTATCCGATCCCCTGAACCATCGCCGATATCCGTCGATTATCATCAAGATCGGGCGATAGCTGCATGATGAGAGTAAAGATCACCACAAAACCACCGCCTTGGGCAATCCCACCAATGAAACACCATACTGGCCAGAGACGGGGGAAAAAAGACATAAAGAGAATCGATGCTCCCCAACATACCCCCATCGCGACCATCAGATAACCTGATTTGATATAACGGTTCAGCACAGGTACACCGAACGCCCCCAGCAGAGCCATTCCCTGAAATATGGAGGCGATCCCTCCCGCCGTCGCCGCGTGCATACCGCCATTTGTTATCAGATATGAAGGTAGCCACGCGGTGATGCCATAATAAATAAAGAGATGCGCCACAAAACCCGCGCTCAGTGCGGCAATCGCTATTTTTCTTATCCCGGAGACAGGATGCGAGGACTGTAGCGGCAATGGATTATATTCCGGCGAAATGCTGGTCGCAGGCGCGCTTCGCCGCTGTGAGTATAACCATAATACCAGCGCAAATAGGGGGAGCCATACCCAACTGGCCAGTGCAAATTGCCAGCCGGTAAAGAGTGCGATTGGGGCCGTCAAAGAACTTGTCAGCATAGTGCCAATATTAAGGGAGGAAGTGTAGATACCCGTTACCATACTCATGCGCTGACGGAAATCCCGGGCAATGATCATCAGACTGACAATGTTTCCTGCCGCTAAGGCGGCACCAAGAAGAAATGTGCCGGCCAGCATCCCGAGCGTTCCGGTATAGGGGCGAAACAAAATGCCGATAGCAGTGCCGACCAGCGTAAACCACATACTTTTATTAATCCCTATTCTGGCAATCAGCAGGGATGCCAGGGGGGTGAGAACCCCGAAACAAAGGACGGGAATACTGGTCAAAAGCCCTGACAACGTTGCATTCAGAGCCAGATCGTTACGTATTGACTGAAGAACGGGCGGAACAGCCGTTAGAGGACTTCGTAAGTTCATCCCCAGAACGACAAGCGCGAACAAAACCAGTAATGCTTTGTTAATATTGACTGCGGGGATCCGGGGCATTTTGTCTCACTTCCGGTATGTACAGGAGAACGATGAGAGCATCGTCTGACAATAATTTGCGGTCATTATATGACGCATGTCACAATATTAGATCAAAAATGACCTAAAGGTCAATTTTGTAATCGGGTCCGCAGGCAGGAGGAGAATGGTGTGAACAAGAGTTCAGGACGGACAGGTAAGAAACGAGGCCCAAGCCGATTAAAGACCGAAAAAACGCGTGAAACCATCATCAAAGCGGCGATGGAGGAATTCATCGAGCGTGGTTTTGCTGATGCGCGAGTCAGCGACATTTGTAAAAAAGCAGGGGTGGCCAAGGGGTCGGTATATAACTACTTTCAGACGAAAGAGAGTCTTTTCGAAAGCGTTTTGCAGAAGTTTATTGTGACAGCTCCTCTGGAACTTCAGTCTGAACCACGTCAGCAGGGAGAGAGCATCAAGCAATACCTGAAGCGTGTGCTTTTACCTGTCATAAAAACGCTGGAGTCATCGGGCCGGGCTCAAATTGCCAGACTGGTGATTACTGAAAGCACCCGTTTTCCGGCGCTGGCTAAAGCGTATTTACAGGACGTTCATGAACCGCTGATCGATACGTTGAGGCCGTTGTTGGAGACCGCATTCAGAGAGGGAGAACTCAGGTGTGACAAACTGGTCCAGTTTCCTCATCTCTTACTGGCGCCAAACTGGCTCGGGATGGTGCACAACGGTATGCTTGATCCGTCAAACCCTCTGGATATCGGTGAATTGTTTGAAGCCGGGCTGGATATGTTTTTTGACGAATACCCACAAGCTTAATATGATTTTCGTCGAAGAAATAATGCCTTTCATTGAGAGCGGAAGGCCTGGACAACATTCATTATAAAACTTCCCACGCAGAATCACGCTATTACCGCATCATATGGCCAATATTTTCATACATACATTGAATATGAAAGTGAAGTAAACACCGGTAAAACGGAGGGCGTTATTTGTGTAGCGGATATTACATGGTGACGTAATAACGAAAGACGCACGCTGGCTGAAATAGGGGGAACGGGTGGATTTGCCGTATTCTACTGTGCAACGTGTTATTGCCGCATTGAAAAAGAGAGCATCATTGAAACATCCTCCCCCATAAGGCATCAGGCCGGGTATCGCGGCTGTCAGCAAACCTGCCTTTCCCTTTACATTAAAAACCCGCCAGTGGCTTAGCGGTCAACTGGCGGGTTTGTTAAGGCCTGAAATCGTGCGTGCTTAAGAGAATTTAATTAAGCCGCTTTCCTGATCGTAGCTAAACCTGGTGCCGTAACGTTGACTCAACCGGGTAAGCAAACTGGCAATTTCTGCACCTTGTTGATGGGTGACCGTTTCCGGCAGACCACGAGAAAGAACACGTTCGCGGCTCATTCCCAAATCCAGAGGCAGTAACTGGCAGGCCAAACCGTCAGGGGTCACATCAAATATGGCGAGGGCGTTTTGAGAAAAACGCGCTTCGGCATTGAAACCGGTGAACTCGCCTGCGCTGTTTTTGGCGCGAGCGCGGTGTAGCTCAGAAGGGCGGGCATCCACCGCATGGCCATACGCCTGATACATCTCGGGCCCGATGATCGACTCGCCGGCTTCGAACTCCATCAGAAGGCTGCCGAGGTTATAGAAGATCGGCTTGCCGTTATAGATTTCAACACCGCGCATAAAGTGTGCCCCGTGACAGACAACCGTATCTGCACCAGCATCGACCGCCCGACGGGCAAAGCGTTCGATAAATTCCGGCGCCTCCGGAGAGTACCAGCTATCTTTATCCCCTTCATGGGTATGCAGGCTAACCAGGGTGAAATCACTCCGATTCGCCGCGTCGCGAATGCTACGCTCGTTGGCGACACAATCTTGCTCATTAAACCAGGTACGTACATGGGCTTTTTCGCCGCGCTCAATCTGCAGGGCGCTCTCGAACAACGAGCCGAATATGAATTCGTTTTCATCTTTTGGCGGCATCACTTCGACGCGCATACCCTCGCGGACGCTCTCATCAATCCCCAGCGAACGGGTGATGGCTTTGAGCTGTTCAAACTGGTCATCCGGTAAAACGTAAGCACGGCCCCAGCGCAGCGGGTTCAGGCCCGGGCGTGGCAGAGTGCCCGCGCCGCCGTTGGCCGCCAGAAACACTTCTGAGCGAGTGGAACCCAGCGCAACTACGCCGACACGCCCTTTGGCGGTGTCGAGGAAACGGGGAAGACGGGCATCATCCAGGTTACGCCCCAGGCCGCACGGGATCAGATTACGCGCTTCGGCGGCTTCCATCGTATCGATCACGCCTTCCCAGCCGAAATCGCCGGTATGATTGTTGGCAAAGGAGACCAGGCGGATATTTAAATCGACGAACTCATCCAGCGTAACGGGTTTTACGGCGGTAATATAACCGCGGCCCGCTGCTGGCGGGAGGTTCGGTTGCGGACAGCTAAATTCGGCATTGGCGAACACCGCGTCGGCGCTTTGTAATAATTCTACGATGCTGGAATCTAATCTTTTCGCCAGATTTCGGCTCGAAAACAATAAATCACCGCAAGCAATAATTCTCATACTAACCCTCTGGTTATTCTCGGTACTTGCCATTTTAATGGTAAGAATGATATCTCTGTCATGCAGAAATGGATTATTCCTGTATGTTATAAATAATTTCAAACAGGAATATAAGTTGTTCCTGAAGTGATTTAAACTGGCGTGCTTAAATTTAACACCACAACATCAATAATCACCCATGATGACAAGGGCATTACCATGTTTAATTTTAAATCAGGGATAATAACCACAGTACTTTTAAGTGCTTTCCTGCTGGCCGGTTGCGACGACAATAAGAAACCGGCCGCTAATGAAAAAGTACTGCATGTTGGCACCTTTGGCGTCAGTATCGGTTTTTCATACAAACAAAATGGCAAAGATTACGAAGGTTATGATATCGCTACCGTCAACGCCATTGCGAAAAAATTAGGCTACAGCCGTGTGGAGTTAACCACTGCGGATATGACCGGCCTCTTCGGGATGCTGGATGCGGGTAAGATCGACACCATTGCGAACCAGGTGGAAGTCAACGATAAGCGCCGTGAGAAATACCAATTTTCGCAGCCTTATATTTATTCCGGCGCCCAACTGGTAACCCGTAAGAACGATGATTCTATTCAAAATATCGCGGATTTAAAAGGTAAACGACTGGGTGTCGACGTTGGCAGCAGCAAAGAAAACTTTTTACGTAAGAATTACCCGGATGCCGGTATAGATATTCATACTTACGATGAACCAAGCGCTATTATTCAGGATGTCGCGCTGGGCCGTATCGATGCCTACATTATGGACCGCGCTGGCGCGCAATTGCTGATCGATAACTCCCGTTTACCGCTGAAAAAATCAGGTGACCCGGTTTACCGTTATCAGGAAGCGTTCCCGTTCGTGAAAAATGAAAAGGGCGATGCGTTGCGTAAAGCGTTTGATGATGCGCTCACTGCGCTGAAAGCGGACGGTACGCTGACAAAACTCTCTGAGCAGTATCTGAAACAGGATGTCAGCAAGGAATAATAAGAGATGAATTTTAATCTGAGCTTTATGCTGGAAGCTTTTCCAACGCTGCTCAGTTACCTGCCTGTGACCTTGTTTCTGGCGATAACCTCTATGGTTATCGCCTCGGTCATGGGGATGGTGCTGGCGTTGATTATCCGTAACCGTATTGTAGTTCTGACGCAGTTTGCTGAAGTCTATATTTCGTTTTTCCGTTCCGTGCCGACACTGGTAACGCTGTTCATCTTTTACTTTGGTATCCCGCAGTTGTTTCCGGGGATCAGCATGATGAACGCCATTTCCGCCACCATTATTGCTCTCAGCTTTAAGACCGCCGCAAATCTGGCGGAGGAGTTCCGGGGGGCGATGAACTCGGTCGACAGGGGGCAGATGGAAGCCAGCCTGTCCGTGGGATTGTCCCGCTGGCAAGGCTTTCGCCGTATCGTTCTGCCGCAAACGGTGCGTATTGCTGTGCCGGGGATGAGCAACTACCTGATTATGTTGATCAAAGAGTCATCCCTGGCGTTTACCGTTGGCGTGACCGATATCTTTGCGCAGACCAAAATTCTTGCCAGTAACTCATTTCGCTTTCTGGAGAGCTACCTGGCGGTAGCGCTGATCTACTGGGCCGTGACCATCCTGCTGACGTTGCTACAAAAATCGATTGAGCATCGTCTCAACCGCCCGTACCGCTGAGGAACCGCGCTATGCTGAAAATCCGTCATTTGCATAAATCATTTAATGGCAATCCGGTACTGAAAGACATCTCCCTGGAGATCGCGCAGGGGCAGGTGGTGGCGATTATTGGCCCTTCTGGTTCCGGTAAATCGACTCTTCTGCGTTGTATCAATTTACTGGAAAAGCCGGAGAGCGGTACGCTGGAAATCGCGGATCAGGTGATTGATGCGCGGAAATTTACCCGTCAGCAAGAGACTGCGTTACGGGCCCACACCGGAATGGTCTTCCAGCATTACAACCTGTTTAAGAACAAAACGGCGCTGGAGAATATTACCGAGGCGCTGATCATCGGTAAAAAAATGCCGAAGGCACAGGCCAATGAAATCGGGATGGCGTTGCTGGAGCGAGTGGGTCTGCGTGAAAAAGCCGACAGCTACCCGGCGATGTTATCCGGCGGTCAGCAGCAGCGTGTGGCTATTGCCCGTGCGCTGGCGGTCAAACCGAAAGTGATCCTTTTTGATGAACCCACATCGGCGCTGGATCCTGAGCTGGTCAATGAAGTGCTGCAGGTCATCCGCTCGATTGTCGATCATCAGACCACGCTTATCCTGGTGACGCATGAGATGTCGTTCGCCAGGGATGTGGCCGACAGGGTTATTTTTATGGCTGACGGCGTGATTGTGGAAGATAGCTCCGCAGAGAATATGTTCACTCAGCCGCAACACGAACGTACCCGCAAGTTTTTGCAGTCCATTCGATGACCGCATGATCGACTATTCATCGCTGCGATTGCCCGGCGAAACGGCGCGTTTTTATTTTCGCCAGCTCCTGACCAGTGAGCGGTTCCGCTCACTGTCAATATGGGGATAGCCTTCATACCGGTTGCCTGTGAGCGGCATGGGGCCTTTGCTTACCCCATGCCTCCCGGTATTTTCTGCGAGCCGCCGCTGCGCGAACCGCTTCATCTGGCTTGCGCCAACATCACCTGAAAAAAAACATTCATGCCGGTAAATGCGAGTGAACGATGCCGCTTCACTGATTTTTTGGCTCTCGACAATATTAATTGCGAATTTTTTGTTAATGGGTTGTAATATATGTTGTGATTGCTTTGCGTTTCTCTGTCATTAATCCGGTTTATTAGTTGCTTTTCGTAATTTGTTTTTAGGATATATCCCGCCTTCTTGCGAGTTAATTTTCTGATGCGCTGTGGCTCGCGAGTTTAAATGTTTTTTTAATTCTCTTTCCAATATATTCCTTTAGGCTTTGGAAATGATTTGATATGTTTTTGCGGTCAAGGGAAAGACTCAATGTAATTAAATTCTGAAGGGTGGGATTTAATTATTAAAAGGGATTTTCGGTGATGCGGAGGGCAGCAGGTTGTGTATAACGCTACAACTTTATTGCTCTTTACTTTTTAGGATAAAAATTTAAAACGCAGGAATTTTCTATGAAACTGAATAAAGTTGCTATGGCTGTGGCATTAACTGCTGCGCTGGGCTCTATGTCTGTACTGGCTGATAGCACTACCGGCAAGATTGAACTCTCGGGTGAGCTGGTAAATACCGCATGTGGTCTGGCACCGTCGTCCAGCCCGGTAACCGTTGATTTTGGTCAGGTTCCTGTTTCCCTGCTGCAGGGCGGTGGTCAGGCAACTGAAACCAAAAACATCGAACTACAGTATTGCGATACCACCGTTGCCGGCAGCGCTGTTGTTTCCTATAGCCCGTCCACAGTGAATCCGAACGATAGCACTCTGGCGGCGTTCACCTCCGGTCAGGCAACTGGCGCGGGCATTGGCCTGAAAGACAGCGCCAGCCAGACTGTTGTCTGGGGTCAGCCGACCACGGCGGTTACCCTGGTTGATGGTGCCAACACCATTCCTTTCGTGGCATTCCTGAAAGCAGAAAGCGGCGCTACGACTGTAACAGCAGGCGCATTCCAGTCAACGATCAATTTCACTATCGATTATCAATAATCGACGCTGAATTATCGTGCGCGGGGAGGTGTTCTCCCCGCAATATTTGAGGGACAGGCCAGATAATATAGGATTCTGAGTATGGTTAAGGATTCAGAGAAAAAGCGGCTGATAACGTTATTCGTATCGGTATTGCTCTTTTCCGGACATGCTTTGAGTACTAATTCTACGCCCGGGCAACTGGCGCTTTCTGGCGAGCTGGTCGCGGCTGCCTGCGATATCGATCCGGCCTCGCGAGAACTGTGGGTGGAATTTGGCAACGTATCCGCTCGCGACATTAATATGAACCGGGAAAGTCAGCTTATTCGGCCTTTTATGGTGCGCTTAGTCGGTTGTCAGTCTTTCGGCAGTCAAAATCAGTCAACGCCTGGTGCATATGCCACCATAACCTTTACAGGAAATGCGTCGTCGCAGGATCCCACCGTATTAATTCCCGATGGCGAGGGGAAGGGGTTTGGCATACAGATTCGCGATCGTCATGGAGAGGTTTTAACCTTCGGGGAACCCTCTTCGGGATATCTTCTGAGTGATGAGAATAATACGCTGAGATTCACCGCTTCATTGGTTCCGGTTCAGCAACATATTAAGGCTGGGGAGTTTTACGCCGTCACTCGCTTTTTTATGGATTATAACTAGAAACAAACCAGTTATTCATATTTTAGCTTGTTTGTTGTGCACGATATTTTACTGAATGATTCGGGATGAATAGTCATGTCAGCAGAACAGAAAATAAAAATAAATGTAATCCTCTCTCAGATAATGATCTTCTGCTGCGCGTCTATGTCTTACGCTTCAACGGATGTGGAATTTAATACTGACGTGCTGGATGCCGCTGACCGCAACAATATTGATTTAAGCCGCTTTGCTACCGACAATTATGTTCCGCCAGGCGACTACCTGTTGGACATTAAAATTAATGGTCAGGCCGTAGGGCAGCACAAGGTTCGTTATCTGCCCTCTAAAGATGGTAAGCGCACCCAGGCCTGTATTAACGGCGAAGTCGTTTCAAGGCTGGCCCTGAAAGAAGAGGCGCAACGGAAGGTAGAGCAACCGTTTCAGGATTGTTACAACGTACTGACCATTCCAGGCTCCAGCCTGAATAACTATGCCGGCGTGCTGGATATTACTGTCCCGCAGGCATGGATGAAATATAACGATCCAAACTGGACGCCGCCCGAACGCTGGGATCAGGGGATCGGTGGCGTTCTGTTTGACTATAGCCTCACCGGGCAATATACCCGGCAGCTCAATATGCACGACGATTACACCTCGCTGAGCGGCTATGGGCAGGCTGGCGCTAACCTGGGCGGCTGGCGCTTACGCGGTGAATACCAGACCAGCTATTACAGCTCGACGCATCAGTTCGATTTTGATATGGGTCGGATTTACGCCTATCGCCCATTGCCGATGATGGCGGCAAAACTGACGGCGGGAGAAATCTATCTTGATTCTCAGGTCTTTGATACCGTACGTTTTACCGGGCTTAATCTTGCCAGCGATGAGCGTCAACTGCCGCCGAACCTGCAGGGCTACGCGCCAGAAATTCGCGGACTGGCAAAGAGTAACGCGAAAGTCACCGTCAGGCAGAATGGACGCATTATTTATGAAACGACGGTCCCCGCCGGGCCGTTTAATATTCAGGATTTACGCAGTTCGGTGCGCGGTACGCTGGATGTTCAGGTAGAAGAGCAGGACGGCGCCATTTCCACTTTCCAGGTCAACACCGCCAATATTCCCTATCTCACGCGTCCAGGCTACGTGCGTTACAACGTGGCCGTCGGGGCGCCGTCCCGCTATAACCATAAAATCCAGGGGCCAGGATTTGCATCCGGCGATTTCTCCTGGGGGGTGACCAACGCCTGGTCGTTGTATGGCGGGTTGCAGACGGCGGGGGCGGGATATACGTCGGTTGCCGCCGGTATTGGCCGGGATCTCAGCATACTTGGCGCGCTGTCACTGGATGTCACTGAGTCTTACAGCCAGCAGCCAAATCAAAAACGCCTGAAAGGCACGTCGTTCAAGCTGAGTTATGCGAAGACTTTCGACGAATATAACAGTTCTATCACCTTCGCGGGCTATCGCTTTTCTCAGCAAGACTTCCGCTCATTCGCGCAATATCTGAATGAACGTTATGAAGGATACGACAGTCTCGGTCGGGAGAAAGAAATCTATACCATTACCGGGAATAAAACCTTCTGGGCCGATGAACCAGGCAAGGCGACGACCCTATTCCTGACCTATACCCATCAGAATTACTGGAATCGCAGTAGTCAGGATCGTTACGGCATCTCTCTGGGACGCTCGTTTAATATCGGCGACATCCGGGGGATCACCACCAATATTTCGGCATATCGTTCTGATTATCAGGGGCGTAAGGACGACTCTATTGCTTTTACGCTCTCCGTTCCCGTTGGCGACAGCAAATGGAGCGGTCTGGATATACAGACCAATAATGGCAAGACCAGCCCGATGCTCTCTTATACCGACAGCAGCGACTACAACAACCTGTGGCGGATTCGCGCCGGGGCGAGCCAGAATGGCTATGCCAATGTTGATGGCTATTATCAGCGTCGCTCGCAGTACGCCGAGATTAACAGCAACGCCAGCTATCAGCAAAATCACTATTTTTCACTGAGTAGCACTCTGCGCGGGGGCTTTACGGCGACCCGGCATGGCGCGGCACTCCACAACAGCGGCGCGACGCTCAATACCGCTCGCGTGATGGTCAATACCAACGGTATCGGCGACGTTCCGCTCAATGATGGTAAATCACGAACCAACAATTTCGGCATTGCCGTTATTCCAGACATCGTGAGCTACAACAGCTTTGATACCCGGGTTGATGTTGATGCGATGTCGGAATCCATTGAACCGGCAAAATCGATCAGTACCGCGACGTTGACGGAAGGTGCCATCGGCTACCAGGCCTTCGGTATGGCGAAAGGCGAGAAAATGATGGCCATCATTCGTCTGGCTGACGGGACTTACCCGCCCTTTGGCGCCGAAGTGATTAATGGCGATGGCGTAAGTGTGTCGATGATTATGGAAGGTGGACAGGGATGGCTGGCAGGGGTCAATCCGCATGAACGGCTAAACGTGATGTGGAGTGGGAAAACGCAGTGTCAGATCGCCATCCCGCCATCAATAGAGCATCGTTCAGCATCCGCGCTATTGCCGTGTAAATGACAGTGACAGTAATAAAAGGCGAAAAATGAGTATAACAAGCAACAAATTCGGCTGGATGGGTGTCCTGATGCTGGCCGCAGTAAGCGGCAGCGCTCAGGCTGGCGTTTCGTTGGATCGTACTCGCTTAATCATCACCGGTAAGGACAGTTCGGCAAGTGCGAATTTAACCAACACCAGCCCGGATATTCCTTTCCTCGCGCAATCGTGGGTTGAGGACAGCAAAGGCAACAAAATCACCTCTCCGCTGGTGGTGCTGCCGCCTTTACAGCGAATTAACGGCGGACAAAAAGGGGTTGCACGGGTTACGAAAACCGACGGTATCAACCAATTGCCTCAGGATCGTGAAAGCCTGTTTTATTTAAGCGTGCGCGAAATTCCGCCTAAACCGGATAAAGCGAATGTCCTGCAGTTAGCCATGCAGTCGCGGATTAAATTATTTTACCGCCCGACGGCCATTATTCCTAAAAGCAAAAGTGAGGTCTGGCAGGACCAGGTCGTCTTTCAAAAGCGCGGTAACAAGATGATCGCGCAAAATCCGACGCCCTATTACATCACCATTATTAGCTTAACTCGGGCTAAGGGTGAAAAAATAACCAAGTTCCCAGGGGTTATGATTGCGCCGAAATCCAGCCTGGAATTTAGCGTAACCGATGCCAGCGTCAGTAATTTCGCGATGATGTATGTGAATGATTATGGCGGTCATCCGGAACTGAAATATCGCTGTGAAGGAAATACCTGTAAGGCGCTCCCGCCATCGCAGCAAGGATAATTGAAGAGGAACCTGATGATGAAAACGCGTTTATCGTTATTAGCACTGTTTGTCTTCGGTATCAGTATGCAAACGCTGGCCGACGCTGTTATTCCGCTACAGCCGCAGCACTATAACCAGGATCATCAGGGGGAAGATGGCGGTAATGTGATATTCCATGGTTCCGTTTATGCTTCGCCGTGTGTTCTTGCACCTCAGAGTCGCCTGCAGATTATCGAAATGGGGGAAATTAGCGCCCGCCGTTTTCATCAGGCGGGTGATCGTAGCCAGCCGGTACTGGTACGTGTCGATCTGAAAGATTGCCTGAAAGGGGCTTCACAGGCGCGCGATAGCATGGCGGCGAAGACCACGGGAAACAGTAAGCACCTTTATACCACCGGCGAACAGGCGGTACAGTTAACATTTACCGGTGAGTCGGATGAGGTGAACCGCCAGTTATTGCGCCTGACCGGCAGCATGTCAGGTGCTGGTATTCGCCTTCTGGATACGAAAGCACGAGCGCTGGATATTAATCAAACCCAGCCGCCATTTATTGTGAAAACCGGCGATAGCAGTCTGACATTTATTGCCGTACTGGAGTCCACGGGACGAAATGTTATTGCAGGCGACTTTAGCGGGCTGCTGCGTTTGAAAATGGAGTATCTCTAATGGCGACAATGGTTATCGGGCGTAAATCTCGTGTCGCTATTGTATTATGCGGCAGCTTATTGTCTCTGGGGGTGAGTGCGGTTGAGGGAGAAATTACCCCGGTTGGTGGCCCTAAAATGTATAATATTGATGTCACAACCCAGAATATTACTAACAACACCGTCGGCGCGACTATTCCTTATGAGTTTGCATTAGGTGGGCAATATGCTGGCGTGGCGTCCTGTGGGACCACTATGACGAACCAGCCGATTTTTTACACGGCGACAGCCTCGCTGCTTCAGCCGGGAAGTAGCCCCGGTTATTTAAAACTGAATGACTACATGGATGTAAAAATTGAAATATACATCCGCGGTAATCGGATGGAATACCTGTCAGTGCCTTTTGATAATGAATCAAACCAGGCGTTTCAGAATAGTTGTTCATCGCCAGGTGTACAGTTTAATAATTTTGAGTCCGGCGCGAAGGGGCGGGTGACGTTTATGATCACCAAACCGATTGTTAACGGCGTTAATCTGCTGGGCACGGAAATAGCCAAACTTTATGGGCGTCTGGGGAATCTCAGCGCAGGAATGGGCTCTACGCCAATGTCCATTGTTTCAATTAACTCGGGCGTCATTACCGTTCCGGACAAATGTATCATTAATGCCGGTTCACCGATTACGGTCGATTTTGGCACGATTCCTGGTTCAGCGGCGTCGCTTAATGGCTCGAATTATAGCCAACCGGTGCCGATTCAGGTGAAGTGCGAAGGTGGGAGTTTTACCAGTGGTAGTCTGAATATTCGGCTTGGAATTCAGCAGGCGAATACCGCCAGTTTTAATAGCGATTATTTAGGAACCACCGGGGCCGTCGACCGTTCCAATCTCGGCATTATTTTGAAAGATTCCGCTGGGGGTTTAGTCGCCGCGAATCACTTTTATGATGTCCCGGGCTTTACGAACAACCAGGGAACCTGGAATTTGACCGCAGCCCCTATTGCGCAGGCCGGAAGCGACGTTCTCGAGGGGGCATTTCAGGCATCAGCCACCGTGGTGGCGGAGTTTCAGTAAGGGAACAACATGCGCCAGTTAATCGCATCGATAGTCATCATATATTCATTGTTTTCGGCAACCGCCGTGCATGCCATCGGTGAGTTGATCGGCGGTGACTTGAAGTTTCAAGGAGAGGTAGTAGCTCACGGTTGCAGCATTGACCCTTTATCAAAAAATGTTGTCGTGGATTTTGGCGAGATTTCTGCCCGCACACTCTATGCGGAAGGAAAATCCTTGCCAAAGGCATTCGTTATTACGCTGAAGGATTGCAGTACGGCGGTGTTTAATTCCGTCACTGTGACGTTTAGCGGGACGGAAAATACCAATATGAGCGACCGCCTGGTGGTGACGGGAGCCGCCAGCGGCATCGGTATCGGTTTTGAAGAAAGCGACGGTACGGCTATTTCACTGAATGTACCGACGACCGCGCTGGCAATTTCCGGTACCTCTATGAGTTTAAATTTCAACGCTTTTGTGGAAGGAGAGCCTAACGCCTTGAGTAACAAAACCTTGCAAACCGGGGGCTTTCAGGCGACAGCGAATTACACTTTAAACTATCAGTAGAACAGATCAGGGATGATGAATAATGAGTCGCCATTTCTTTCTCTACGATAAGAATATCTTTTTTTCCGAAGGGGTGCGTAATGTGGTTTCAGCGCTTGCTACACGTGAAAATGATTGCACCTTCTCAAGGCTCAATAGTTTTTCACAACTGAGAGATACGTTGCAGCTTCCCGGCAAGAAAAATGAACTGCGTTGGATCCTTTGCGATGTCGACAGTTTACCGGAAGAACGCTTCCATGCACTGTATACGATAAAAGAATACTATTGCCGGGAAAATCAGCAACTGGTGATTTTATTAAGCGAGAATAATATTTCTCTTTTTTTTGCACTGCATTCGCTGCTCCCGGAAGCAAGCTGGTTATTAAAGAATGAGTCACTGGAGAATTTTTTTAAGTTTGTTGAAAGTGCTAATCTTATGGTGGCAAAAAAGATATTTTTTAGCCGCTCGTTGATTCATTATACCCGGCAAAAATGGTTGGCCAGGGATTTTAATCGCAGCATCTCCAGCGATGACTGGTGGTTGATGGAAGAAATATTCAAAGGGAAATCATTGTCACAGATTTCCGCTGAGCAACAGATTGATGTTCGCCGACTGAGCCGCTGTAAACGTGGTTTGATGAAAAAGCTAAATGCTAAAAATAACGTTGAGCTTTTTAATATTTTTAAGTGCATAGTCGCCACGCCTTGCGCATAACGTTGCACAAAATATGGCATCGACAGAATAACTGGCCGCTCTCTAAGCCAGTTGGTAAGAGCCTATCCCATTAGGACTATTTTGCTTGTCATTTTGAACCTGGGCAGTGCTCAAACTGTCTGCGCCAATAACGCCTGGTGGGATAGGCTCTAAGTGTAAGAAAATACAATCAATGGAAATCGTTAAGGATCTAATAAATGCAAAAATTAAGCATGATTGAAGCATCAGCTATTATTGGGGGATGCAAAGAAGTGTGCACCACCTCTTATGAATCGGTCATTATTGGCGGTGTCTCTTCTTGTAAAGAAGTCACCACCTGTACTGATAAGTACGGCAACTCAACCGTTAGTATGAAAGATGCTGCTAACAACATGTGCTTTGTGCCGAATCGCATTCGCCAGTAATTTCTCTGCCAGATGGAGGGGCAGCTCTCCATCTATTTATGCGCCATTTTCGCGAGTCTGGTATCGAATGAAGATAAAACCCATTACCGCTGTTGGCTATACCTTTCTGGTCGCATTAATTTCATCGCTGATAACCGTACTGTGTTATCACATTTTTGTATTTAACACATTTTCGCTGGACAGCAGCAAACCTTCGGCGCTACGAAAAATAGATAGTGCAACGGTTGCCAGTAGCCCGATAAAACACGAAAACAGTGTTATTGAAGTGATGTCTTACGGCTGCCACTACTGCGCCTCAAATGAAGAGGATATTGAAAAATTCGCCGCCTCGTTGCCGGAAGATAGCACATTTGAAGTGATCCATATTACTGCTGAAAGAAATGGACTGGCAGTTTATGCGCCGGTTTTTGCGACGCTGGAACTAATGGGCATTGAGCGCCAGATGCGCGATCGGGCTTTTAATGCGGTGATGACGCGCGGTATTAATCTGGCTGATGATGATGCGCTTAATGCCTGGTTGAAAAAGAACAATATCAATGTCGCAAAATATCATCAGGTACGCCAGAGTAAAGCCGTTGATGAACGCCTCGCGTATATGGCGAAAATTACCGACCTCTACGACATCAACGCAACGCCGTTGTTTATCATTAATAAAAAATGGGTGGTGGCGAAGGATCGTCAGTTCCCTGAATTTGCCGACTATATGCGCCAGTTACTTACCGAGGACAAGGAGTAAGCGTGGTGCGCTTTCTGATCGTCTGGTGCGTCTTCAGCGTAAGAAAATGGTCCACTCAGCTTGTCCGGCGCTATCGTCCTTGCCGGAGGGGCGGCAATAAGGCAGTACGCGGAGTGATGCGCCATACCGCCATGCCGTTACTGTTTATAACGGTTCGGTCACTTTGTCGGCTGGGCGTATTGGGCAGGCGGTATCGCGGGCGTACCGCGGTGGCGACGCAAAATTACCGTTGTCTGACCGGCGGTAAGGGGCGAATTGATACGGCATGGATGGCCTTCCGCCGCCAGTTGCTAGAATTCGGGGCGACCTGGGGGCAGCATCCGGTCACGTTGTCTGAAATTCAGGCGTGTACGCGGGAACTTGATGCGATTGTCGCCCCGCTGGTGGCGCAAAAGACGCCCGTTGTGCTGGCGCCCCTGCATTGTGTGTCCGATATTTTGGCGGCGATAGTCGGCGCTGGCGTAACCCCAGGAAAAGCCAGCGTGGTGGTCTCGTCCAGTGCGGAAAACTATACCGTCGACAGCCGTAAAACGGGCGGCGTCGCGCTCTCTTACTGCTCTATCCATCAGGATAATCGGTCGTTGGCCAGCGAGTTGATGGCATTGCTGACAAACGTTTCGGAAGGGCGGGAAAATATGATTATTTTCCCGGATATTCCTGCCGACTATACCGTACAGACTCATGAGGCGCAGTCCGGAAAAATAAATTGTCGGCTATTTGGCCGCCCGGCGAAATTACATAACGGGGTGCAGCGGTTTTCTCGCATCGTGTCGGCACAGGTCGTTTTTTATCATCTTTATTATCAGCAAGGAATAAAGATAAAAATCTATCCTCCGCAATCAGCGAAAGAGGTGGCGGGAAACTTGCCGACAATAATTGAAAACACTCTGCGTGACTATCCGCAGGACTGGCTGTTATGGCATAGCCACTCGCTTTATTTTATTAATCACTGACGCATTATAATGAAAACAATTATCCCTGATATGGTTTTTCAGGAAGAGAGCAATGAGTGCGGCCTCTCCTGTATTGCCATGCTGGCGCAAACGCAAAATATTCCGTGCTCGCTCCCGGCATTGCGGGAAATATTCCCGGCATCCGATCACGGGACATCGTTGAGCGATTTATCTGCTATTCTGCAACAGCTCGGGATCGCTACCGTTCCGGTCCTGTTCGATCATGATGAAATTCATGCGCTGCCGTTCCCGTCCATTTTGCACTATGGCGCCAGCCACTATGTCCTGCTGGCGTGGCACAAAGGCGATTACGTCTGCGTGATGAACCCGGCGATTGGCCAACAGTGGTTGCCATTCTCGGCGTTAAAAAAGGAGATCAGCGGCTATGCGCTGATCCTCGAAGAGTCTCCTTCCGCAGGCGTTATGTCCCCATCGGCTATCGCTGATGTTCAGCAAGCGATGCCAGGGGCGATGAGCCTGAAGGAGACGGCGGCGGTACCGGGAATTTACACGCTGATGCTATTAACGTTTCTGGTCTCGCTGACGCTGTTTTTAATGCCGACGATGGTCAGCCACGCAATTAATCAGGCTTTTTCTGACGTCGGGAACGCACAATTTCCTTACCTGTGGTTCATCCTCGCCTTTGTCGTTTCCACATTGTTGGCGTTAGGCGTCAGGGTGATTAGCGAACGTTTCATTCGCCGTTTTGTATTGCTCAATAGCGACATCGGTTTTTCCAGATTGCTGAATAACCCGCTGCGTTTTTTTGAAAAACGCGCGCCGGGGGATATTTTTAGTCGCTTTATTGCCTGGCAGGGAGGGATGATGCAAAAAATCGAGCTGGATAACGGACTGCGCTCGGACTGGATTATTTGCGTCATCGCGATCGGCATTATGTTCTGGATCTCACCGGTGCTGGCGCTAATTTCTGCTGTTGGCATCGTGGTGATGGGGCTGATTAGCGTCTGGGCGATATTCCGCGACCGCTGGTATACCCAGCAGCTACAGCTCAAAAGCGCGACGCTGAATGACTTTTTGATGGAAACGTTGCAAGGAGTGTTAACCATCAAAACCGCCGGACTGGAAACGCAGCGCAAAGCACAGTTTGCCCGCTTTTCTTATGACCTTTTTCGTTGTCTTCAGCGGCAGAAAGTGTATCAGCAAGTCAAAGAGGGGCTGTATCAACTGACCGGAAGCCTTGAGATGGTGGTTTTTATGCTGGTGGTGCTGCCGTTGGTACAGGCTAAACAGATCTCGCTGGGCGACTTCTTCGCCTACAGCTTCTTACGGCAGATTTTTACCTCCTACGTCACGCGGCTGTTCTATGCCGTGATCCGCAAATCACAGCTGCATGTCATTGACACCCGTGCCCGAAGCCTGTTTACAAAACGCGATGCTGCATCGCCGGTATTTTCACCGCTCTGCGTGGATGAGGCGCCGCGGCTGGCGTTCGAGCAGGTGAGCTTTCACTACGATCCGCGGAGAACGGTGCTGAACGCCGTTGATCTGATTCTGGAACCGGGGGATCAGGTGGCGATCGTTGGCGACTCAGGCGCAGGAAAGAGCACCTTGCTGCGCCTGATGGCCGGACTGTTTTCCGCGCAACATGGACGAATTTTGTTGAACAACGATGAGGCGAGTGCGCAGCAGCTGGCCTTGCAAGTGTGGTTACAGAGTCAGGAAGATATTCTGTTTAATGCCTCTGTGCTGCAAAACATCACTTTATTTGACCCATGGTATAGCGACAGCGATCGCGGGCGAGTGGAAGCGTTACTGACGAAAATGGCGCTGGGACCGGTGGTTCAGGCGTTGCCGGGAGGCATGGAGGCGCTGATCCGCGAAAGCCATTCCGCGCTCTCTTTAGGCCAGCGTCAGCGGCTGATGCTGGCAAGGGCGCTCTACAGCACACGGCCTATTTTGCTGTTTGATGAGCCGACCGCCAATCTTGATGATGCAACCGCCGAGACGGTGATCGCAGCGTTGTGCCAGCACTGTCGTGAACAGGGAAAAACGCTGATTGTGGTGACCCACAGCGCGCCGATTTTACATCATTTCACGCGAGTTTATTGTCTGCATGACGGCGAATTGCGGGATATCGGGCAGGGAGCACCAGGCCGATGATGCGAGGATTTTTACGTCGCCGTAAAACGTTACTGCTTGCGCTGACCGCGATGGCGATCATTATCGTTGCGGTTTTATACCCGCGTTCGTTTCCGCTGCAGGACGAGTCACTCTATAGCGTCGCGCTCGATCGCGGGGATATCGAAAAGGTGGTGCTGGCAAGCGGCATTATCAAACCTGCGGTCCAGGTGCGCGTCGGCGCTCAGGTTAGCGGTCAGCTACGCAAGCTGTATGTACGTCAGGGCGAACGGGTGAAAAAGGGGCAGCTATTGGCTGAAATCGACCCGACGCTGCAGCTTTCGGAGTTACGCAACGCTACCGCGCAACTGGCCAGCGCCAGGGCGCAAAAACTCGCCTCGGAGGCCATGCTGGAGCAGTACCGCAAAGCGCTGGCGCGGGAACAGGCCATGAATCGCGAGGGATCCGGGGTAAACAGCGATCTCGAACAGGCGCAGGCGCAGTATGCCGCCCAGGTTCAGCAGGTTGCGGTCAATGAGGCGCAGATTGTGCAGGCGGAAATGAGCGTACAGACCGCCAAAGCTAACCTCGGCTACACCCGCATTCTCGCCCCTATGGATGGTGAAGTGCTGGGGATTGTTACCCGTGAGGGGCAAACCATTGTTTCCTCGCAAATCGCACCGACCATTCTGGTGCTCGCCGACCTTGATAAAATGCAGGTACAAACGCGTATTTCTGAAGCGGATATCCAGAAAATCCATCCGGGACAGCCACTGTGGTTTTATGTGATTGCCGATCCGCAGACGCGCTATGAGGGGCAGCTTGGCTATGTCCAGCCCGCCCCGCAGGAGGCGCTGGAAGAACAAAATAGCGCTGCTTTTGTCAGTAATCAGCAAAGCAGCGCGATTTACTATAACGGCACCTTTGAGGTGGATAACCGTCAGCGATTGCTGAAAACCTCAATGACCGCCCAGGTGTTTATCCGTATCGCCCAGGTGAAAGATGTACTGCGGGTGCCGGTCGCCGCGCTGGGGCGTGCTCTCGGTGATGAGCGCTACCTGGTGAGGGTGGAAAAGGAGAACGGCAGCGAGGAGCGAACCGTGCGTATCGGGATTAACGATCGCCAGTATGCGCAGGTGCTTGAAGGATTGCGGCCCGGCGAACGGGTGGTGATCCCGCAGGACGCGGGGCCTGGCTGATGACGAATCCGTTAATTGTCCTGCACAACGTTACCCGTCATTTTGCCGCCGGGACGCAGACGATCCCGGTGCTGAAATCGGTCTCGCTGACCATTATGCCCGGCGAAATGGTGGCGATCATGGGAGCTTCCGGTTCGGGTAAATCAACGCTGATGAACATTATCGGCTGCCTGGATAAGCCCAGCAGCGGCGAGGTTTATATTAATGGGATCGCCGCTCATCAGGCCAATAGCGCGGTGCTGGCGGAGTTGCGCAGCCGCTGGCTGGGCTTTATTTTTCAGCGCTATCACCTGATGCCTTATCTGACGGCGGAAGAGAATATCGCTGTCCCCGCACTCTATACCGCTATGCCCGCCGCTGAACGCCAGGCGCGAATCGCGCTACTGGCGGAAAAATTGGGGATTGATGCGCGTTTACAGCATAAACCGGCGCAGCTTTCCGGCGGGCAGCAGCAGCGGGTCAGCGTCTGTCGGGCGCTGATAAACGGCGCGCAGATTATTCTCGCCGATGAACCTACCGGGGCGCTGGATAGCGTCAGCGGCCGGGCGCTGATGGATGTTCTGCACCAGCTCAACGCCGACGGGCACACGGTGATTATCGTCACCCATGACCGCGAAGTGGCGCAGCAGGCGCAGCGGATCGTCGAGATCAGCGATGGACAGATCGTCGCCGATAATCGCTATTCCGCGCGTGATAATGATGACATTCAATTGCTGCCTGCGGTACAGGATAACGGCCGGGCTTCTCTTTCTCGCAGCGTGGCGGAGTCAGTACGGATGGCGTGGCGCGCGTTGCTGGGCCATCGAATGCGCGCCTTTCTGTCGATGCTTGGCATTATCATCGGTATCTCATCGGTGGTCTCCTCCATGGCGGTAGGCGAAGGCGCCCGGCGGACCATCATGGACGAGATAGGTAAGCTGGGTAACACCACTCTTGAAATCCGCCCCGGTACCGGTTGGGGCAGCAAGCGTCCGGATATGGAACGGGCGCTGTCGCTGGAAGATATCGCCAGCTTCAGCCAGCAGCCCTGGGTGCTCGGCGTGTCGCCCGTTGTCTCCAGCATGACGACCGCGGTGCGTCAGGGATTTGACTCCTCAATTATTCTCTCCGGGGTTTCCGCCGACTATTTCTCATTGCAGGGGATCCGTTTTATTCATGGCAACGGTTTTACTCACCGCGATGTCAATGATCGGGAGCCGGTGCTGGTACTGGATGAAACCAGCAAAGAGACGCTGTTTCCGGGCAATGAAGATCCGTTGGGGAAAATTGTGCAAATCGCCGGCGCGCCGTGGCGGGTGATCGGTATTGCCAGCAAACCGGGGCCGAAGGTGGTCAGTGGATTTATGTCGGCGTGGATCCCCTACACCTCGCTTCTGCAGCGGATTTCCGGCGATAAGCCGATGGAGGCGCTCACGCTGCGCTTTCCGGAGACGCTATCGCCGCAGGAGGCCGCGCGGCGTGCGGAAAGGCATCTTATTCGCGAACACGGTAAAAAGGATTTCTTTGTCCAGACTGACGAACAGCTTGCCAGCACGCTGCAAAAAACCTCTGACTCGATGTCGCTGCTGATCACCGCGATTGCCGCGATTTCGCTGTTGGTCGGCGGCGTCGGGGTAATGAATATCATGCTGGTGTCGGTTACCGAGCGAATCCATGAGATTGGTATTCGCCTGTCGGTGGGCGCCCGTCCGTCCGACATTATGCATCAGTTCTTGATTGAGGCGGTGATGATTTGCGCACTCGGCGGGCTGACGGGGGTGTTAGGCTCCTGGGTCGCCGGTAACCTGTTTGCGCTGCTGACGCAGGCGTTTTCGATGGTCTTCACCTGGCGACCGGTGGTGATGGCCTGCGGTTTTTCCGCCCTGATTGGCCTGACGTTCGGGTATTTCCCGGCGCGCAGAGCCGCGCGGCTTAATCCGACGGAGGCGTTGGCACGCGAATGAGATCCTCTCTTTTATTGATGTTGATAATCCTGCTCACCGGCTGCGGGAACCTGACCCGCAGCGATTATCAGCGTCCGCTGCTGTCGGTGCCTGCACACTGGCAGCGGACGGAGGCGCTGAGTATGACGTCTTCACAGGAGAACGCGGGACGCTGGTGGGATCGTTTCGGCGACGAGCGGCTGTCGCGGGTGATCGGTCAGGTGCTGGAAAGTAACAACGATCTGGCCGCTGCCGCGTTAACGCTAAAACAGGCGCGTATTTCAGCCGGGCTCACCGGGACGAATATCAGCCCTGAGGCGACGCTCAACGGCAGTGGTACGCATTCAAAAGCGTTAAATAGCGGACGTTCGCAGGAGAGTTACAGCGCCTCCTTGTCATTAAGCTATGAACTGGATCTCTGGGGCAAGCTGGCGCGGGTTCGCGAACAAAGCGAGTGGGAAGCGATTGCCAGCGAACAGGACTACCGGGCGACAATCCTGTCAACCATTGGTACCACTGCGCAGCTTTACTGGAATATCGCTCTGCTGAATCAACAGATGGCGTATCAGACGGTTAGCCTGGACATTGCCAGACAGACGCTGGCGCAGATTGAGTCCTGGCAGCGGGCAGGGAAGGTCGGGCGGCTTGATGTGCTGCAGGCCCGGCAGACGCTCATTAGCCGCCAGAATGAACGGCTTGCCCTGCAACAGCAGCGGGCACTGGCACGCAACGCGCTGGCGCTGCTGCTTAACCGACCACCCGCCCAGCATAGCGATGAAGCCCCCGGGCTGGATGTTCGCCAGCGTATCGCCATTGATTCCGCAACCCCGCTGGCGGCGCTCGCCAGCCGACCCGACCTGCAGGCGGCGGAGTCCCGTCTGCGCGCGGCGCTGGCAGGGTCGGATGCCGCGCGGCTGAGCTTCTATCCCACCCTTTCGCTACAGGGAACCCTCAGCGCCGGGAGCCAGATTTTTCGCCAGTGGTTTAGCGATCCGCTACGGGTTGTCGGCGGCAGCGTCGGCGCCCCCTTTATTCAGTGGAATACGGTACAGCTCACCGTGGCGCAGGCCAGCGTCAAGGTACAGCAGGAGGCGGTGAATTTCCGCACGACGGCCTATACCGCGCTGTCGGAAGTGGATAACGCCATGGAAAAACGGCTTAACGCCGACGAGCAGCGCGATCGTTTGTTGCAATCGCTGCAATGGGGTCAGCAGCGTCTGACGCTCACCGCGAGTCGCTATCGGGCGGGCGCGGTGGACTACCAGACGCTACTGAACGCCCAGGATGCGCTGCTTGATGTGCAGAACAGCCTCGCACAAAACCAGTACGACTATCTTTATGCCACTTTGCAGCTCTGGCTGGCGCAGGGAGGCAATAACCCGCAACAGAGGATATCCCGACATGCGTCACAGTAACCCTCCCTATCGCGTAGTGATAACCGGCTATGGCGCAGTGACTCCTCTGGGCGATAGCGCCGCCGAAAGCTGGCAGGCGATCATGGATTATCGATACGGCTACCGCTATGTGGATCTTTCGTCTCACGGTATTCATACCCATTTTATTGGACAGGTGGCGAACGAACCGAGTCTGAAGGGCGTTCCCGCCGTCATTCGTCGGCGTCTGCCGCGCCACGCGCGCCTTGCGCTGGCCGCCGCGCGGGAAGCGATGGCGATGGCTTTTGCCGGTGAACAGCCCGCCGCGTTTTATGAGCCGCTGATGTGCGGCGCGATTATTGGTTCCGGTTGGGCCGGGTTAGATGAAAGCTATCTGGCGGTGCCGGAGTTTGAGAAAAAAGGCGTCTCTTCACCCTTTAGCTGCTTTTTCTCGATGCCGAATGTCACCACTGCCGCCTGTAGTCAACTGTGGAACTTACGCGGATATCAAAATACGCCGGTTGCCGCCTGTGCCACCGGCACCATCGCTATCGGCGAGGCTTATGATGCGATTCGCTTTGGACGCGCCAGCATGATGCTCGCCGGTGCCGGGGAGTCATTAAACAGCGTTTGCGCCATCTGGAATATTGATGTGCTTGGCGCGCTGAGCCGGGAAACGGAATCGCCGGAGCGTGCCAGCTGCCCGTTCAGCCTGCAACGCAGCGGGTTTGTACTTTCGGAGGGGGGAGCGGTGCTGTGCCTGGAAGAGCGTGAGCGTGCGCTTGCGCGCGGCGCGACGATCCTCGCGGAAGTCACCGGTTATGCTAATTTTTCCGATGCGGTGGATTTTACCTCCCCGGCGGAAGATTGCGTGGCCCGCGAACAGACCATCCGCTGGGCGCTGCGCGGCGCGGATCTTCAGCCCGCCGATCTCGACTATATCAACGCTCATGGCACCTCGACGCCGCTTAACGATATTAACGAAACGCAGTCGCTGAAAAAGGCCCTGGGTGAATATGCGTACCGGATCCCGGTTTCCAGCACTAAAGCCTACTCCGGGCATCTGATCGCCGCAGCAGGAAGCTTTGAAACGATCGTCTGCCTGCAGGCGATGGCGTCCGGGATCATGCCCGCGACGGCGCATTTAACCCAACCCGATCCGCAATGCGATCTTGACTATATCCCTGAAGGGCATCGTCAGGGCGAGGTTCGCCGGGCGCTGAATCTCAGCTTTGGTTTCGGTGGCGCAAATGCCG
The DNA here is from genome assembly GCF_043832615.1 of Klebsiella sp. KE9456. Classification (NCBI taxonomy): domain Bacteria; kingdom Pseudomonadati; phylum Pseudomonadota; class Gammaproteobacteria; order Enterobacterales; family Enterobacteriaceae; genus Klebsiella; species Klebsiella sp. KE9456. Next base: position 418,605 of record NZ_JBDYQK010000001.1, read on the forward strand.
CGCTGGTGCTGGAGAAACATGCGTGAAGCGGCTTCATTACACCCTTGCCGACGCCCGGCAGTGGGCGGCTTTTTCCGGGGATGATAATCCAATCCACTTCGATCTTGAGGCTGCGCGCGCAATGGGCGGCAGTCAGCTGAGCGTTCACGGGATGCGCGCGTTGCTGGACGTGAAACGCGATGTCCAGGCGCGGTTGCCCTATCTGATGTCTGATGCCGGACGTTATCTGAAATGCCGGGTTCGTTTGCGCAGGCCGCTATGGTGCGATACCGACTGGTTGTTAATGCCTGGAGCGGCGAGAAAGCACATTTTATCCGCCGCGACAGTCAACGATCCACAGCGCGGCGAGGCCTGTTTGTCATGCCAGCTCAGCTTTGCCGCTGAGCCGGAATCGCTGGCGGGAAAGCAGCCCAGCACGCTTGCCCCCCGGACGCTACTTGCCCTGCAATCTTATTTCAACAGCGCCTGGCCCGATCTTGCGCAGTGGCAGTTTCTCGACGCGTTGCTCTTCCGCCAGTTGATTTGCGATGAAGCGCTGCTGCGCCAGGAGAACATTGCCGTTCTGCTCGGTCAGGGGGAAACCTCGTTGCAGCAAATCTTTACCCATTATCCGGTGCTGCAAACCCATCAGGAAGTGGTGTTCGATACCCGTCTTATGAACACAGGGGGGCCGATCTGGCCCGAATCTCTGTCGCTCTGGCTGCTGCCCTCGCTGGTGGTCGGCCAGGTGGACAAGGGAGCAGTGGTGCGTATTGCCGCGGCGGCACAGTGGGATGACCTGATAATGACGAATGTGCTTACGCTAAAAGTTGGTCCAGTTATTAATTGATAAATAAGGATAATTTATGATTCCGTATGATGAGGTTCTGCAAAAAGTCTGCGAAATGCTTTGCGATGCCAAAGATCTCGAGCCTGATGAGGTGGATGAGAACACGCCCCTCGTTCGGCTGAAGCTGGATAGTCTGGACTATGTTGAGCTGATGGTACTGGCAAAACGTGAATTCAACATTACCCTGGAGGCAGACTGGTTTATCCATAACCCTGGGATGACTATCGGTGAACTCTGTCAGCATATCAGCAAAGGATCGGACAACTGATATGGCGCAAAAATGGATACTGGTAACGGGGGGGAGTCGCGGTATTGGCCGGGCGCTGGTCACAGGGTTAGCGCAACACTGGAACGTGGTGTTCACCGGGCGCAACGAAGCCGCTATTCACGCTATTACAGCTCAGGAGCAGAACAAAAATTCCTCCCATTGGGTGCAAGGCTACGCCTGCGACGGCAACGATGAAGCAGGCGTGGAGTGTCTGGCGCATGATTTGGTGGCCGAGTGGGGCGCTCCCGAGGCGATCATCCACAACGCGGGGATCGCTCGTGATGGATTGCATATTCATCAGCATGCCGCGCAGTGGCGTGATGTGCTGGAAACCAACGTTATTTCAATGATTAACTGGAATCGAACTTTGCTCCCGGCAATGATGGTACAGCGGCGCGGCTCCCTTGTGCTGATGTCGTCGGTCAGCGCGCTAAAGGGCAACGTGGGGCAGACAGCGTACGCCGCAAGTAAAGCGGCGATGAGCGGCATGGCCCGTTCGCTGGCGTTGGAGGTGGCGCGCTTTGGCATCCGGGTGAACTGCCTGGCGCCGGGCCTGATTCGCACGGAAATGTTGGAGGAGATACCCGCTCAAAAATTAAAAGAGTTACGCCAGTCCATACCGTTGCGCAGGCTTGGAGAAACGGAGGATGTGCTTCAGGCCGTGGCGTTTTTAATTGGCGAGGGGAGTCAATATATGACCGGGCAAACCCTGGTGCTGGACGGCGGGCTGTGTGCCTGAATACTATCGCCGTAGGTACCAGGCTGGCCTGCTATCTGTCGGCGTCAGTAAGTTGTGAAATGCGTTCCACTAACCCTGCTATCTCTTTATCTGTCGTCTGATAAATCTGCATAATCTGCGAGGAATATTGTGCGACCAGGGACATAATAAATTGATGCATTTTATCTCCGCGATGATGGTTGATGATCTGAGCCAGCGATTTTTCCCCCGTTCGTGTGCTGGTGAAGACTTGAACTATCTGGCGCCCGATTGCGATCAGCGCCGCTTCGGGTTCAAGGCAAGGATTGCTTAATTGATAGGGGTTAAGGCTATTTTGCATAATCATCCATTCTGAAATATCGTCAATGCCCTCAATAAGATAGAGCGGTTGTTTACTTTTCTTCGCAGTAGATAAACGTTGCAGTGGCGGGCTATGGTCGAGACAAGAAATATTATGCAATAACCCACCAATTTCGACTTTTAGCGTTTGCGCTGCGCTCATTCCCATTTTTGTCGCCAGATAACCGGCAATACGTCCCACGGCTGCGGAATAGCATGGCGTTTGCTCAGCGAATTGATCGATGATAAAAGAGAGCAGTTTGGCGATATCGCGTAGGTTATGTAGTGAGATCGTGTCGTTATGAATTCCGGGTATTTCTTTGATGTAATCCCGATAGTCAGAGGAGGCCATGACTGTCCAGAAATGTTTATTTTCCGAGAGTGTCCTGAATGCTTGTATATATTCTTCTTTATAGAGGATGTGCGCACCGGCATTAACGATTTCAAGGAGTTTTTTACCTAAAAAAGCGATATGGGTCGCGCGGTGTTGACTGTAAAGGACATCAAGTCGATCGGCGAAAAACAACAGATGGCTCTCTTCGGGAACCAGTTCCCCTTCTATGTAATGCCCCAGACCGTTACGCCAGTGGGTATGGTGGTAGCGAACTATCTTGTTCAGTGGACGAAAAAGCGGAATCCGACTGAGTAATTCGCTCCCGATGAGCGCATGGTTGTTACGCTCATCATCAATGTAATTCAGTGGTTCCAGACGGGATTTTTCATTTAATCCGCCGATATCATGGACCAGCGCGGCAAGAACAGTTTTGCGCTGTAAAGCGGGTGACAGATCAACCCGACTGGCCAGATGCGATGCGATAAACGCGGTTCTGATATGATGCAGGTTCAGTTTCGGATTGATCATATCAATAGTATTGGCAATGCTGGCTAAGGTCGGGAGTAAATGTATGGTCATGATATCGCTGTAATATTAAACGGATGAGATAAGAGCCTATCCCATTAGGTCTATTTTGCTTGTCATTTTGAACCTGGGCAGTGCTCAGAATCCTCACGTACTACGTGTACGCTCCGGTTCTTCCGCGCTGGCCGTGTTCAAACTGTCTGCGCCAATAACGCCTGGTGGGATAGGCTCTAAGTCGCAATCAATGATGGACTATTTACGCTTGCAGCCATATTGAGGGAACGCCGGATTACCGAATAATATAGTATCATCATTAATATGATTGATATAGATTATTCTGTCATTGTTTTGGTCACTAAAGATGATTTTTTGAGCAATGCTTTCTGGCGTGTTATCATTATTATGACGAATTATCCTAATTTCCGGCGCGTGGAAAAGCGTGCGGCTGTTTTTATATTTTTTCAATGAGAGAGAAATACTGCGCGAGACAATATATTTTTCATCGTTACTGGTGATCAATCCTTCAAAATTGATAAAAAGACCATCCGGTGAGAACTCAGCGGAGAGGAGTCCCTCGGCGCGGAAAGTATCTTCATTTATTTTCTGAGTAACATCATACTTCGATTCGCAGGATAATACACTGCGGTTATTGAGACAAAAATAAAATAACAGCGAAACTGCTATGATCAGGCCAACGCCAGTCGCTAATAGATATTTACGCATTTTTTATTTCCTTATAATAGTAACTGTGGCATTGCTGGTGTTTAAGATCGCATTCAAGGATAAATATGTTCATGTAACGTCCTAATCCATGGTCATCATTGATTTTTCGTTTGAAAAAATAAATCTCCTTAGGTGTCGAACAGTCAATTTCCGAGGGGAGCATTTTTTCATTTTGAGGATTATCAAGAAACTCTGTTGTGGATAGCGCGTCGACAGAGTGGATGCTACACTTATCCTGATAGAAGGTTTGATTGCTGGTTTGTTTTTTATAGAAAAATGAGTAAGTGATAAAAAAAATACTTACGGATAATATCAGGGCGAAAAATAATGTCTTGCGGTGTCGCCAGATAAGTCTTTTTCTGGAGAGTTCCGGAGGAATGTCCGGAAGGGTGAATGATGAGTGGTAATCGCAGTCGGTCGTGACAATGATTTCATCAGAAATCTTAAAACCAATTCGCGGTATCGTAATAATCACATTTTTCTCAATGCCAAGGTCCGAGAGGCTGCGACGAAGCGTTGAGATGTATTGATTAAGATTACTGTTTGACGGCCTGGCACCGTATTTTTCAAATACCGCCTGAAAAATATCAATACGTGAAATGATATCTCCCTGCTGCCGCAACAGGGTGGCCAGAAGACGAGTCGATGTCGCTGAAAGTTCAATACAATCACCCGTTAACAAGTTGACCAGAGAAGCTTCCTCTGTATCGAAAGTAATAAATCCCTCTATATCGAACCGCATTTTTATCTCCATACGGAATTAAAAATCCACTCTTTATATCAGGGTTTTTATCATAAAAAAAAGTAATTTTTAGATAAATATTCTGTTTAAAGTGAATTTTTAAGCTAATGTTGTCGTTTTTGTGTGGTCAATCCATACTGTCATTCGTTGGAATTGACAGAAGGAGCTGATGCATGAAGATTGCAACCTCATTATGTAACCCTGGCTTACAGCATAGGTCTGGTCGTGCTGTTGAGAGTTTAAGGGTATTGATGACCGCTATGGGTATCAATAAACTCTCCGGGGTGAACGTACCAGAGCAAGAGCATATTCTTTACATACTAAAAGAACATTCTCCTGAAGGATTACTTACTCGTGAATTAGCTGACATATGTGAAATGTCAATATATAAAGTCAGACATTTGCTATTGCCACTAGAGAAGTATGGTCAGGTCGTTAGAATAAAAATAAAAAAACATCATAAATGGTATTTTTATAATAAATATATTGATTGAAAGCCATACTAACAAGAGGCCTGGATGTTTGCAATCAACAGAGGGAATTTAGCTGATTTTTACATTTATTAATTATGCCTGAGGGGCTAAATCTCGCGAGATACTGAGAATGTTCTTAGTAATAGTGCGTCTCACCTCTTAAAGAGATCGTTTTTTACTTTGGCAATTCTTATTTTGATAAGTATTTATCAATAATAACAGATAATTCTTATAAAAAGCGTTCGTGATGGCGCCGGTAGACGCCGACTCTGTTGATAAAATGCGGCGGTTGTTTGTGACATGTTATTGTTATGTAGCAATGAGTTTTGCTCAGCATCGAGTGCATCTGACTACGGTTCATTGGACGGCCAGGGACTGGCCTGATTATTGTGCGTAGCGCACGTCATCCTGAAAGCGTACGGGTATCTATACGCTATCTTTCATTCTGTCTGATCCGTTCTGCTCTACAGCCCGGTTTTATGTGTAAAAATGCGATCCCTTTCACTGCACGGGATAACAGTGTGATCTGGCTCAAATTAAACACTGCGTGAGAGCAATACTTCCCGTTGGATTATATGCTGAGCTGTGACTCAGGACCGCTGTGACCACGGCAGAGAGTGATGTCCAATATACTGGAAAAACTTCCCGTAATATAAGGTGAATGAGAATTAACTGAGCTTGAGTGCGGGAGGATTGAGGGGTTGTTTGATATTAAATAATAAAACTACCGTGTCATTCACGTTACTGTAAGTCTAAATATTATGGTGATTAAACATGTGTACTGGAGGGAGTACAAGATGGCTTACAGAATGATTTTAAACGAAACCTCTTATTTTGGCGCAGGCTCCATTAGCTGCATTGTCGATGAAGTGAAAAAACGGGGATTCAAAAAAGCGCTGGTGGTCACTGACGAGGATCTGATTCGTTTTAAGGTTGCGACAAAAGTATTCGACATTCTTGACGGAGCCGGACTGGCCTATAGTATCTTTGATAAAGTGATCCCCAATCCGACGATTGAGGTGGTGCAGCAGGGCGTTGAGGCCTTTAAGCAATCGGGGGCCGACTATCTGATTGCCATTGGTGGCGGTTCGCCGCAGGATACCTGTAAAGCGGTCGGGATTATCATTAATAATCCCGAATTTGCCGATGTTCGCAGTCTGGAAGGTGGTGCAGACACGAAAAATGCCGCCGTGCCAATGATTGCCATCCCAACGACTGCCGGTACGGCGGCGGAAGTGACCATTAACTACGTCATTACCGATGTTCAGAATCGCCGTAAATTTGTTTGTTATGATCCACATGATATCCCGGTTGTGGCGATTATCGATGCTGAGATGATGGCCAGCATGCCCGCCAGCCTGAAAGCCGCGACCGGTGTTGATGCGCTGACTCACGCGATTGAAGGATACATCACTAAAGGTGCGTGGGAACTAACCGACATGCTGCACCTGAAGGCTATCGAAGTCATTGGCCGTTCGCTTCGCGCTTCGGTACGGGGCGAGGCGCAGGGAGCCGAAGGGATGGCGCTGGGGCAATATATTGCCGGGATGGGCTTCTCGAATGTCGGGCTTGGTCTGGTTCATGGCATGGCGCATCCGCTGGGCGCGTTCTACGGTACGCCGCATGGCGTCGCGAATGCGGTGCTGTTACCGCATATTATGGCCTACAATGCCGAATTTACCGGTGAGAAATATCGCGATATTGCCGTTGCGCTGGGGAATAAACAGGCGGCGACCTTACCGATCGCTGAAGCGCGTAAGGCGGCGGTTGACGCGGTGGCCGCGCTTAATCGCGACGTGAATATCCCTGCGCGTCTGCGCGATGTCGGAATGAAAGAGGACGATATTGACGCCCTGGCTGCCGCAGCGCTGGCGGACGTATGTACCGGCGGTAACCCGCGTGATACCAGTCTGGAAGAGATTAAGGCGCTGTATCGGGCAATTTTTTAAGCTAACCATCTCAACCGTAGCCGGTAATGCTACCGGCTACGGTGTGATTTCGCTATAACCATCCATCAATTACCGCTCGTTTCAGACTTAATCTTGTCAATGGCAGTCACGTTTTCCGACATCGCTTCATTGAGGACTTTTACCGCTGTGCTGGCATCGCGATTCTTAATCGACATATAGACCTTGATATGGGCTTCAACGCTTTCAAGGGTAATGCCCAGTGCGCGGTTAAGTTCTTCAAGATAATAGTAATAAATATCTTTGATAGAATTCATTACGTTATAAAAGACGCTATTGTGCGAGGCTTTGACAATCGCCAGATGGAAAGCGTAATCCGCTTCAGAATATTTTTTATAGTCGCCTTTGTTGATGAGCATATTGTTGAGCGCTTGTTCAAGCTGGAGAATATCCTCATCGGTAGCGTGAGTGACGGCCAGTTCTACGCATTTGAATTCCACGGTCTGACGGAAGATCATCATATCGTGAAACTCTTCTCGGCTAAGATGCATGATAGGGCGAGGATCGTTGCTCAGCATTTGCGGTGTGAAGTGATCGCTAACGTAACTACCGCTTCCCTGGCGGGTGACGATAATGCCGAGATCGCGAAAACGTTGAACTGCGCTGCGCACGCTGACCCGGCTGACGTTAAAGGAAGTGGTAAGCTCAGCTTCAGAGGGGAGGCGGCTACCCGGCGGCCAGCTACCATCCAGCAGTTTTGCGCTTATCTGATCATAAATTTCACTGACAACATTCTGTTTTTGAATGGATTTTATGCTCAAAATCGCTGTCCATTAAAGTGCTGAGAATAACAGCATTGTATAACAATTCATTTTTAAGAACAAAGCGCCCGAGCGGGCGCTTGTCACTATTATTCAAAGCGAATGAGGACCTTAGCAGAAATATTTTTGTCGGTGGCGGTAATCAATGCCTCTTCAATTTTTTCTGGAGAGAACTCAGCGCTGATTAATGGGCGTGGATTAATGCGCCCGTCTTCCAGCCACCTCACCGCAGTCGTAAATTCGTCGATGAATCGGAAAGAACCAATCCAATTAATCTCTTTGACCAACATTGCTGAAACTGGCCAACTCTCCGGATTTGCGCCCATACCAACCTGAACGATCTTTCCCGTAGGTCGAGTGAACGCCACCGTTGAGGTGATAGCTGCTGGTGCGCCTGATGCTTCAAAGACTACATCAAAGTAACCTCTATTTTGCTGATAATGCGTCACGCGTTTTTCGTCGCGTGGATCCATAACTGCCGTAGCCCCCATCTGTCGTGCCAGATCCAAACACCGTGGGCTTAAATCGGAGGCGACCAGTTCAGAAGCACCAGCACATTTTGCCGCGGCTAAAATCAGACAACCGATAGGTCCCGCGCCGATGACCAACACACGTTTCCCGGTGAGCTGTCCCGCCATTTTTACCGCGTGTATGGCGACGGCTAAAGGTTCGGAAAAGGCCATCACATTTGCCGGAACCTGACTAGCATAAGGAATGCATTGTTCCGGTTTAACCACCACATATTCTGAGAAGCCGCCATTAACGTGAGGGTTAAATTGCGCACTTCCCATAAAGCGCATTGCGCCACACATATTTTGCTTGCCTGAAAGGCACATCTCGCATTGATTACACGGGCTGGAGGGGTTTATGGCTACAGTCTGACCAACCTTTAATTCACTGCCTGCCGGGATTTTTTCGACTATGCCGACAAATTCATGTCCGATAACCATCGGATGTTTCAGAATCGACATGCCAGCGCGACCATGCTGATAATAATGGATATCAGAGCCACAGATCCCACCGCAGGCTACTTTGACCACGACGTCATCATTACTGTATTCAATGTCACGCGATTCAAAACGAACATCTTTTTCTGCATGCGCCAGGCATGCATTACAGGTTATTTTCTCAGTGTTCATGATTTCCTCATTATTTATTTGTGGGGGCGGCTGGATGCATTACGCTGTCATTGCTACTATTTGCCTTCTTGTTATCAGGCAAAATAACTTCGATTTTTCCTACCAGGAAAATATAAGCCAGCAGTCCGAGTCCGGCGACCGCTGCGATATACCACATGGCATAATGAAAGTTATGCGTACGATCGAGAATAACGCCGATAACTATTGGGCTAACGATACCAGATAAATTTCCACATATATTCAGGATTCCCCCCATAGTGCCGAGAAAATTACGTGGTATGACATCGCTCCAGACTACCCAGCCTAAATTTGAAAAAGCATTGGCGAAAAATGCGATTGAGAGAATAACAATAGCGACGATCGGTTGATCTTCAAAAAAGTTCACCATGACAATAATCATGGTGACGCACAGGCCAGCCATTACTGGTAATTTACGTGCTAATGTTCTGGATTTTCCTTTTTTCAATAGCATATCACTGAGTGTTCCGCCGCATAACACGCCAAGCATTGCCATAATATAGGGGAGCATGGCACCAATGCCTGCTTTGGAAATAGAAAGATGTAGCCCTTTTTCCAGATAGACAATAAACCAGGTGAGAAAGAAATAGAGCGTTGAGGAACAGGCGAATTGGGTAATAAAAAGCCCCCAGACGGTCTTCTTAGTGAGAAAGAATTTAATATCCTGCCAGCTTATTTTGGTATTGACGGAAGATTGGTTTACGGAACCATAACCACCACCGGCCTTGATATAATCGAGCTCTGCTTGATTAGCCGAAGTACTGTGTTGCGGATCACGGTAGTATATTAACCAGTATATGCCAAACAATATTCCCACGCCACCGGACAAATAGAATGACATTTCCCAACCGTAATTCGCCACAACAAATGATAGTGCCGGTGTCAGCAGAGCCAGACCGATATATTGTGCGCTGGAGTAAATGGCCGTGGCTCGTGCGCGTTCATGATCCGGAAACCAGGTAGCAATAATTTTTGTATTAGAAGGAAATGATGGTGCTTCGGCGACGCCAATTAATGCGCGGCACACTAATAGCATAGCGAATGAAGCAGTAGTGGTAGTGAATAAATGATGAGAGGAAAATCCCATCATGAAAGTAAATATACTCCATAATATAATTGCACCGCCATAAAGAATACGCGAGCCAATTCGGTCGAGAACGTAGCCGACGGGGATCTGGCTGGCGGCATAAGCCCAGGTGAACATAGAAAAAAGTAAACCGAGCTGTGTTGGCGTTAGCGTAAAATCATTCTGGATATTCGTGCCGGCAACTGCAAGATTGGCGCGATCCATATAATTAATTGCCGTTACAATAAACAACAATGTGAGAATAAAGAGTCGTGATCTTGAAGCCTTCATAATAATACCTGTGTTATGTCGGCAGGTTTTTACATTTAATGCAAAAACTTGCCGGGAATTTTAAAGGCAAAAATGTTAATTTCTTTGCCGAATTACAGCACCGCCAGCCAGCCGCCATCGACGTAAATAATCTGCCCGTTTATATAATCAGAGGCTTTTGATGACAGAAAAACAGCGGTGCCAATTAATTCACTTGGGTGACCCCAGCGCTGTGATGGGTTGCTATTTTTCACCCAACTATCGAACTGTTGATCTTCTATAAGCGCGGTATTCATATCTGTCAGAATATAGCCTGGGCCAATGGCGTTAGTCTGGATATTAAATTGCGCCCATTCGGCTGCCATGGAGCAGGTGAGCATTTTGATGCCGCCTTTCGCCGCTGTATAGGGGGCGACAGTCGGTCGGGCTGCCTGGCTGGTCAGCGAACCAATATTGATGATTTTCCCTCCGGAATTGCGAGCAATCATCCGTTTCGCAGCGGCACGAGAAACGAGGAAAGCGCTGGTCAGGTTGGTATCAATCACCTTTTGCCAGTTTTCCAGCTCAAGTTCCACCATCGGTTTACGATACTGAATACCGGCATTGTTTATCAAAATATCGACGTGGATATTTTGCGCATCAAGCTCTGCAAAGGCTTTTTCAATGGCGTCTTCATTTGTCACATCAAACGCCATGCCGTGTGCGCGATACCCTTTACTTGCCAGTTTTTCTACAGACTCTGTCAGCAGCGTATCGCGAATGTCGTTCAGAATTACTGTTGCGCCCTCAGCGGCGAGCCCTTCCGCATAGGCAAATCCCAGCCCACGTGCCGATCCGGTGACCAGCGCTGTTTTCCCCGTTAAATCGAATAATGCGCTCATTTCATTTCCTCATTGGCTTTATTTGTATGACGACTGTCTTATTTAAGATTGTTTTTTTGAATGATAAAAGCAACATCCTAAAAATAAATTTGCAACCATGATCACAAATGCAAGGCATTCTTATAAAGTGTTTATAGTTATATTATTGTTATTAATGTATTTTTTTTATATTTTGTATCAATGATATGATCGAGGTCACAGAATAGGGCATTGAGGAAACGCTTACCTTTCAGGCGTGATATAACAATACTAAGTTGTAGGACAACCTACAAATTTAGCGTTGCCATTTCATTATGACTTGTTGCATGGCATGTAGTTAATTCGCGGAACTAAGGAGTTAAAGTGAGTAACCTGAAAATCACCAATGTGAAAACGATTCTGACGGCGCCCGGTGGCATTGATCTGGCCGTTGTAAAAATCGAAACCAACGAACCAGGGCTGTATGGCCTGGGCTGTGCGACATTTACCCAGCGTATCTTCGCGGTGAAAAACGCCATCGATGAGTACATGTCGCCTTTTCTCGTTGGCAAAGATCCGATGCGTATTGAAGATATCTGGCAGTCAGGTGCGGTCAGCGGTTACTGGCGTAATGGGCCGATTATGAATAATGCGCTATCCGGCGTTGATATGGCTCTGTGGGATATTAAAGGTAAGTTGGCGGGGATGCCGGTTTATGAGTTGTTGGGCGGCAAATGCCGCGACGGTATCCCGTTGTATTGCCATACCGATGGTGGTGATGAGGTGGAAGTTGAGGACAATATCCGCGCCCGAATGGAGGAAGGTTATCAGTATGTACGCTGTCAGATGGGGATGTATGGCGGTGCAGGGACAGATGATTTAAAGCTGATTGCAACTCAGTTGGCTCGGGCGAAAAATATTCAGCCCAAACGCTCTCCACGGAGTAAAACGCTGGGTATTTATTTTGACCCGGACGCCTACGCGAAAAGTGTTCCGCGTCTGTTTGACCATCTTCGCAATAAGCTGGGCTTTGGTATTGAATTCATACATGACGTACATGAGCGAGTGACCCCGGTTACCGCGATTAATCTGGCGAAAACGCTTGAACAATATCAACTTTTTTACCTTGAAGACCCGGTAGCACCGGAAAATATCGACTGGCTCAAAATGCTTCGTCAACAATCTTCCACGCCGATTTCCATGGGGGAGCTGTTTGTGAATGTGAATGAGTGGAAGCCGTTAATCGACAATAAGCTGATCGATTACATCCGTTGTCACGTCAGCACCATCGGCGGCATTACACCCGCGAAGAAACTGGCGGTATACAGTGAGTTGAACGGCGTGCGTACTGCGTGGCACGGACCTGGCGACATCTCGCCGGTCGGTGTCAGCGCAAATATGCACCTTGATCTGAGCTCGCCAAACTTCGGCATTCAGGAGTACACGCCGATGAATGATGCTTTACGTGATGTCTTCCCGGGATGTCCAGAGATAGAGCTAGGGTACGCTTATGTGAACGATAAGCCGGGCCTGGGAATCGATATAGATGAAGCTAAAGCGGCGAAGTATCCCTGTGAAGGCGGGATCCCGTCATGGACGATGGCGCGGACGCCGGATGGGACCGCGTCAAGACCGTAAGCTGCGCAGTAAACCACTGAAACGGCGCAAGCGGGCTTTATATACGCTTGCGCCCTTTTGCTCACGGCGCCAGATACACCTGCGGTACGGCGATATCCGGGTGCTCTCCCATACTTACCTCCGCCCCATACCAGCGGCTAATAATCGGTTGTTGAATCACTTCCCGCGGCGTGCCCTGCGCTACCACGTTGCCCTGATGCAGCAACAGAATATGGTCGGCCCAGAGCGCCGCGAGATTCAGATCGTGCAGGACCACACAGACATGCAGTTTGCCGCTGCGGGTCAGACGCCTGAGCAGGCGCAGAAGATGTTGCTGATAGTACAGATCCAGCGCCGAAGTGGGTTCATCGAGAAACAGCCAGCCTTCGGGCGCGCCATCGCGCCATAGCTGCGCCAGACTCCGGGCCAACTGGACTCGCTGCTGCTCGCCGCCGGAAAGAGATGGATAGCGTCTCCCGGCGAGGTGATCACAGCCGGTCTCATTCATCACCTGGCGGATCATTTCCATGTTCGGCGTGCTGCCCCAGGGCGAGCGGCCCATGGCGATAACGGTTTCAATCGGCCAGTCGGCGTGGAGCTGAGTACGTTGCAGCATCACCGCCCGGCGACGGGAAAGCGCTTGCGCCGACCAGCTTTCCAGCGGCCGTCCCTCGATTAACCGTTCGCCATCGTCAGGGGTTAAAAAACCGGTTAACAGACGCAACAGGGTTGATTTCCCCGCGCCGTTAGGGCCAATCAGCGCCATCATTTCGCCGCCACGCAGTTCAAGGGAAACATCGTTAATAATCTGCCGATTACCGATGCGCAAAGAGAGCGAACGCGCACTATAGCGGTTATCCATGAATTTCTCTTTCCCGACGAAAAATGAGCCACAGGAACCACGGCGCGCCGAGCGCGCTGGTCAACAGACCGACCGGCATCTCCGCAGGGGCGGCGACGGTGCGCGCCAGGGTGTCGGCCAGCAGGAGCAGTATCGCGCCGCACAGCAGCGAACCGGGGATCAGGCCGCGATGGTCAGGCCCCAGCCACATCCGCATCAGATGCGGCACCACAAGGCCGATAAAACCAATAATGCCGCTGATAGCCACTGCGGAGGCCACCAGCAGTGCGCTGCATAACAGCAACAGCCGCTGCAATGCGCGGACGTTAACGCCGAGATAGTGCGCTTCTTCATCGCCCAGCTGTAACAGGTTAAGACGCGAGGCCATTGCCCATACCACGATGGCGGCCGGGATCATCAGCGTGGCCGCCACCAGCAGCGTGGACCATTCCGCCTGGCCGAGGCTACCCATGCCCCACAAGGAAAGCTGACGCAACTGGCTATCATTGCTGAGCCACGCCAGCACCCCGACCAGCGCGCCGCACAGGGCATTAATGGCAATGCCGACCAACAGCAGGCGCGAGAGCGAGGCGTCTCCGGCCCGGCTGAGAATAAAAATGACTACCATCACCGCCACGCTACCGATAAACGCCGCCAGCATCGGCGCATACAGCGCCACCAGCGCCGGGAGCGACAGAGGGAGCACCAGCCAGCAGGCCACCGCCAGCGCCGCGCCGCTGCTGATCCCTAAAAGCCCTGGATCGGCGAGCGGATTGCGAAACAGCCCCTGCATCACGCAGCCGGAGAGCGCCAGCGCAGCCCCCACCAGCAGCGCCAGCAGTACCCGCGGCAGGCGTATGGTTAACCAGATATTTCTCAGGATCTCATCGCCGGCAGGGAGCAGGCTGCTCAATGGCAGACGCATCGCCCCAAGGCTCGTGGCAAACAGCGTCAGGATGACCAGAAGCAGCGTCATTAACCACAGATGACGGGCAGGGTGGGATCGCATCAGGGCAACTGCTCCGCTTTTTGCCGCAGGGCGAGTATCGCCTGCGGCGTGCGCGGGCCAAAGCCAAGCAGGGCCATATCGTCAATCACCAGCACCTGCTTATGACGCCCCGCCGGCGTTTGCGCCAGTCCCGGCAGCTTCCACAGTCCGGTTTCGCCGCCCATCCCTTTCAGACCATCGGCAGAAATGACCACCAGATCCGGCCGACTGGCGATAACGCCTTCCTGGGACATACTGCGATAATGGTCGAAGCCCTGCATCGCGTTCTGTAGACCAGCCGCCCTGATCGCGCCGTCTGCCGCCGTTTGTTTACCGGCCACCATGCTGTTCATGCCGCCGTGGCTGAGAATAAACAGCACGCGTTTATTCATGGGCTGAGACGGAATTTGCGCTATCTGCCGATGAAGCTGCTGACGCAAGGCTTCACCTTCGCGCTGTTTGCCGAGGGCGTCAGCAATGACAGCGATCTTTTTCTCGATTGCCGGAAAATCATAGCCGCCCGGTACGCTGACCACTTTAACCTTGTTCTCTTCGACCTTTTTCAGCACCAGAGAGGGCCGTGCCTGCGCGCTGGCTAAGACCAGCGTCGGGCGCAGAGAGAGGATCCCTTCGGCGTTCAACTGGCGCAGATAGCCCACATCCGGCAGGTTCTGCGCGGCAGCAGGCCAGGTACTGGTGCTGTCTTTGGCCACCAGTTGCGGCTGGGCGTCAAGCGCGTAAACCACCTCCGTGACGTCGCCGCCGAGAGAGACTATCCGCTCGGCGGCGGCGCTGACCAGCAGCGGAAACGCCGCAAGTAATATCAGCCAGCGCTTCATGCGATCGACCCTTCGGTTGTTAAACGATCAACCTGCGTGCGCCACTGCGCCTGTTCCGGGTGGCCTTCGCTGCGTTGGCCATATAGCTGGGCGATTTGCGTGCCGTCTTTCGCGAACAACTCGACGCTGGTAACGTGACCGTCGGACGTGGGTTTGCGGGTTACCCAGATTTCATCGACGCTATCTTCGCGCAGATGCAGGGTAAAAGCGGTATTGAATATATTCAGCCAGCCGCGCATTGGGGCAACGTTTTCCAGTACGCCGGTGAAGATCTGCACGCAGCCACGGTTGCCGACGAAAATCATGATCTCATTGCCATCCTTGTGGATGGTGTCCAGCAGTGCCGGGAGTGTCTCTTTTTCAATCCGGCAGGCGAGATCATCGCTGACCAGGCGGAACGCCTGCTGACGTGACAGGTTATATTTTCTCAGCAGGCCGAAGAACTGGTGTACGTCGGTCATGGCGCGCCATTCCTTTTCCAGCGCCGCGCCGTCGGCGGAATCGGCAAATTTCACCTCCGTGACCGGAAGAATCGTCAGCGGAGCAGGAGCGCTTTGCCGGTACCCGGCAATCAGCGCATCCCAGGCCGCCATATCCGTATTTCCGGTGGTGTAAACCTTGAGCAACGCATCGCCGTGGGCGTCGAAGAACTGAATACTCTGGCGACCATTGTCGGTCAGGTGAAAAGCGCTGGCCCACTGGCTAAGGAACAGGCGCAGGTCGAGGGCGCGTGGATTGAGGATCAGCCCGGCGTGGCCGCTCAGATGCTGATGAGTAAATGCGCCGACCTGTTCATGTACCGCGTATTCATTGCGGCAGATGCATTTGGTTTCGCCTACCGCTTCCAGCGCCGCCAGAATCGCGCGCGCGTCGTCCTGCAGGCGTACAGCATCGTGGCCCAGACGGGCCTCGGTCAGTTCGGCTTCGCTAATCCCCATTTCACTGGCGATATCGCGCGCGTATCTGGCGGAGGATTGTGCTTTGGTGGTCAGATAGCGCTGCCACAGCGGAGCATGTTGCGATGGCGTGTTTGGCATAATTCACATCCTTCTCTACGATGAGTATCCCCGGCGCGCGGGCCGGGGAGCAGGTTTCTTATTATTGCGTTTGTCAAAAACGTATCTGGCTAATCAGAAATCGACGTTAACGCCCAGTTGCCAGGTCCGGCCTGGCATCACCGCCAGCGCTTTATCGTTAGCGTCCTGATTGGTGGCCGTTTCGATATTGCGACTGCTCAGATAATCCCAGTATTTACGATCGGTAATGTTGTAAACCCCGCCGTTCAGGCGCACGTTTTTCGTCACCTGCCAGTAAGCGGTCCAGTCCAGCATGCCGTAACCCGGAACGCGCATATATTCGCTGGTGGAATCGGTAATGGCCGAGCCGCTGTTGGAGTAGCTTTCGCGGTTGGTGGCGGTAGCGCGTTTGCCCTTAACAAAGGTGGCAGTCAGGGCGGTACCGTACCGTTTTGCCGGATCGTCCCATGCCACGCCGACGATCGCCTTCATTGGCGCGACGCTATCAAGATCGACGTATTTATCGCCGCTGTAGCTGGATTTCGATTGTCCTTCGCTATAACCGTAGGCGAGGGTGGCGCTCAGGCCGTTAACCTCTTCAAACCAGGTGCCAAAGTTGAATCTGGCGCTAATTTCGCCGCCGTAAATATAGGCTTTATCGCGGTTTTCCGCCTGGTAGATGGTGTAGATGTTCGACGGCACATTGGTGAACTGTGTTGGGTTATTGGCGCGGGTGTAGCGGGTATAGGCGATAAAGTTCTTATAGCTGTTGTAGAACAGCGCGGTGCGCATGGTAATGCCTTCCGTCACTTCGCCCTTCATCCCCCACTCGAGGTTATCGCTGGTTTCGGTTTTCAGATCGGTATTCCCGATCAGTGCATACTGCTGACTGGCCGCATAGCTGGAGCCGAGGTTCCAGGAGCCATACAGCTGGCTGGCGTTGGGGAACTGCGCCCCGCGCTTATATTGCAGGTAAGTCATCAGCCGAGGAGTGATATCGTACTGGAAAGTCAACGACGGCAGCGCCTGGGTATCGGCGTTCTTGCCATACAGCGTCGAGACCGCCGACCCCGTCAGCACGCTGCTGTTGTTGGCCAGGTCGGAGAGATTTTCCGGTTTGGTCGATTGATGTACCACACGAATGCCCGGGATAACGGCGAAATTATGGCTGTCGAGGTCGAAGTTAATCTGGTCCTGCACGAAACCGGCGACGATATAACTGCGGCTGTCGGCGTCCGGTTGCATAATCACGCTGTAGGCGCCAGGGGTTGGCGACTGGGTTAGCGGGCGCTGAGTTTTGGTGGTGCTGGCGTTAAAACCGGCGCTCAGGTCGTGGCGGCCGATCGATTTTACCAGCGCGCTCTGAATGCCCCAGGTATCGGTATCGTAGTCGGAGCTCACTGTTTGCATCGCGCGGGTGATACTGTCCGGCATATAAGTCCAGTCATGGGCTTCGGTATGCTGGTAGTAGACTTTGGTTGATACGCCGTCGATATAGTCATTCATCGGCGTCCAGTCATCTTTCAGGCTCAGGCCCCAGCGGCGGGTCTGGCTGGTCTGGTTGGTGGTGCCGATGATGCTGCTGCCGCTGGAGTTCCAGGCGTCGTAATGGGTATGGTTGGTTTTATGGTAATAATCGAATGTACTGGTCAGCTTGTGTTCGTCATTCGGCTGCCAGATCCCGGACGCCATAAACGCGTCCGAGTGCCAGTTTGCCGGGTATGAATCAAGCGTCCCGCTGTTATTTTCCGTCTCCTGACCGTCGCGACGGCTGTAGACGAAGATGCCGCGCAGGGTTTCATCGCCGCCAGCGACCGTGACGCCATTGTGCCAGCTACGGTCGGCGGAATCATAGCCGCTGCGGTAGCCGAAGGCGCTGGTTTTCCCCGGATGCAGATAGTCATCGGCGGATTTCGGACGGAAAGAGACGTTGCCGCCGATAGCGTTGTTGGGGGTATCGATCGAGGTCGCTCCGGACTGAATATCAATGCTGCCGTACATGTACGGGTCGATGTAGTCGCGCCCCATTCCGAAAGTATTGAGGCCTGCGCGGCTGGCATAGCTGCGCCCGGTGGCATTGGGCTGGGCGATACCGTCGACGTCGATACCGACGCGGTTGCTTTCCATGCCGCGAATGTTGTAGCCGGTATAGCCGCCGCGGTCGAAGCCGCTTTTACCGTTGCCGGAACCGCCGCTGGCGCCGGTCGCGCTAATCAACGGTTCGTAACGCATAATGGAACCAAAATCGTTGGCGCCTTTATCCTGCAATTCCTGAGCGCTGATGGAATGCTCGCTGCCTGCTTTTAGCACAGGGGCTGGCGCGGTCACGGTCATCTGTTCCGAGCTATCCTCAGAGGCGGTATTGCTGGCCGCTTTCGTGTTGGTATCTGCCGCCCCGGCAGAAGTTTGATAGATTGCTGCAAGCAAAGAGGTCACCAGCAGGCTTTTCTTGAACCATGCTGTTGATTGAGTGGAGATATACATAATAGCCACGCCTTGATAATTATTAGTATTGGCCCACGCATTACTTCCAGAGTGCAGGTGTGTCCTGTTATTCCATGACTGGACATGTTGTTCCATACTTAATTATCGCGAATGGTAATGATAGGTATTATCGTTTGCAACAAAATTATTGATTATTTCTCAATTAATCTGCAAGTTGTTTACAATTTACCCCTTTACTGACAGTGAGAAAGCGATGAGTCACAAAGCCGCTATTACCATTACCTATTGTTCGCAATGTAACTGGATGCTGCGCGCCAGCTGGATGGCCCAGGAATTGCTGCACAGTTTCAGTACCGATATTGGCTCGGTGACGCTGGTACCGGGAACCGGCGGGATTTTCGTGGTGACGGTTAATGAGGTACAAATTTGGGAGCGTAAGCAGGATGGTGGTTTTCCCGATGCCGCCGAACTGAAACGCCGGGTTCGCGACGTTTGCTTCCCGGACAAAGCGCTGGGACACGTGGATAAACCGGCATACTCCTCAGGGAGTAGTGAGTGACATTGCTCTCTTTAAACGTGTATTATTAATGCATCTTTATTGGTGAGGAACAGTCTATGGCGGGGAAACGTATTGCGCGGGAAAAAAAGACCATTAGCAGTATGATTTCGCTCTATCGGCGCCTCTGTCAGGATGCCAGCGACGACGCTGAACATTACCGGGCGCTTAATGCCTACGCGGACAAGCGTCTGGATAAGTGCGTATTTGGTGAAGAAAAACCCGCCTGCAGGCAGTGTCCGGTGCACTGCTATCAACCCGCGAGACGCGAAGAGATGAAGCAGATTATGCGCTGGGCCGGGCCGCGAATGCTCTGGCGTCATCCGATCCTGACATTTCGCCATCTGATTGATGATAAACGCCCTGTCCCCGCGCTTCCCGAAAAGTACCGGTCTAAAAAATAGCCCCGGCTCGCGCTGCGTAGCGCTTTCGGGAGCATCCCCTCACCCTGAAAGGGCAAGGGGGCCTGTTTTATTCCAGGCACTTCCGGCGGCGCTAGCCGCGGCCTGGTGCTTCTGACAGCGTTCGATGATCGCGAACCGACGTACTGACAAACGCGATAACAAACAGGAGGGTAAACAACACCACAATGGTCGGCGCGGGGGCGCTGTCGAGATAAAACGACAACCACACGCCGCCCAGTGAACAGCTCACCGCAATGACCACTGCCAGCAACAGAGCGCTGACGAAGCGCCGTGTCAACAGCAGGGCGATTGCCCCCGGCGCGATCAGTAATGAAATCGACAGAATAATCCCCACGGCTTTTAGCGTTGCGACGATGGTCAGCGCAATCATGCACAGCAGCCCGTAGTGCAGCAGCCCGCAGCGCAGCCCGCTGGCCCTGGCCTGCTGCGGATCAAAGGCGTGCAACAGAAAATCGCGCCACTTCAGGCCGATAATTAAGGCGATGAGCAGCGCAATCAGCGACGTTTGTACAATATCATTGGCCGAAATACCCAGCATATCGCCAAACAAAATATGGTCGAGATGAACCTCCGACTGAATCGCGACGTACAGCACCAGACCCGCGCCGAACATCCCGGAAAACACAATTCCCATGATCGTGTCGCGCTTGATGCGACTGTTATCATCGAGGTAACCGGTGGCGATAGCGCAGAATAACCCGGCGATAAACGCGCCGATGGCGAAGGGGACGCCGACAATATAGGCCACCACGACGCCGGGAAATACCGCATGGCTCATGGCGTCGCCCATCAGCGCCCAGCCTTTCAGCACCAGGAACACGGAAAGCAGCGCACAGGGAACGGCGACAATCATTGCCACCAGTATGGCGTTAACCATAAAAGGAAACTGGAAAGGTTCAAGCAGCACGTTCAGCATGGGACCTCCTGGCGAGACGACGGCTGGCAAGCAGGCCGTGCTTCGGTGCAAAAACAAAAGCGACTAAAAACAGCAGCGTTTGCGCCACGACGATGATGCCGCCGGTCGCACCGTCCAGATAGTAGCTGATCCACGCGCCGAAAAAGCTGGTCAGGCTACCGATAGCCACGGCAATGAGCAGCAGGCGCGGGAAGCGGTCGGTCAGCAGCCAGGCGGTGGCGCCGGGGGTGACCACCAGGCAAATCACCAGGAATGCGCCGACGGTTTGCAGTGCCGCCACGGTACAGGCCGCCAGCAACGTGAAGAACAACAGTTTCAGCCCACGGGTATTGAGGCCAATTGAACGGGCGTGGTTCTCATCGAAAAAGGTTACCATCAGGTCTTTCCACTTCAGCAGCAGAATTACCATCGAAATAAAACCAATTGCCGCCAGTTGAATAATATCCTCCGGGGCAATGGCCAGAATATTGCCGAGAATAATGGTCTGGATATTCACCGACGTGGGATTCAGTGAAACCATAAACAGGCCGATGCCGAAAAAAGAGGAGAAGATCAGGCCGATAATCGCATCTTCTTTCAGCTTCGAGCGTTGATTGAGAAACAGCATACTGCCCGCTGCCAGCCCGCCGGAAAGAAAGGCGCCCAGCGCGAAAGGCAGGCCGAGCATATATGCTCCCGCCACGCCGGGTACGATGGAGTGGGAGAGGGCATCGCCAATCAACGACCAGCCTTTGAGCATCAGATAGCAGGAGAGAAACGCGCACACGCCTCCCACCAGCGCCGAGACCCACATCGCGTTCAGCATATACTGATAGCCAAACGGCTCCAGCAGCCAGTTCATTCCTTACCTCCCGCCACGCGGCGGCTAATAAACGGCCGCTCATCGTCGGTAATAATTTTCTCTTCCGCGCCGCTCAACACTACATGGCGCAGTACGCCGCTAAAAGCGATCTCAAGGTTTTCAGCGGTAAACGTGGTTTCCGTCGGGCCGCTGGCCAGCACGGTACCTTTGACCATCACCGTGTAGTCGCAGAATTCGTTCACCGAACCGAGGTTATGGGTCGAAACCAGCATGGTACACCCTTCATTGCGCAGCTCCCGCAGCAGCTCAATGATGCGCGCTTCCGTCTGCACATCGACGCCGGTAAAGGGCTCATCCAGCAGAATCACTTTCCCTTGTTGGGCGATCGCGCGGGCCAGAAACACGCGCTTTTTCTGTCCGCCGGAAAGTTCGCCTATCTGCCGGTGGCGATACTCGCTCATGCCGACCCGCGCCAGCGCGGCATCAACAATTTCATGGTCGCGTTTTTTCGCTCGTCGTAGCCAGCCCATATGGCCGTAGCGGCCCATCATCACCACGTCTTCCACCAGCACCGGGAAGGACCAGTCCACTTCTTCCGCCTGCGGGACATAGGCGACGAGGTTCTGGCGCAGGGCCCGGTTAACCGGCTGGCCGAGAATCGCAATATCGCCGCGCGCCACGTGAACAAAGCCCATCAATGCTTTAAACAGCGTCGACTTTCCTGAGCCGTTCACCCCGACCAGCGCGGCAATCGAACCGCGTGGGACGTTGAATGACGCGTCCCGCAGGGCGGTATGCCCGTTACGCCAGGTCACGCTGACGTTGTTGACTGCGATCCCCGGTAGTGCGTCACTCATGATTGTTTCCTCAATCCGTCGTTGATGCCCTGGACGATGGTTTGCGTGGTGACGCGCAGCAGGTCGAGATAGGTCGGCACCGGGCCATCGGCGGCGCTCAGAGAGTCGACGTATAAAACGCCGCCGTAGTGAGCGCCTGCTTCTCTTGCCACCTGGCGCGCCGGTTTATCGGAGATAGTGCTTTCGCTAAAGATGGTCGGGATATGCTTTTTCTTCATCGTATCAATGGTTTTGCGCACCTGCTGCGGCGTGCCCTGTTGGTCGGCGTTGATTGGCCACAGGTAGAGTTCGCGCAGATCGTTGTCGCGAGCCAGATAGGAGAATGCGCCCTCACTGGTCACCAGCCAGCGTTTATCCTGCGGCAGTTTCCCCAGTTCCGCCTTCAGCGGTGCCATGGTCTGGCGAATTTTCTCTTTGTAAGTCTCGGCGTTGTGGCGGTAAGTATTGGCATTCTCAGGATCGTATTTCACCAGCGCGTCGCGGATATTGTCGACATAGATCAGGGCGTTATCTGCGGACATCCAGGCATGTGGGTTGGGTTTGCCGTTATAAGGCCCTTCGCTGATGCCCATCGGCTGAATGCCGTTGCTGACCACCACCTCTGGTACGCCGTTCAGGTGCTGATAAAAACGGGCGAACCACAGTTCAAGATTGAGGCCGTTGGCGAGGATCAACTGCGCGCCTTGTGCCCGCCTGATATCCCCGGGGGTCGGCTGATATTCATGGATCTCGGCACCGGGTTTAGTGATTGAACTGATGTCAGCCGCATCGCCCGCGACGTTTTGCGCCATGTCGGCGATGACGGTAAACGTGGTAATGACTTTAAATTTCTCTTTTGCCTGGACGGGGGCAATGGTCAGTAGCGCCAGAGTCGTGGCAAGCAGCAGATGTTTCAAAGGTGGCAGGTGCAGCATAGGATCCCTCACAGGTTGCAGGTTGCGATTAATTAATCATCATTTATAGCTTTTGCTATGTTATATAGCACAGGCTATTAGTAAATGAAAATGATTATTATTTAAATTCAAGGCAAATGGTTAGCATGAGAACAAAATCGTGCAGCAGACCAGATTCTGTCAGGGGAATGATGAAGAAGGCAGTGGAGGCGGTTTTTCTTAATTTTTTATTATATAACAATATGTTATTTGTTTAAGGCCATTTGCTGAAGAGACGCTTAATGAAGCGTGCGCTTACCGACTTACAAGAGGCAGGAGGCTAATGCTGGTCAGTTAAGGGGCTGTCAGCCGTGTGTAGAGGCTGGCTGCTCGGTTCCGTTAATCGGTGGTTCTGGCGAAATCCCTATTCGGTTGCAAAACGCAGGAGATTTGAACCCACAGCCGCAGGGGAGTAACCGTTTCAGCCCAGGCTCACAGCAGGGGGGTTGGGCGCATCAAGGAAACCTGGCGGGAACGCAGGCGCGCATCCAGGACTGGCCGCCAGGACGGCGGCCAGAGGGCGGGTCGAGACAGGACGTCGAGTCCCGCCCGGTCCGCCAGATGAAGCCGGAGTGGAGCGGACCGCGCAGCGGCAGGTTTTCAGCGCAATGCCGGGGGTGCAGGGGGACGGGCGAAACGTCCCCCTGGCCGTTCACACGCAATGCATATGAAGAATATCCTCGTATTAACCGTGAACGGAACAGGCCACTGAATCCAATGGGGAAATTAAAAATGCGCCATTTTCACCAGAACCACCGAAAAAGCGAATGCCGTTAGTCAATGAAACAGACGACAACACCGATGACTCGCTTAACCGATTGGCATCAGAACAGGTGACGCTATTTTTTCATGTCGGGCAGCGAGTCTATCCAGTTCATCGCCAGCTGCGGCCACTCGGCGACGGGCAGACCTTTCGTTCCACGAATACCGAAGCCATGCTTGCCCTCGGCGAACAAATGCAATTCCGTCGGCACCTTGTGGGCGCGCAGCGCGTTGAACATGACCAGTGAGTTATCCACCGGTACCGAAGGATCGTCTACCGCATGCAGAATAAATGTCGGCGGCGTCTCAGGCGTCACATTCTGCTCCGGCGAATAACGGCGCTGTTGCTCTGCTGTCGGCGTATCGCCAATCAGCGCTTTGCGCGAGCCGCGATGGGCAATCGCCGGATCCATGGAAATCACCGGGTACGCGAGTATGGCAAAATCTGGTCGCGCGCTCTGCTGGTCGATAGCATCGATGGCGGTGTAAACCGACGCGTTGTAGCGGGTCTCCAGGCTCGCTGCCACGTGCCCCCCGGCGGAAAACCCCATGATACCGATTTTATGCGGGTCGATATGCCACTCTGCGGCACGCGACCGCAGGGTACGCAACGCGCGCTGTACATCGGCCAGCGGAGCATCGCTGCCCTCCGTGTGACCCTCCGCGGGCATCCGATAAGTCATCACAAACAGGGTATAGCCTTGCGCATTAAATACCGGCGCAAGGTCGCTGCCTTCTTTATCCAGCACCACACGCTGATATGATCCTCCTGGCGTCACCAGCAGGGCGATACCGTTGGGCTTCTCTGGCGCATAAACGGTGATTGCCGGGGCGCGAATGCCGGTGACGGCGCGGTCAGGCAGCGCGGGATTGTTACTGCGCTCCACGAGAGATTCAACCACCGGGCTGTGTTTCGCCCCGGGCGCTTCACCGCCGGGCCAGACTGAAAAGGTCGACAGGGAGGCGAATGCCGTCGGAGCAGACAAAAGCAGCATGATGGCCGCCGCCAGGGGTAAACGCGTCATAAGCATCTCCAGTAAGGAAAAGGCTTATTTATCATTGATGAGTAACAAGTATTGCGAGTGGCTTCACAGAACGCCGTTTCATTTAAATAGAAATGAAACGGCGTTCTGAATATTAATCAGGCGCGGGTGGCAATAAGAATGGCGGAAGCCTTAATCAGCGCGATGACACGGCTGCCCTGCGCCAGCTTCATCTCTTGCTGGCTTTCATTGGTGACCACGGCGATGATTTCAAAGCCCGCGTCGGCCTGAATATGCACGGTGGCGTTCACCGCGCCTTCTGTCACCTGGGTCACGCTACCGGTGAACTGGTTGCGGGCGGAAAACTTCAGACCACAATCTTCTGTCGCCAGCGTGACCCACGGCGCTTTAATCAGCGCAATGGCGTCTTTACCTGTCGCCAGACCCAACACTTCTTTGCTGCTGTGGGTGACGATCGCCACCAGCTTTGCGCCGCCCGCTAAAGTCAGTTCGATTTCGTCGTTGACTGCGCCAGTGGCGACCGCGCTGACTGTGCCGGCGAGTTGGTTACGTGCTGATACCGCCATAATGCCTCCGCTCAATGCGTTTAGAAATGACTCTCTGGTTATACCAGAACATCTTTGCTAATGCCCAGACGTTTCATACGGGAAAGTAATGTTGTGCGTTTTAATCCCAGTCGTTGGGCCGCGCCTTTCGGCCCGGCAACCACGCCGTTGCTCTCTTTCAGTACCCGGACAATCAGCTGGTATTCGTCCTCTCCTTCTTTTGCTGCTACCTCCGCTGTCAGCGGCGCCTGCTCGATACTTATTTCCGGTAGTGATAATTGCAGCACGTTGCCGCGGGTCAGCAGCACCGCCCGTTCGATAACGTTCTCCAGTTCGCGCACATTACCCGGCCACTCCATACGGCTGAGGGTACGCAACGTTTCCGCCGGAATGCTGTCGATATTGCGCCCAAGACGGCGGGCGATTTTAAAGGTGAAGGCTTTCACCAGTAACGGAATATCGTCCGGGCGTTCGCGCAACGGCGGCAGGTGGATCGGAAAGACGTTCAAGCGGTAGTAGAGATCGCTACGGAATTCACGATTGGCGACCATCTGCTTAAGGTCGCGGTTAGTCGCGGCGATCAGGCGGACATCGGTGTGAATCAGCTTATTGCTACCGAGGCGTTCGAACTCCTGTTCCTGTAATACGCGCAGCAGTTTCGGCTGCAGTTCCACGGGCATGTCGCCGACTTCATCAAGGAACAGCGAACTTTTATCCGCCAGTTCGAAGCGGCCAATGCGCTGGGCGCTGGCGCCGGTAAAGGCGCCGCGCTCGTGGCCAAAGAGATCGCTTTCCAGCAGTCCGGCGGGCATGGCCGCGCAGTTCATTTTCACCATCCGGCGGCTGTTGCGGCCGCTCAGGTTATGAATGGCGCGAGCAATCAGCTCTTTACCGGTCCCGGTTTCGCCAAGGATAAGCACCGTGCTGTCGCTGTGCGCCACCATCTCGACCTGCTTAAGCACGCGGTGCATCGCTTCGCTGCGGCCAATGATTTCGCCAAATTCGCTCTCGACGTTATTGAGCTGTTCAGTCAACGCGAGGTTCTCATCCACCAGACGCTCTTTCAGGCGCTGAATCTCACGATAGGCGAGGGCGTTATCAATGGCGATTGAGACCCGTTCGGCAATCTGCCGCAACAATTTGAGGTTGGTGGTGGTGAATACTTTTTCATCGCACTGCGCCAGCTTCAGCACGCCAAGCAGCGTGTTGCCGGACATCAACGGCAACAGGCACAGGGTCTGGATTTTGTTGTCCCATATTTCAAAGAGCATTTTTTCGTACGGCGCCAGCCGGTCATAATCGTGCAGATTGAGCAGCAGCATTTCTTTGCTCTTAAATACCCGCTCGGTCAGGGTTCCGGCTTCATCCACCTCGCTTTGATCGTGCACCGGATGGTCGGCGTCAAGATAGTGGGTGGAGTAGATATTGAGCTTGCCTTTACGGTTGCTGCGCAGCACGACGCTGATGGCGTCAATGCGGAAATAATGATAAATCTCCTTCGCCACTTCGCTGACCAGCTCATCGATATCCAGCCGCGAGAGTACGGCATTGGTGATCGCCACCAGAATGCGAAAATTATCGCGCTCACGACATAGCAGATTGTAATCGCTGTTATTGCTGACACGGCTCTGGATTTGCTCGGTCACCACGGCAATGATTTGCGTAAAGGTGTGCAGCCGCTGGTACTCTTTTTCCGTCCACGGTTGGTCGGCATTGCGTATAAATTCGCAGCCGCCGAAGATGCGGCCCTCCGCCGCCAGCGGCAGCAGGCAGTAGTAACCAAATGTGGGGTAGAGTCCGCTGCTGGCCAGCTGCGGCCAGGTTTCGGCAAAAGTCGCCCTGTCGCAATACAGCGCATCCGGTCGCGACAGCAGGCGTCGTACCGGACCGTTGGCAAGGACGGTTTCGTCTTCGTAGTTTAGCGGGTGCCCGGCTTCGTCGCAGGCATGCCGGACCGCACGATGGTTACCGGGATGCCATAAAATAATTGCCGCCCGGTCGGCGAGCGCGGACTGTTGCACCAGACGGGTTAACGTTTCGCTCAGCGCAGCCAGATCCGGCTGCTGTAATAACGTGCGGGTGATATCAAACAGGCCCTGCTGCCCAAGATCGCCCATTGGTGTATACGACATTGCTTAAGCCCAAAAGCACCGCAAAGCAGCGCGTAATAAAGTGATGATACAAATAAGAGCCTATCCCATTAGGGCTATTTTGCTTGTCATTTTGAACCTGGGCAGTGCTCAGAATCCTCACGTACTAGGTGTACGCTCCGCTTCTTCCGTGCTGGCCGTGTTCAAACTGTCTGCGCCAATAACGCCTGGTGGGATAGGCTCTAATAGTCTGTTAAATTAAGCGGTCATTGCCGCCGTAAACCGATCCGTGGTGGCCCGATGATTTGGGCTGGATAATGAAGCGGTGAGCCAGGCGGGTTTTCACCCTTGCTATTCTATCCGTGCCGTGCATTCCTCCTCACCCTCTCCCTGAAGGGGCGGGGGGAGCAACAATGTGTTCTTTAGTTTTCCATAACAAGTCGTTGAGATAATGCTACCCGGACGGGCACAACGCGTCGCCTCCGGGAAATCGCCATACATTGTTAACAAATTCGCGGCAACGGCTCGGCGTGGGGAAGATCAAGGGTGCGCTTCACACCGTACAGGCCGATGGCGCGCACGCCCGGACGTTCCACAACATCGCCAACGATCGCCGCATTGCGCCCCAGCGGGTGAGCGCGTAAACGCGCCAGCACGTTTTCCGCAGCGTGCCGGGCGGCGACAATCACCAGCTTGCCCTCATTGGCAAAATTAAGCGCATCCAGCCCGAGGAGTTCGCATACGCCGCGTACGGTATCGTTGATCGGCAGATTTTGTTCATGCAGTTCAATCCCGCAGCCGCTGGCGGCGGCAAACTCATGAGCGACTGCGTTAACGCCGCCGCGGGTCGCATCGCGCAGCGCCTTGACCCCGGGGATGTCGCGCAACGTTTGAATCAGCGGTGTCAGCACCGCGCAATCGCTGGACAGCGCACCGTCCAGCCCCATCTGCTCGCGCAGATTAAGAATCGTTGCCCCGTGATCGCCAAGCGTACCGCTGACCAGCAGCACGTCGCCGGCGCTAATTTGTTGGGCGCCCCAGTGAATGTCTGCCGGGATCGCGCCGATCCCGGCGGTGTTAATAAACAGTTTATCCGCCGATCCCCGCGGCACCACTTTGGTATCGCCGGTGACAATCGCGATCCCGGCTTCCTGTGCGGTCTGCGCCATGCTATTGACGACCGCTTCGAGCGTGGCTATCGCCAGCCCCTCTTCAAGAATAAACCCGCAGGAGAGGTAGCGCGGCAGCGCGCCGCTCACCGCCACGTCATTCGCTGTGCCGCATACCGCCAGCTTGCCGATATTGCCGCCGGGGAAAAATAGCGGATCGATAACATAACTGTCGGTGGAAAAGGCGAGACGATCGCCCTGCGCGGTAAGCCCGGCGAGATCAAGCCGCGCCTGATCTTCCAGTTCCGCCAGCCAGGGGTTGGCGAAAGCCTGCATAAACAGGTCGCCGATCAACTGTTGCATCGCCTGACCGCCGCTACCGTGAGCTAACTGGATGCTTTTCATACTTCGATTTCCTGACTGCGATATTGATACCAGGCGGCGCAGGCCCCTTCCGAGGAAACCATCAGCGCGCCAAAGGCGCTTTGCGGATTGCAGGTACTGCCGAACAGCGGGCACTGGTGCGGCTTACAGCGGCCGGTCAGCACCTCGCCGCAGCGGGCGCGCGGGTCATCGCAAACGCGCTGCGGTGCCGGGCGGAAATGCGCCTCGGCGTCAAAACGCTGATACGCGGGCATCAGACGGACGCCAGAGTTGTTAATCACGCCCAGACCTCGCCACTCGCTGTCGCCGCTGAGGCAGAACACATCGGCGATGACCGACTGCGCCAGTGGATTGCCCTCATCAGGCACCACCCGGCGATACTGGTTTCCCACCTCACTGTGCCGCGCTATTGTCTGCTCAACCAGCATCACCGCGCCTTGCAGTAGATCAAGCGGTTCGAATCCCGCCACCACTAAAGGACGATGATAGTCGCTGGCGATAAACCCGTAGGCTTCGGTGCCAATAACCATGCTGACGTGACCGGGGGCGAGAAAAGCATCGATCCCGTTATTCGGCTGATCGAGCAGGCTGCGCAGGGTCGGCAGCAGAGTGATGTGCTGGCAGAAAAAGTAAAAATTAGCCACATCGCGCTCGCGGGCCTGACGCAGCGTGAGGGCGGTGGCGGGCATAGTGGTTTCGAAACCGAGACCGAAGAAGACTATTTCATGGTCGGGATTTTGCTGCGCCAGCTTCAGGGCATCCATTGGCGAATAGACGATACGCACGTCGGCCCCGCGTGATTTCGCCTGCAACAACGAACCGTTTTTTCCCGGCACGCGCATGGCGTCGCCAAAGGTGCAGAAAATGACGCCCGGACGGCTGGCGATATCGATACAGGCGTCAATGCGTCCCATCGGCAGTACGCACACCGGGCAGCCGGGGCCGTGGATAAATTCGATATTTTCCGGCAACAACTGGTCGAGGCCGAATTTAAAAATGGCGTGAGTATGGCCGCCGCACACTTCCATAATGCGCAGCGGGCGTTCGGCGGTATGCGTCAGCAGGCGGGCCCGCTTGCGAAGGTGTTCCACCAGTTGCATTACCTGCTCCGGAGCGCGGTATTCATCAACAAAACGCATTTACCGCTCCTCGCCGTAGAGCAGCGCGCCGACGTCCGGCTCGACGGCAAACATGTTTTGCAGCGCGTCAAGGGTATCGCGGGCTTCAGCTTCATTAATCACGCTCATGGCGAAACCGACGTGCACCAGCACCCACTGGCCCAGGCGCGGCTGGCCCTGGTCATCGACCGGGCCGACCAGAGTGAGATCGACTTCGCGCTGAATGCCGCACACGTCCACCTTTGCCAGATTGCCGTCAATGGCGCGAATTTGTCCCGGAACGCCTATGCACATCGCTGCGCCTCCAGCCAGTTAAGCCACTGGTCCATGCCTTCCCCGTGGGTGGCGGAAAGAAGAATAATGTCAATATCCGGATTCACCTCCCGGGCACAGGCCAGACATTTTTCCACATCAAAGGTGAGATACGGCAGCAGGTCGACTTTATTGAGCAGCATCAGGCTGGCGGCGGCGAACATATGCGGATACTTCAGCGGCTTGTCTTCCCCTTCGGTCACCGACAGCACTGCCACCTTATGGCGCTCGCCGAGGTCGAAATCTGCCGGGCATACCAGGTTGCCGACGTTTTCGATAAACAGAATGCCGTTGTCATCCAGCGGCAGGCGCGGCGCGGCATCGGCGATCATCTGGGCGTCAAGATGGCAGCCTTTACCGGTGTTGACCTGAATGGCCGGCGTGCCGGTGGCGCGGATGCGCGCGGCGTCGTTGATCGTCTGCTGATCGCCTTCAATGACCGCACAGGGGGTTTTTTCTTTCAGCCGTAGCAGGGTTTCCGTCAACAGGGTCGTTTTGCCGGAGCCGGGGCTGGAGACCAGATTCAGCACCAGCTGGTTTTTGGCGGCGAAGCGCGCGCGGTTGCGGGCGGCCAGACGGTTGTTTTTATCCAGCACGTCGATTTCCACTTCCAGCATGCGTTTCTGGCTCTGACCCGGCGCATGACTACCCGCTTCGCCGTGACCGTAGTGCAGATCGCCGTTTTCAGTACGCTCAGGGGTGAAGCCATCACGTTTTATGCCGGTAATATTCATCATCTGACGCGGGGCGGCCGCGAAGGGGGCGCTGCGAAACGCCGAATGCGGGTTATGTTCGTCGCCTTCTATATAAAGGTTGCCTTTCCCACAGCCGCAAGTCGTACACATAGTTTTGCTCCTGGTCTGTCCCGTCATATTTCGTATTGTCGCTTTGTTGGCCG
Organism: Klebsiella sp. KE9456; assembly: GCF_043832615.1. Lineage (NCBI taxonomy): Bacteria > Pseudomonadati > Pseudomonadota > Gammaproteobacteria > Enterobacterales > Enterobacteriaceae > Klebsiella > Klebsiella sp. KE9456. The sequence continues at coordinate 450,072 of NZ_JBDYQK010000001.1, forward strand.
CGCCTGGCGCTGCGAGACAACCGAATTACCCGGGAATCACTTCTATTCGCTGAATCTGTAAACCCTCGTCCGCCACAATCTGCAACCGATCGCTCTGACACTGTGGACAGCGGCGCACGTGCTGCGAGATAAGCTGCACGTACTGTTGGCAGGATTCACACCAGCATTCAGCCTGTTGTTCGGCGATATGCAGTTCGCAGCCTTCCGCCAGCGTGCCGCGGCACACCAGTTCAAAACAGAAGGTCAGCGCGCTGGCTTCGACGCAGGAAAACGCCCCAACTTTTAGCCACACGCCGGTAACCCGACGTGCGCCAGCCTGCTGCGCCTGCTGTTCGATAATTTCCAGCGCCCGCTGGCTAAGCGTGATTTCGTGCATGATGCCTCCGTATCGCGATGGCCCATCTATGCAATAACGATGCCATCTCACCGCTACTGTCGACTGACTGACGATGACGACCGTCAGGTATCGTCATCGTCATGTCTTCTTAACGCATCGTTGTGATTAAATTTATTAAATATCAATTAATTACAATTTGGCATGGAAAGTGCTTAACCGGTGCGACTCATATCTCGGGGGAACCAGGATGACTATTTGGGAATTAAGTGAAAAGGCGGACTACATCGCCGATCGTCACCGCCAGCATCAGAAGCAGTGGCACACCTACTGCAGCTCGCTGGTCCAGGGGATAACCCTGTCGAAAGCGCGTCTGCATCATGAAATGAGTTGTGCGCCAGATAGCGAACTCTGCTTCGTACTGTTTGGCCACTTTCAGGTCTACGTGGCGCTGGCCGAGGGCTTTAACAGCCATACCATCGAATATTACGTGGAAACCCGGAACCGCGCTGACAGGCAGTTGATTGCCCGGGCAACGCTGGACTCCGATGGCACCATTGATGGCCGTATCAGTAACCGCGATCGCGAACAGGTACTCGAACACTATCTGGCGACGATCGCCACCGTGTATGACCGCCTGTATGACGCGATGGAACAGGACCAGCCGGTGGATTTAAGCCGTCTGACGCTGGCCCGTTAATCGCCAGGTGTCGATAAGTGTCGAAATTGACACTTACGTAGCCTGTTTTCGTCAAAAATGACTTTCACCTGAGGATGACCCGGTGAACCGTTTTGTAATTGCTGACTCCACCGTTTGTATCGGCTGTCGTACCTGCGAAGCCGCCTGCGCTGAGACTCACCGCCAGCAGGGCCTGCAATCTGCGCCCCGCTTGCGGTTGATGCGCAATGAAAAAGAATCCGCGCCGCAGATGTGCCACCACTGCGAAGATGCGCCCTGTGCTGTCGTATGCCCGGTCAACGCGATTAATCGCGTCAATGGCGCGGTACAGCTCAATGAAAGCCTGTGCGTAAGCTGCAAGTTATGCGCAATCGCCTGCCCGTTCGGCGCTATTGCGTTTTCCGGCAGCCGTCCGCTGGATATTCCGGCTAATGCCAATACGCCGATGGCCCCCGCCGCGCCACCGGCCCAGTCCCGCGTCAGCGCTTTGCTCGATTGGGTGCCGGGCGTGCGTGCCGTCGCCGTCAAATGCGACCTGTGCCATTTCGATGAACAGGGCCCGGCGTGTGTACGGACCTGCCCGACCAAAGCGTTGATGCTGGTGGATATTCGTGATATCGCCCAGGCCAACAAGCGTAAGCGGCAACTGGCCTTTCATACCGACTTCGGCGATCTGTCGCGGTTTCAGGCGCAACAAGGGGATGTGAAATGAGTGTGATTGCCTTAGTGAATCAGGCGGTGGTCTGGTACGCCGCCAGCGCGGTGCTGGCGTTTCTGTTCACGCTGCGTAAACCGCTGAGCGGCGCGATTGCCGGGGTGGGCGGCGCGGTCGCCAGCGTCATGCTGGCGCTGGCGGGCGGAACGGCGCTGTTGATGCCGGAGCACGGAGACGACGGCATGTTGCAGATGCTGCATCTGAGCATTCGGATTGGCGGCGTCAACGCCCTGTGGCTGCTGGCGATTGGCCTGTCGGCGCTGCCGATTTCCCTGTTTAATATTTCCTGGCATCGCCACCCGCAGGTGAAGGCTAACGGCCTGCTGGTGAACCTGCTGCTGGCTGCCGCCGCCAGCGCGGTGGTTGTCACTAACTTTGGCGCGCTGGTGGTGATGGCGGAGATTATGGCTCTCTGCGCCGCTTTCCTTACCGGCTGCCCACAGTCCGGCAAACTGTGGTTTGCGTTGGGGCGGTTTGGCACTCTGCTGCTGGCCTGGAGCTGCTGGCTGGTCTGGTCGTTCTACGGCACGCTTGAACTGGCGCAGATTACGCAACTGGCGATGGACGCTCCGCAAAACGCGCTGCTGTGGCTGCCTGGGCTGATCGGTTTTGCGCTGTTGGCCGGTGTTATCCCGCTCCACGGCTGGGCGCCGCAGGCCCATGCGGGCGCCAGCGCCCCGGCCGCCGCGCTGTTCTCCACGGTGGTGATGAAGGTTGGCCTGTACGGCATTCTGACGGTGTCGCTGGCCGGGAGCGTGCCGCCGCTGTGGTGGGGCGTGATGTTGCTGGTGCTGGGAATGATCACCGCATTCGTCGGCGGATTGTACGCCCTGATGGAGCACAATATTCAGCGGCTGCTGGCGTACCACACTCTGGAAAACATCGGCATTATTCTGCTCGGTTTCGGCGCCCTCGTCACCGGCATCGCCAGCCATAACCCGGCGCTGATGGCGCTGGGCTTTATTGGCGGTATGTATCACCTCATCAACCATAGTTTGTTTAAAACCACGTTGTTTCTCGGCGCGGGGGCGGTGTGGTTTCGCACCGGCCATCGCGATATCGAAAAACTCGGCGGGATAGGCAAGAAAATGCCGCTGATTTCGCTCTCCATGCTGGTGGGCCTGATGGCGATGGCTGCGCTGCCGCCGCTGAATGGTTTCGCCGGAGAGTGGGTTATCTATCAGTCTTTCTTCCGGATGAGCACGGGCGAGGTGTTTATTGGTCGTCTGCTTGGGCCGCTACTGGCGACAGGCCTGGCGGTGACCGGCGCGCTGGCGGTGATGTGTATGGCGAAAGTCTATGGCGTCGCTTTCCTTGGCGCACCGCGCAGCCCGGAGGCGGAGAACGCGACCTGCGCGCCGCGGCTGATGACCTTTAGCGTGGCGCTGGCCGCCATCTGCTGCGTGATTGGCGGAGTCGCCGCGCCGCTGCTGTTACCGCTTGTCGGGCGCGTTTTCCCGGCTCATGCTGAGGCTTCAAGCGTGGTTTCCCAGCCGCTGATAGCCCTCCTGCTCATTGCCTGTCCGCTGTTGCCGCTGCTGTTGATGCTCTTCTTTAAAGGCGATCGTCTGCCTGCCCGCACGCGCGGCACGGCCTGGGTCTGCGGCTACAACCATGAGAAATCGATGGTTGTTACCGCCCACGGTTTCGCCATGCCGGTGAAAGAGGCTTTTGCGCCGGTTTTTAAACTGCGTCACTGGTTGCATCCGGCGCGTCTGCTCCCCCGCTGGCAACGTACCGCCGCGCCCGTACGGATTTCCGGCTGGCAGAGCGATTCCGCGCCTGCGCTGTTTCGCGGCGTAGCGCTGGTTGAACTGGCGGTGCTGGTGGTGATTATGATTTCCCGAGGAGCCTGAAAATGAACCTGGTGATTGCATTCTTGCAGGCTCTGGCGCTGTTCGCCGCCGCGCCGTTGCTGTCTGGCATTACCCGCGTCGCCCGCGCGCGTCTGCATAACCGCCGCGGTCCTGGCGTTTTGCAGGAGTATCGCGACCTGATCAAACTCCTCGGGCGGCAGAGCGTGGCGCCCGCGGATTCCGGCTGGGTCTTTCGTCTGATGCCGTACGTGATGGTCGGCGTGATGCTGACTATCGCCACCGCGCTGCCGGTGGTGACAGTGAGGTCGCCGCTGCCGCAACTGGGCGATCTGATCACCCTGATCTATCTGTTCGCTATCGCTCGCTTCTTCTTCGCTATTTCCGGCCTTGATACCGGTAGCCCGTTTACCGCGATCGGCGCAAGCCGGGAAGCGATGCTCGGCGTACTGGTGGAGCCCATCCTGCTGCTCGGCCTGTGGGTGGCGGCGCAGGTGGCCGGTTCCACGCACATCAGCAATATCACCGACACGATTTACCACTGGCCGGTAGCGCGCAGCATTCCGCTGATGCTGGCGCTGTGCGCCTGCGCGTTCGCCACCTTTATCGAGATGGGCAAACTGCCGTTTGATCTGGCGGAAGCGGAGCAGGAGTTGCAGGAAGGCCCGCTGACCGAATACAGCGGCAGCGGCTTCGCGGTGCTGAAGTGGGGGATCGGTCTCAAACAACTGGTGGTATTGCAGATGTTCGTCGGCGTGTTTATCCCGTGGGGACAGTTGGAGACCTTCAGCGCGAGTGGACTGCTGCTGGCGCTGGTACTTGCCGTCGTCAAGCCGATTGTCGGCGTGCTGGTGATTGCCCTGTTTGAAAACAGCATGGTGCGCCTGCGCTTTTGCGCCGTTTCCCGCGTCACCTGGGCCGGGTTTGGTTTTGCCTTTTTAGCCTTCGTCTCCTTGCTGGTGGCGTGATTTAAGAGAGTTTGAGCATGTCTGAAGAAAAAATCGGTCAACACTATCTTGCCGCGCTGCATCAGGCCTTTCCCGGCGTGGTGCTGGATGAAGCCTGGCAGACCAAAGATCAGCTGACCCTCACCGTGAAGGTGAACTATCTGCCGGAAGTGGTGGAATATCTCTACTATCAGCAGGGCGGCTGGCTGTCGGTGCTGTTTGGCAATGACGAACGTAAACTCAACGGTCATTATGCCGTTTACTATGTGTTGTCGATGGAACAGGGGACGAAATGCTGGATCACCGTGCGCGTGGAGGTGGACGCCAGTAAAGCGGAATATCCGTCGGTGACGCCACGGGTGCCCGCAGCCGTGTGGGGCGAGCGTGAAGTTCGCGATATGTATGGCCTGGTACCGGTCGGCCTGCCTGACGAACGCCGCCTGGTGCTGCCGGACGACTGGCCGGATGAACTCTACCCGCTGCGTAAAGACAGCATGGATTACCGCCAGCGCCCGGCGCCAGTCGTCGATGACGAAACCTACGAATTTATCAACGAACTGGGTGACAAGAAAAATAAGGTGGTGCCGATCGGCCCGCTGCACGTCACTTCTGATGAACCGGGCCACTTTCGTCTGTTTGTCGACGGCGAAAACATTATCGACGCCGACTACCGTCTGTTCTATGTCCATCGCGGTATGGAGAAACTGGCGGAAACCCGTATGGGCTACAACGAAGTTACCTTCCTGTCGGACCGCGTGTGCGGCATCTGCGGCTTTGCCCACAGCACCGCGTATACCACCTCCGTTGAAAACGCGATGGGCATCGTGGTGCCGGAACGCGCGCAGATGATCCGCGCCATCCTGCTGGAAGTTGAGCGCCTGCATTCGCACCTGCTGAATCTCGGCCTGGCCTGTCACTTCACTGGTTTTGATTCTGGCTTTATGCAGTTCTTCCGCGTGCGTGAAACGTCGATGAAGATGGCGGAGATCCTGACCGGGGCACGTAAAACCTACGGGATGAACCTGATCGGCGGGATTCGTCGCGATCTGCTGAAAGCGGACATGATCCAGACCCGTCAACTGGCGCAGCAGATGCGCCGGGAGGTGCAGGAGCTGGTGGATATGCTGCTCAGCACGCCGAACATGGCGCAGCGAACCGTCGGTATTGGTCGCCTCGATCCGGAAATCGCCCGTGACTTCAGTAACGTCGGGCCGATGGTGCGCGCCAGCGGCCACGCCCGCGATACCCGCGCCGATCACCCGTTTGTCGGCTATGGCCTGCTGCCGATGGAAGTGCACAGCGAGCAGGGCTGTGACGTCATCTCCCGTCTGAAAGTGCGTATCAATGAAGTCTACACCGCGCTGAATATGATCGACTTCGGTCTCGATAACCTGCCGGGCGGCCCGCTGATAGTTGAGGGCTTCACCTATATTCCGCATCGCTTTGCGCTGGGCTTTGCCGAAGCACCGCGTGGGGATGATATCCACTGGAGCATGACCGGCGACAACCAGAAGCTGTACCGCTGGCGCTGCCGGGCGGCGACCTACGCCAACTGGCCGACTCTGCGCTATATGCTGCGCGGTAACACGGTCTCCGACGCGCCGTTGATCATCGGCAGCCTCGACCCTTGCTACTCCTGTACTGACCGTATGACCGTGGTGGATGTGCGTAAGAAGAAGAGCAAAGTGGTGCCGTACAAAGAACTTGAGCGCTACAGCATTGAGCGTAAAAACTCGCCGCTGAAATAAGGAATCGCCATGTTTACCTTTATCAAAAAAGTCATCAAAACCGGGGCACCGACATCGTCGTATCCGCTGGAGCCGATTGCGGTCGATAAAAACTTCCGCGGCAAGCCAGATCATAACCCGCAGCAGTGCATTGGCTGCGCCGCCTGCGTCAATGCCTGTCCGTCGAATGCGCTGACGGTTGAAACCGACCTCGCTACCGGCGAACTGGCATGGCAGTTCAACCTCGGGCGCTGCATCTTTTGCGCCCGCTGCGAGGAAGTGTGCCCGACGGCGGCAATTACGCTCTCGCAGGAGTATGAGCTGGCGGTGTGGAAAAAAGAGGATTTCCTTCAGCAGTCGCGTTTCGACATTTGCCGCTGTCGGGTATGCGAACGGCCGTTCGCCGTGCAAAAAGAGATCGACTACACCATCGCGTTACTGAAGCACAACGGGGACACCCGCGCTGAGCGCCATCGCGAAAGCTTTGAAACCTGCCCGGAGTGTAAGCGCCAGAAATGCCTGCTGCCGTCCGATCGTATTGAACTGACCCGCCATATGAGAGAGGCCTGCTGATGAGCAACTTATTAGGCCCGCGCGATGAAAATGGCATTCCGCTACCGATGACGGTGGATGAGTCCATCGCCAGCATGAAAGCATCGCTGCTGAAGAAAATTAAGCGTTCCGCCTACGTCTACCGCGTGGACTGCGGCGGCTGCAACGGTTGTGAAATCGAAATTTTCGCTACTCTGTCGCCGCTGTTTGATGCCGAACGTTTTGGCATCAAAGTGGTGCCGTCGCCGCGACATGCGGATATTTTGCTGTTTACCGGGGCGGTGACGCGCGCGATGCGTTCGCCGGCGCTGCGCGCCTGGCAGTCCGCGCCGGACCCGAAAATCTGCATTTCGTACGGTGCCTGCGGTAACAGCGGCGGTATCTTCCACGATCTTTATTGCGTCTGGGGCGGTACCGACAAAATTGTGCCGGTGGATGTGTATATTCCCGGCTGCCCGCCGACGCCCGCCGCAACGCTGTACGGCTTCGCGATGGCGCTGGGTCTGCTGGAGCAGAAGATCCACGCCCGTCTGCCGGGCGAGCTGGACGAACAGCCAACCGGGCTTCTCCACCCGGGGATGGTGCAGCCGCTGCGCGTGCGTGTCGACCGCGAAGCGCGTCGTCTGGCAGGGTATCGCTACGGTCGGCAGATTGCCGATGACTATATGCGCCTGCTGGGGCTGGGCGATCATCAGGTGGCGCGCTGGCTGGAAGCGGAAAGCGATCCGCGTCTGACGGAAATCGTCACTCATCTTAATCAGGTGGTTGAGGGAGCGCGTATCCGATGAGCGAGACGGTGGTGTTCAGTCAGTTGAGCCGTAAATTTATTGATGAAAACGACGCCACGCCTGACCAGGCGCAGCAGGTGGTTTATTATAGCCTGGCGATTGGCCACCACCTCGGCGTTATCGACTGTCTGGAGGCGGCGCTAAGCTGTCCGTGGGAGGCGTATCTGGCGTGGATTGCCACTCTGGAAGAGGGCAGCGTCGCGCATCGTAAAATGGCCGGTGTGCCGAAGTATGGCGAGATCGTCATCGACAGTAATCATGTGTCGATGCTTGCCCATGCCTTCGATAAAGCGCTGGTCAGGCAGACCCCTGAGCAGCAGGCGTGGAGCAAAACGATGCTCAGTATGCTGCATGATATTCACGAGGAGAGCGCGATTTACCTGATGGTGAGGAGACTCCATGACTGATGTTTTACTCTGTGTCGGCAATAGCATGATGGGCGATGACGGCGCGGGCCCGCTGCTGGCGGAAATGTGCGCCGCGCAGCCTAAAGGCAACTGGGTTGTTGTTGACGGCGGTAGCGCCCCGGAAAACGATATCGTCGCCATTCGCGAATTGCGCCCGGATCGCCTGTTGATCGTCGATGCTACCGATATGGGGCTGAATCCCGGCGAGATCCGTATCGTTGACCCGGACGATATCGCCGAGATGTTTCTGATGACCACCCACAATATGCCGCTGAACTACCTTATCGATCAGTTGAAAGAGGATATCGGCGAGGTGATTTTCTTAGGCATTCAGCCAGATATCGTCGGTTTTTATTATCCGATGACGCAAGCGATTAAAGACGCGGTTGAGATGGTTTATCAGCGTCTTGACGGGTGGCAGGGGAATGGTGGATTTGCGCAGTTGGTTGCTGAGGACGAGGAGTAGGCGTCGTTTGTGATGCCGGATGGCGCTAACGCTTATCCGGCCTGCATACGGCGCGTTTCTTGTAGGCCGGATAAAGCAACGCCGCCATCCGGCACACTATGTTTACGCCAGATCTTCCCCGTTACTCGCAATCACTTTCTTGTACCACCAGAATGACTTCTTGCGCGTACGCGCCAGAGTACCCTGACCCGCATCGTCGCGGTCAACGTACACGAAGCCGTAACGCTTGCTCATCTCGCCGGTAGAGGCGGAAACCAGGTCGATACAGCCCCAACTGGTGTAGCCTATCACCGGAATGCCGTCTTCAATAGCATCGCCCATCGCTTTAATATGCTCGCGCAAATAACTAATGCGATAGTCATCGTTAATCTCACCGTTGGCGTCAATCTCATCGCGCGCGCCGAGACCGTTCTCCACAAGAAACAGTGGCTTCTGATAGCGGTCATACATCATATTCATGGTAATGCGCAGACCGAGCGGGTCGATACCCCAGCCCCATTCGCTGGCCTGAATATACGGGTTCTTCAGCGACTTGACGATATTGGCGGCGTTGGTGTTACTGGCGTTCATCTCCGCCGAAGCGCAGCGGGAAGCGTAATAGCTGAAGGAGACGAAATCGACGGTATTGTGCAGAATCTCATCATCGCCCGCTTCTTTGACGAGGGTTACCCCTTTCTCGCGGAATACCCGCGCCGCCCACACCGGGTACGCGCCGCGCGCCTGGACATCGATAAAGAGCAAATTCTCGCGATCTTTCTCCAGCGCCATCCATACGTCTTCCGGCTTACAGGAGTATGGATAGAAATTGCCGCCCGCCAGCATACAGCCGACCTGATTTTGCGGGTTCACCTCGTGGGCGATTTTGGTGGCTAAGGCGCTGGCCACCAGTTCATGGTGTGCGGCCTGATATTTCACCTGATCCTGATTCTCACCCTCTGCAAACACCAGACCGGCCCCGGAGAACGGACTATGCAGCATGATGTTGATTTCATTGAAGGTAAGCCAGTATTTGACTAAACCGTCAAAGGCTTCAAAACAGGTGCGGGCGTAGCGGGTGAAAAACGCCACCATTTTACGATCGCGCCAGGAACCGTATTCAGTCACCAGATGCATCGGCACGTCGAAGTGGCACAGCGTCACCAGCGGCTCAATATTGTACTTTTTGCACTCTTCGAACAGCGAGCGATAAAAGGCGATCCCTTCCTGATTTGGCTCCAGCTCATCGCCCTGCGGAAACAGACGGCTCCAGGCGATGGAGGTGCGGAAGACGCTGAAACCCATCTCCGCCAGCAGGGCGATATCCTCTTTATAACGATGATAAAAATCGATGGCCTCGTGGCTCGGGTAGAACTCATCGTCGCGCAGTTCGAATCGCTTCTCCAGCCCCAGCTTAATCGGCAGGCGGTGAGCGCCGTGGGGAATGGTATCGACGGTGGTCAGTCCCTTACCGCCCTCCAGATATGCTCCTTCAGACTGGTTGGCGGCCAGTGCGCCGCCCCATAAAAATCCCTGTGGAAAAGTCGCCATGCGTTACCTCGTTAATAAAATTGTGTTCAGGCGTGTGATGCCAGGGGGCTGGCCTGGCGCTGTCTGGCATCGGCAGCGGCCTCTTCAGGCGGAATATCTTCGAAACCGAGTATCAGCGTCAGAATGAAAGACAGTACGATAGCCAGCGCCATAACGCCAAAGACCCAGACGATGGTCATCGGATTGGCCGGATCGAAGAACTGAACGCTGGTAAACAGGCCCGGCGCCGCCATTGAGTGGCTGGCGAGCCCGGCAATTCCGGCTACTGCGCCGCAGACAAAGCCGCTGATCAGGCTGGCGATCAGCGGGCGCTTGAGACGCACCGCCACACCGTACAGCGCCGGTTCGGAAATCCCTGCCAGAATCGCGGAGGCCGCCGCCGCCAGCGCCGTCTGCCGTAGTTCCGGGTTTTTGGTTTTCCACGCCACCGCCAGCGATGAGCCGCCCAGCGACAGGTTTGCGCCGATTTCCGACGGCATCACCATACCTTCTTTACCGGTTTCGGCAATGGTTTGAATGATCGTCGGCGTAAAGACGCGGTGCATCCCGGTCATCACCAGCAGCGGCCACAACGCGCCCATAATGGCTACCGACAGCCAGCCCAGATAACTATGAATTGTATAAACCAGCGCGGAGATGGCGCTACCGATCCAGATCCCAAGCGGGCCAATCAGCAGAATCGCCAACGGGGCGGCAATCAGCACGATGAGCATCGGTTTAAGGAAGTTTTTGGTTACTGCCGGGGTAATACGGTCGACCCAGCGTTCGATGTAAGAGAGACACCAGGTCATTACCAGTGCCGGGATCACGGTGTAGGTATATTTCACCGCCGTCACCGGAATAAAGGCAAACTCAACGTGCTCGCCCTGGGCGGCTTTCGCCATCAGATCGATAAAGCTCGGGTGCACCAGTACCCCGGCGATGGCAATCGCCAGCGACATATTGGTTTTGAATTTTACCGCCGCGGAAGCCGCCACCATCAGCGGCAGGAAGAAGAATGCGCCGTCGCCAATCACCGTCAGAATGGTCAGGGTTGGCGCGCCTTTTGGCAACACGCCGGTCATTTCGAGGATCATTGCCAGCAGTTTGACCATCGATCCGCCGATAATGGCCGGGATCAGCGGTGACATGGTACCGATCAGCGCGTCGAGGATCCCGGCGCCGATGCGTTTTAACGTGACGGGCGGTTTACCCTGTGGTTCAGCAGGGCGCAGATCCCCCGGCAGCAAGGCCACCACTTCACGGTACGCCTGGGAGACGGTATTGCCGATGATCACCTGGCACTGGTTATCGCTGCGCACCACGCCGAGTACGCCTTTCAGTCCCTTCAGGGTGGCGCTATCGACCTGTTGGTTGTCTTTGACCACGAAGCGCAGGCGCGTCATACAGTGAGTGACGGCGGTGACGTTATCCACGCCGCCAATCGCCACGATAATTTGCTGCGCCAGGGCGGCATAATTTTTAGACATCGGATTTTATCCTGTTTATCAATGGGGTACTGGCCTGTCGCCGCGCGGTAGAACAGCGCGGCACCATGCATATATAGGAAACCGGTTCCACAAAATCATGATTAGTTTCATTTTCATCAGCAAGAGTTAAAAAAAGAAAATATTAATTTTGTGATTTTGATCGCTTTGTAAGCGCAGGCGGGATGGGGGCAAATGCTGAAAAAACACCGCAGGTGCAGTACACTGCGGGCAACATTGGCAACAGGAATAACCACATGGCAACGATGCTGGAGGTAGCGAAGCGCGCGGGGGTATCGAAGGCCACCGTTTCGCGGGTTCTCTCAGGGAATGGCTATGTCAGCCAGGAGACCAAAGATCGCGTATTCCAGGCGGTGGCTGAAAGCGGCTATCGGCCTAATCTGCTGGCGCGCAATCTGGCGACCAAAAAGACCCAGACCCTCGGGCTGGTGGTGACCAACACCCTCTATCACGGCGTCTATTTTAGCGAGCTGCTCTATCATGTGGCGCGGATGACCGAAGATAAAGGGCGGCAGTTAATCCTCGCCGACGGCAAGCACAGCGCGGAGGAGGAGCGGGAAGCGATCCAGTATCTGCTCGATCTGCGCTGTGACGCGATTATTATCTATCCGCGCTTTCTCAGCGTTGATGAGATGGATGAGATCATTGAGGATCATAATCAGCCTATTATGGTATTGAACCGCCGTCTGCGCCGTAACGCCAGCCACTGCGTCTGGTCCGATCAAAAAGCCTCGGCGCAGATGGCGGTAGAAAAGCTGATTGCGCTTGGGCATCGCGATATCGCTTTTATTACCGGTTCGCTGGATTCACCGACCGGGGTCGAGCGCCTCTCCGGCTATAAGGACGCGCTGGCCCGTCACGGTATTGCCCTGAATAGTGATTTGATCGTCGAAGGGCGCTGGACGCCGGAAACCGGCGCGGCAGGGGTGGAGACGCTGCGCCAGCGCAATGCCAGCTACAGCGCGCTGGTGGCGAGTAATGACGATATGGCGATTGGCGCGATGAAGCAGCTGCATCAGCTTGGCGTTAAGGTGCCGGAGCAGGTGTCGGTGGTGGGGTTTGACGATATTGTGCTGGCCCCGTTTATGGTGCCCGCGCTCTCCAGCGTTAAAGTGCCGGTAACGGAGATGATTAAAGAGAGTATTAACCGCCTGATATTTATGCTCGATGGCGGGGATCTGAAATATCAGCAAACCTTCCCCGGGGCGCTAATGGAACGCGGCTCCATTATTCCCGGACCGTTTGCCTGACGTCGTCATCTGTCATCGTCACAACTGACGATGACAGTCTTTTATCGGTTTATTTCCTTTATTATCAATAAGGTAAAAACTGGAATATATTATGCATACTTTGGCGGGTAACCTTCTTACCGCTGGAGAAATGGATGAACCGTTTCATTATCGCCGACGCGAGCAAGTGCATCGGCTGCCGCACCTGTGAAGTGGCCTGCGTGGTTTCTCATCAGGAAAATCAGGATTGCGCCGCGCTGACGCCAAAAAACTTTTTACCGCGTATTCATGTGATTAAAGGCGTCAATGTCTCGACGGCTACCGCCTGTCGTCAGTGCGAAGACGCCCCGTGCGCCAACGCCTGTCCGAACGGGGCGATTGGCCGCGACAAAGATTTTGTCCACGTCATGCAGGAGCGCTGTATCGGCTGTAAGACCTGCGTGGTGGCCTGCCCGTATGGCGCGATGGAGGTGGTGGTGCGTCCGGTTATCCGCCACAGCGGAGCAGGGTTGAACATAGTGGCGGATAAAGCCGAAGCCAACAAGTGCGACCTCTGCTACCATCGCGAGGCGGGACCGGCCTGTATGGATGCCTGCCCGACTCACGCGCTGATGTGCGTCGATCGCGGCAAACTCGAACAGATGAATAACGAAAAGCGCCATCGTACGGCGCTGAGCTGGTAACCCGACCGCATGCTGAACGGGGTGCAAATCCGCATTCGCGGCAAAGTGCAGGGGGTGGGATTTCGCCCCTTTGTCTGGCAACTGGCGCAGCAACTGGGTCTGCGCGGCGACGTGTGCAATGACGGCGATGGCGTGCTGGTGCGCCTTGCCAGTGATGACGCGCTGTTTCTCGCCGCGTTAACCCGACGCTGTCCGCCGCTGGCGCGTATTGACAGCACCGAAACCCGGCCGTTTGTCTGGGCTGCCGCACCGTCAGACTTTTCCATCCGCCAAAGCGGAGCCGGGAGCATGCGCACCCAGATCGTGCCCGATGCCGCCACCTGCCCGGCGTGTCTTGCGGAGATGAACGATCCGCAGGATCGCCGCTACCGCTACCCGTTTATTAACTGCACCCACTGCGGGCCGCGTTTTACCATTATTCGCGCCATGCCCTACGACCGACCGTTAACCTCGATGTCGCCGTTCCCTCTTTGTCCCGTCTGCGCGGCGGAATATGGCGATCCTGCCGATCGCCGCTTTCATGCTCAGCCTGTGGCCTGCGCTGAATGCGGGCCGCGGCTGGAGTGGCGCGGCGCGGAGGGCGCTCTGTTCGGAGAGAGCGCTTTAGACGCGGCGATTGCTCGCCTGATGGCGGGAGAGATTGTGGCGGTGAAGGGGCTGGGCGGTTTCCACCTGGTGTGCGATGCCGGAAACCGCCATGCGGTGGCGACGCTGCGGGCACGTAAACGTCGTCCGGCCAAACCGCTGGCGGTGATGCTGGCGACGACGGCGGGACTCTCTGACCAGGCGGTGAAGCTGTTGACTTCTCCCGCCGCGCCGATTGTGCTGCTGGACAAAGCGCAGGTTGATGGCCTGTGCGATCTCATTGCGCCAGGGCTTATTGACGTCGGGGGAATGCTGCCCTCGAATCCGCTGCAGCATTTGCTTGCGCAGGCGCTGGCGCGCCCTCTGGTGATGACTTCCGGCAACCTCAGCGGCCGCCCGCCAGCGCTAAGCAATGACCAGGCGCTGGCGGATTTAGCCGGGATTGCCGACGGGTTTCTGCTGCATAACCGTGAGATTGTGCAGCGGATGGATGATTCCGTGGCGCGGCAAAGCGGCGAAATGCTGCGCCGCGCCCGCGGCTACGTGCCGGACGCGCTGACGCTGCCGCCGGGGTTCCACGATGCGCCGCCGCTGTTGGCCCTCGGCGCGGATATGAAAAATACTTTCTGCCTGCTGCGCGGAAACGAAGCGGTGCTCAGTCAGCACTTCGGCGATCTTGACGATGAGGGCGTGGAGGCGCAGTGGCGGCGAGCGTTGCACCTGATGCAGGCGATTTACGCTTTTACGCCGCAGCAGGTGGCGGCTGATACCCATCCCGGCTATCGCGTCTCGCAGTGGGCGGCATCGCTGGCGCTGCCGGTGGAGCACGTTTTACATCATCATGCCCATGCGGCCGCGTGTCTCGCCGAGCATCGCTGGCCGCTGGATGGCGGCGACGTTATCGCCCTGACGCTGGATGGCATCGGCATGGGGGAAAACGGGGAGCTATGGGGCGGCGAGTGCCTGCGGGTCAACTACCGGGAGTGCCAGCGTCTCGGCGGATTGCCCGCGGTGGCGTTGCCCGGCGGCGATCTTGCCGCCCGTCAGCCGTGGCGCAATCTGCTCGCCCACTGTCTGGCGTTTGTGCCTGAGTGGCAGAACTATGCCGAAACCGCGGCGCTGCGCCAGCAAAACTGGCCGCTGCTGGCGCGGGCTATCGAGCGCGGCATTAATGCGCCGAAAGCGTCGTCGTGCGGGCGTCTGTTTGATGCCGTCGCTTGTGCCCTGGGCTGCGCGCCGCCAGGCCTGAGTTATGAGGGCGAGGCGGCCTGTCGGCTGGAAGCGCTGGCGGCGACCTGCAAAGGTATTGACCACCCGGTGACATTGCCGTGGCGCGACGGCGCGCTGGATTTATCCACTTTCTGGCGACAGTGGCTGGCCTGGCAGGCCACTCCGGCGCAGAAGGCGTGGGCATTTCATGACGCCCTGGCCCGCGGGCTGGCGGCAATGGCCCGTGATTGCGCGCGCGCGCAGAAGATCTCCACCCTGGCCTTTGGCGGCGGCGTGCTGCATAACCGATTGTTGGTGGCGCGATTGACCTTTTATCTGGCCGATTTTACTCTGCTCTTTCCGCAGCAGTTTCCTGCTGGCGATGGCGCGATTGCTCTCGGCCAGGCGGTTATCGCCGCAGCCCGCCTGCAGTCTTAAAGGATAGCAACATGATAGTGACGATTTTGCGTCAGCAGCCGCGCGCGACGGCGCTGGTGATGGTGTTAATTGTGGCCAATTTGCTGGCCTGGATCTGGGCGTTTGCGGCATTTGGCGATAGCGGCGCGCTGATGGCCGCCAGCCTGCTGGCCTGGGGATACGGTCTGCGTCATGCGGTGGATGCCGATCATATCGCGGCGATCGATAATGTTACGCGCAAAATGATGCAGCAGGGGCGACGGCCTTTCGCCGTTGGCGCATGGTTTTCGCTGGGGCACTCGTCGATTGTGGTGCTGGCTTCGGCGGCGATTGCCGCTACGGCTACCGCATTCGGCCAGCAGATGAGCTGGTTTCACGATACCGGCAGCGTGATCGGTACCGCCGTGTCGGCGCTGTTTTTGTTGGTGATGGCGTTTATCAACCTGGTTATTCTGCGCAGCGTCTGGCGCAGCTTTCAGGCGTGGAAGCAGGGCGAAAAGGTCAGCGATGAGGTGGCGGCCAGCGGCGGCATGATGAGCTGGCTGTTTGCCAAAACCTTTCGCCTGATCAGCCGCAGCTGGCAGATGTATCTGGTGGGATTTCTGTTTGGTCTCGGCTTTGATACGGCGACGGAGATCGGCGTGCTGGGGATTTCCGCCGCCAGCGCGTCGAGCGGGATGTCGATCTGGTCGATTATGGTTTTTCCGGCGCTGTTCGCCAGCGGGATGGCGCTGGTGGATACGCTCGATAACGTGCTGATGGTCGGCGCCTACGGCTGGGCGTTCAGCAAACCCCAGCGCAAGCTCTATTACAATATGACCATTACCGGTACTTCAGTGGTGGTGGCGCTGTTTATCGGCGGCCTGGAGGCGCTGGGGCTGTTGATGGATAAGTTTTCCCTGAGCGGCGGAGTATGGCGCTGGATTGGCGCATTAAATGATCATCTTGGCGATGCGGGGTTTGCCGTGGTGGGGCTATTTGTGGTCTGCTGGGTGCTGTCGGTGCTTAACTATCGCTGGCGCGGTTACGACAAGCTGGCCAGGTAGATTGGGGATAGTCTCCCGGAAGCGGTAAGGGAAATTGGCCGCCTCCGGGAATAACGTCCGTTCGGGCCGTTTAGCTGGCCAGCTGTTTGAGCAGGCTAAAGGCGTCTTTCATGCGGTCCTCGCTGACCACAAAAGCACGCAACTGGTTTTCGGCATCCACGCCTTTCGCCACCATACTGTTTTTATCGGCAACGATATTCCACGTCAGATCCTCGCGCAGCGTATCGCCCGCCAGGTGCAGCGGTAAATCCGGCGTTTTGACTTTCACCAGCATCGGCGGCAGTTTTAGTTCGCTCTGCCAGGACAGCAGATTTTTGCTCAGGCAGATGGCGCTCAGCAGAGTCGGCTGCAGGAACGGCAGGATCATCCCGTTGATTTCCGCGCAGTCGCCGAGGGCGTATATCGCCGGATGGCTGGTTTGCAACTGGCTGTTTACCACTACGCCGCGATTAATCTTCAGGCCCGCATGCCGCGCCAGCGCTGTTTCCGGGCGCAAACCGGCAGCAGCGACCACCGCATCAACGACCACCGTGCGTTCACGGTCCACAGTGACGCGAATACCATCAGTGCGCTGCTCCAGGCTTTTAAGTTGCGATTTCAGCATCAGATGTACGCCCCTATCGGTCAGATGATGCTGTAAACGACTACTCACCTCCGGCGGCGTCAGCGCCGACAGCACGCTGGCGGCGTTATCCACTACTGTCACCGCTTTCCCGGCGCGGCAGAAATCCATCGCCAGCTCGCAGCCAATCAGGCCGCCGCCGACAATCAGCACCCGCCTGGCGTCGCGTAGCTGGCTCTGCGCCGCGCCGTATTCCTGCTGGCTGTTCAGGGTCAGCATCAGCTCGCGTCCTGGCACCGGCGGAATAAACGGCATCGCGCCGGTGGCCAGCACCAGCTTGTCATAGGGCCACTCGCGCGCCCGGCTCTTCACCACCTGATTATCGGCGTCGATCTCGCTTATCCGGGTGTGCGGAAACAGGCGCAAACAATATTGCTCAGCGAACTCTCCCGCCGTTTGCAGGGTCAGATCGTCGGCGTTCTGTTTGCGACTGACCACATGGCTGAGATCCGGTTTGTTGTACTCATCCATACTGTCGGCGGCTATTAACGTCAGCGGGATTTGCAGGTCCTGTTTGCGGATATTTTTCACCAGCTGACGGGCCGCGAAGCCCGAACCGATGATAACGATGCCAGCACTCATTTTGCCTCCGATGCCAGAACATCAAACACATCTTTACCCAGAGAACACTCAGGGCACAGGAAGTTATCCGGGACTTCGCTCCACGGCGTGCCGGGCTGGACATCCTGGTTCGGTTCACCTTTCGCTGGATCGTAAATCCACTGGCAAACGCCGCACTGCATTTTCGGACCGCAATCAACGGTGGCTGCCGCTGCGCAAGCCGTGGCGTTCTCCTGGTTATGCGGCAGCGGGGAGAGGGCCCACTGACGGGCGATTTCGCGACCGTGTTCGCGGCACAGCGCCAGGGCGTCGCGATCCGGACGCCATTTGGCCTTCAGGCTCAGGGACATTTCAAATCCCGCGTCCTGCAAACGCGTGGACAGACGGTCAACCGCGCCGCCGCTCCAGCCGTGGGAACCAAAGGCGCTGGCGTGTTTGTTACGAAAACGCAGGCCGGTCATCTCTTCCACCAGACCGGCAATTTTCGGCATCATTACGTTGTTCATGGTTGAGGTACCGACCAGCACGCCTTTTGAGCGGAACACGTTGGTCAAAATGTCGTTTTTATCGCTGCGGGCGACGTTAAAGATTTTCACCGCCACGTTCGGGTCAACTTCATTGATGCCCTGGGCAATCGCGTCGGCCATCATGCGGGTGTTGTTGGACATGGTGTCATAGAAAAGGGTGATCCGGTCTTCCTGATAGTCCGCCGCCCATTTCAGGTACAGCTCAACGATCTGCGTTGGGTTATCGCGCCATACCACGCCGTGGGAGGTGGCTATCATCTCTACCGGCAGGTTGAAGCTGAGGATCTCGGTGATTTTAGGCGTGACCAGACGGCTGAACGGGGTCAGGATGTTGGCGTAGTAGCGCTGGCACTGTTCGAACAGTTCGTTCTGGTCCACTTCGTCGTTGAACAGACGTTCATCGCAGTAGTGCTGGCCAAAGGCGTCGTTGCTGAACAGCACGGCATCGCCAGTCATGTAGGTCATCATGCTGTCCGGCCAGTGCAGCATCGGTGTTTCCACGAAGATCAATTGCTTGCCGTTGCCGATATCCAGGCTGTCGCCGGTTTTCACCACATTAAAGTTCCACTCCGGATGATGGTGATGGCCGTTGATGGAGTCGATGGCATTGGCGGTACAGTAAATCGGGGTGTCCGGGATCTGCGCCATCAGTTCGGTCAGCGCGCCGGCATGGTCTTCTTCGGCATGGTTAATAATGATGTAATCGATATCGGCGAGGTCAATTTCGCCGCGCAGATTCTGCACGAACTCGCGACTGAATCTATGGTCGACGGTATCGATCAGCACATTTTGTTCTTCCCGGATGAGATAGCTGTTATAGCTGCTGCCACGCAGCGTTTTGTATTCGGTTCCGTGAAAATCACGGACTTCCCAGTCACGTTGGCCCACCCAATGAATGTTATTCTTAACCAGAATTGACATAGCAACCTCAATAAATTCAGCATGGTTTAAAAACAGATATGTTGCTTATATCAAGGTGCGTGCCAATTTTTAATTATTTGATTTTTAATGTTTTAATATTTTCATTAAAACTATTGATGTCAAAAAGACAATGGTCATAATAGTCATTATGACTCTTTTTATTGTCAAAATGACAATGAGGCGACAATGAGTTTTTCCGTCGAAGCCCTGGCGAAAATCGCCATTGATTTACAAAGCGATCTTGGTCATGCCGATCGTTTCTCGCGCCTGATCGCCACTCTGCGACAGATCCTTGGTTGCGATGCTTCTGCGCTGTTGCGCTATGAAGCGCATCAGTTTGTGCCGCTGGCGATTGATGGTCTGGCTCAGGATGTGCTCGGGCGGCGCTTCGCCCTTGAAGGGCATCCGCGGCTGGAGGCGATTGCCCGCGCCGGGGATGTGGTGCGGTTCCCCGCAGACAGCGATTTGCCGGACCCTTATGATGGGTTGATCCCCGGCCTGGAGAGTCTGAAGGTACACGCCTGCGTCGGGCTGCCGCTGTTTGCCGGGCAAACGTTGATTGGCGCCCTTACCCTTGATGGCATGGATGCGGACCGTTTCGATAGCTTCAGCGATGAGGAACTGCGCCTGATTGCCGCCCTCGTGGCCGGGGCGCTCAATAACGCGCTGCTGATTGCCAGGCTGGAAAATCAAAATGTGCTGCCGGAGCCGACCAGCGTTTACCCGGTATCCGAACGCCAGGAAATTATTGGTCTGTCGGCGTCGGTGCAGCAACTGAAAAAAGAGATCGATATCGTCGCCGCTTCCGATCTAAACGTCCTGATTAGCGGTGAAACCGGCACCGGTAAAGAGCTGGTGGCGAAGGCTGTTCATCAGGGATCGCCGCGGGTGGCTAATCCGCTGGTATATCTCAACTGTGCGGCTTTACCGGAGAGCGTGGCGGAGAGCGAGCTGTTTGGTCACGTTAAAGGGGCGTTTACCGGGGCGATAAGCAACCGCAGCGGCAAGTTTGAAATGGCGGATAACGGGACGCTTTTCCTCGATGAAATTGGTGAACTGTCGCTGGCGCTGCAGGCCAAGCTGTTGCGGGTGCTGCAATATGGCGATATTCAACGGGTCGGTGACGATCGCAGCCTGCGGGTCGATGTGCGGGTTCTGGCGGCCACCAACCGCGACCTGCGCCACGAGGTAGTGGAGGGGCGTTTCCGCGCCGACCTTTATCATCGTCTGAGCGTGTTCCCGCTGTCGGTTCCGGCGCTGCGCGAACGGGGAAATGACGTGGTGCTGCTGGCGGGCTATTTCTGCGAGCAGTGCCGTTTACGCATGGGGCTGGCGCAGGTGATTTTAAGCGAGGCCACACGCGCCAGGCTGCTTGCCTGGTCATGGCCGGGTAATGTACGCGAGCTTGAGCATGCCATTCATCGGGCGGTGGTGCTGGCGCGGGCGACCCAGGCGGGTAATGAGGTGGTGCTGGAGCCACAGCATTTTCAGTTCACGGTTGAAGCGCCGGGTCTGCCGGGCATAAGCCCGCAGCCAGTGGCTGAAGTCGTGAGTTTGCGCGCGGCGACGGAGGCGTTTCAGCGTGCAACCCTTGCCAGAGCGCTGGCGGATAACAACCGTAACTGGGCAGCCACCGCCCGGGCGCTGGATCTTGATGTTGCCAACCTGCACCGGCTGGCGAAGCGTCTCGGGCTTAAAGGATCCCGGCCTGATAAAAACTCTGCAGGTTGATGGCGCCGACCAGCTGGCCATTCTCATCAATTACCGGCGCGGCGCTGATTTTGTGCTTCATCAGGCGCTCTTTGGCTTCCACCGCGCGGCTGTCTGCCAGCAGCGTGACGCCATTACGGGTCATGGCCTGGCTGACAATATCCTGTAAGCGGCCGCCACCCACCAGCCAGCGGCGCAGGTCGCCATCGGTAAATACGCCCTCGACGTGATTGCGTGCATCGCAGACCGCCACCAGCCCCAGTCCGGTGCGGCTGAGTTCGAGCATCGCATCCATGACGCTGGCGTCGACAGCCACGCGAGGCACGTCGTTGTCGCGGCGCATCAGATGATGAACGTTGTTCAGCAGCCGCGCGCCCAGCGCGCCAGCCGGGTGCGAGCGGGCGAAATCCTCTTCGCTGAATCCTCGCGCCTGCATCACCGCCATCGCCAGCGCATCGCCGAGCATCAGGGTGTTGACGGTGCTGGAGGTTGGGGCGAGATGCATCGGGCAGGCTTCTCGCTCTACGGCGATATTGAGTACCGCTTTGGCCGCCCGCGCCAGCGGTGAGGTAGATTTGCCGGTCATCGCCAGCAACGGAATAGCTTTTTCCTCCAGACGCGGGACGATGAGATCCAGCTCTTTGGCGCTGCCGGAGTAGGAGATAAACAGCATCACGTCGCGGCTGTCGAGCATCCCGAGGTCGCCGTGCAGCGCTTCCGCCGGATGCACGAAAAAGGCCGGCGTCCCTGTGCTGGCGAAGGTGGCGGCCAGCTTTTTACCAATATGGCCCGATTTACCGATACCCGAGACAATCAGTTTGCCTTCGCAGTGGATGATGGTTTCCGCCGCGCGGATAAAGTCGTCGCCCAGGCGTTCAGGCAGGCGGCTTGCCTCCTGAAGTTCCAGCAACAGGGTCTGGCGTCCGGCTTCCAGCAGCACGTTACTCATGATGTTCTCCAGTAATAATGACTTCAATTCCTTTGTCCTCCAGCGCTCGCTGGAATTCCGGGTCGATGTCGGCATCGGTAATCAGTTTATCCACGCTCTCCAGGCCGCAGACGATATTGGGGCTTTTACGGCCAAATTTCGATGAGTCGGCCATCAGGATAACTTCTCTGGCCGCATTGCACATGGCTTTGCTGACGGTATAAACCTCATTGAAGGTGGTGACGCCAGCGATTAAATCAATGCCGTCGGTGCCCATAAACAGTCTGTCAAAGCTGAAGTGTTCGAAGGCGTTTTCCGCCAGTTGGCCGTGAAAAGAGGCCGATTTTTTGCGGAAGGTGCCGCCCGGCATCAGGATCGTTTGTTCATTATCCAGTTCGGAAAGCGCGTTAACGATATGCAGGCTGTTGGTCATCACGGTGATGTTATTGAAACGGCTGAGCATCGGCACCATTTGCAGCACCGTACTGCCGGCATCGAGAATGATCGAGTCGCCATCATGTATAAAGCTGACGGCGGCTTGCGCAATCCGCTCTTTTTTATGGGTGTTGATCAGCGTCTTGTGGTCGATGGGCGGGTCGGCCTCGTCTTTATTTAACACGACGCCGCCGTAAGTGCGAATAACGGTCCCCGCATTCTCAAGGATGACCAGATCCTTACGGATGGTGGTGCCGGTGGTGTCGAAGTGTTGCGCCAGTTCTTCGACCGAACATTTGCCCTGCGATTGCAGATGTTCAAGAATGGCAGCCTGGCGCTGACGTGGTTTCATAGGTGTTGTATCCTGCGGTTAAAATTTCGAAGTGATAATTTCGCAAGATATTAACTTTCACAACGAAATTATAGGTATTTCGGATTAAGCGCTAATAATAGTGCATTCTGACAGAGAGGATCATTGGGAAAGATCACATCAGGCTGCAATTCTTCGATATGTTTGCCGTTAAGCGCAGGGATTTTTTGCGGCCTGGCGAAAACGGTGAGACCTTTCATCAACAACGTATCGCGAATACGGTCGTGCTCGTCGACGGCGATAGCGATGACGGCGCGCGGCCTGAACCGGCCAGCGGAACGGCCAACGCCAACGCGTCCTTTCTGGCTGAGTTGATCAAAGGCGTGATTAAATTGCCTGATTTGCCAGCCGCCAAAGATGAGTTGAGTTATCCAGGCGAGGGCGGCGACGGTGATTAATGTGTTAACCATATCAGTTTCCTTAGCGGTGTGTTGTCGGGAAATCCCCGGGGCGCGGCGCGCACGCCTTGCCCGAGGGACGCTCTGCTTCTGTCGCCCGGATACGCGCAGCGTAATCCGGGACGCCTGTTTTAAAACATCACCTGCCCGCCGGTGATGTTAATAGACTGCCCGGTGCAGTACGAAGCCTGTGGGCTGGCGTAAAACATCAGCACATTAAGCACATCCTGATAATCGCAGCCGCGTTTCAGCGGCACTTTATCGATGTAGTACTGCTCTACCTGATCTTCGGCGATCCCCAGTTTGGTGGCGTACTGCGGTAGCAGGGACTGGAACATTGGCGACTTCAGCAGGTTGCCCAGCATCAGAGAATGCACGGTGATGCCATATTCCGCGAGATCCAGCGCCAGAGACTGCGTTAGCCCCA
This sequence comes from Klebsiella sp. KE9456, assembly GCF_043832615.1. Lineage (NCBI taxonomy): Bacteria > Pseudomonadati > Pseudomonadota > Gammaproteobacteria > Enterobacterales > Enterobacteriaceae > Klebsiella > Klebsiella sp. KE9456. Next base: position 473,583 of record NZ_JBDYQK010000001.1, read on the forward strand.
CGCCGCCGAACTTCGCCGCGCTATAGCCAGAGTTATGCTTGCTGCCGACTTTGCCGGATTTGGAGTTGATCTGAATGATGCGCCCTTTAATCCCGTCGCGGATCATCAGCCGGGAAAACTCACGGGCGCAGAGGAAGTAGCCCACCAGATTAACCTGTAGCGAGCGGTCGAAATCGCCCAGCGCGAAGTCGCTGATAAAGGCCGCTTTGGCGATTCCGGCGCTGTAAACCAGCAGGTCAACGCGGGAAAATATGTCGTCCACGCCGCGGGCAAGGGCGACAACGCTGGCTTCGCTGGTGGCGTCTGCGCCGAAGCCGTAAGCCCTTCCTTCGCCATATTCCGCATTAATGGCCTGTGCGACGCGGGTCGCTTTATCACTCTGAATATCGACAACGGCGACACGATAGCCCTCTGCGGCAAGCCCACGACACAGAAACTCCCCTAAGGTTTGTCCCCCACCGATGACAACAGCAACCTGATTCATAATTTTCTCCTTACAACTTAAGCAACAAATTTCAGTACGCAGCCGGTGGCGATGGTTTCCGGCACCGGGCCCGCCACGTGGACGGTTCCGGGGAACTCCGCTTCGTGATGTCCATCAAAACGCAGCGTGATATGGCCGAGCTCGCGCAGGTTTTGCTCAGCGACATCGCCGACGGCGGTCACCGGATAGCGCTGTTCACCAAGCTGGAGCTCTGCGCCTGGCAGCAGCGGGCCGGACAGCTCGCCGTGGTTGTGAATAAAGCAGTACTCTTCGATATCGGCCGGGGCGCCCTCCCGGAAAGTGATCAGCATCTGGTCTGCCAGCGCCATCGTCGCGCTGGCGCCAATGTGCGTAATGGTGGTCTGGTAAATCACGGTCATCTTCAGGAACCTCTTATTGGTAAATAAACCCGGAAACGAACCAGGCGATCAGTACCGTTGGCGCGCCGGTCAGGAAGCGGCTCACCAGCACTGACGGTACGCCGACGCGCACGGTCTCCTGACGAGCTTCCGCCAGCGACAGGCCAACCGGAATAAAGTCGCAGGCGGCCTGGGCGTTAATGGCAAACAGCGCGGGCAGGGCGAGATGCGGTGGAATATTGCCAAGACCAATCTGGACGCCAATCAGCACGCCGATAACCTGCGCGATGACTGCGCCAGGGCCAAGAAACGGCGACAGTAGGGGGAAAGAACAGATGAGCGCCAGGGTAACGAGGCCCAGCGGATGGCTGGCGAGGGGCGCCAGGCCGTGGGCGATCCAGTCGCCGACGCCGGAGGCCATAATGATGCCAATCAGCGCCGAAACGAAGGCCATAAACGGCAGAATAGTTTTCAGCACCGTATCAATGGTGTCGCGACCGGCCTGGAACATCACCGCCACGACGGAGCCCATTCCCATGCCGATCTTCGCCAGCAGGCCATCGCTTTGCTCGGTTATTTTCTTGCTGGCATCATAGTCACGGGGCGCTGACTGGGCTGGCGCAGCCTCTGGCGCCGGGGCGCGGCTGCCTTCCTGCGCGGTAATGTTCTCTTCTTTAACGCCGGAAACGTAAATATCCTCAACGATATACTGCGCCAGCGGGCCGGATTTACCGGTAGAGTGAATATTAATGGTCGGGATGCGGCGCTTTGGATAGATACCGCAGCGCAGGGTGCCGCCGCAGTCGATAATCGCCACGCCGATTTCCGCTTCCGGCGGTTCGCCCTCTTTAAAACCATCTACCGCCTGCCAGCCGGTCAGACCGGCAATTTTATCGACGATCGCCGGACGGGTGCCTGCGGTGATATAGACAATCTTTTTACCGGCAACGGCGTCCAGTTCGAGAGGGCCGCCCCAGCCGCCGGTGCCTTTTTCAATGCGAATACGCGTCATGATGTCGCTCCTGACAGACGAACTTTCTGTTCAAGTTGAATGGCCATTTTTTTCTCAAAAATCGATGTGGTCAGATCGGTTATCCAGCCACGGAAGAAGTTGGTTACCAGACCAACCAGCAGATAGCTCACCGCCAGCGGCCCCAGCGGCAGACCGAGGGTGGTCAGCCCATTGGCGATCCCCAGATAGACAAACAGTTCGCCGGGATTGATATGCGGAAACAGGCCATTCATTGAGTGGCAGCTATAAGAAGCGGCCGCGTAGTAGCTCGGTTTGTATTTCTCGGGCATAAAGCGCCCCAGGCTCAGGGTCATCGGATTACAAAAAACGAAGGTACCGATACAGGGCAACAGCAGATAGCGGGAGATCGGATTACCGGCGCAGCGTTGCGCCAGCTTTTCGATCCGTTGCTGACCAATAAAATTGATCAGCGCGTTCATGATCACCAGCAGACTGATCAGTAGGGGCAGGATCCCGGTAACCATTCCGGTAAACACCTCACCTCCCTTCTGAAACAGGCCGATAAACCATTCGGCGGCGTGGGTAATGACATCAATCATTGTTCTCTCCTTCAGCGTGTTATTTTTCTTGCTAACTGGCGGCCAATTTTAATCACTTTGAAAGATTTAAAAGTGTTAAATTGATCGCAAAATGAAAGATAAATATTTTATTTTGAAAGTTTGTGCGAGAGAAAGAATGGATGTGACGAGTGATAAGGAAAAAGTGGCAATAAAAAAGAATTTACATTACCTGCGCTTCCTTGTGAGCGGGCGCATGTTTTACCATAACGATCTCTTGCCGATTTGTTAAATGGATGTCCCATGTTGAAGCGTTGCTCTCTGGCTTTACTCCCCTTGTGTTTCATTCTCGCTGCCTGTAGCAGCAAACCCCACACTCCCGCAGAAACGGAAATGGCGGGCGGTACGGGCGGTTTTTTGCTGGATCCGCAGCATAACGTAATGCAGATGGGGGGGGATTTCGCCAATAATCCGGCGGCGGAGCAGTTCATCGACAAAATGGTCAGTAAACATGGTTTCGACCGGCAGCAGTTGCATGACATCCTCTCGCAGGCCAAACGTCTGGACTACGTTCTGCGTTTGATGGACCGTCAGGCACCGAGCAGATTGCCGCCGTCAGGGCCGAATGGCGCCTGGCTGCGCTATAAAAAACAGTTTATTACCCCGGCTAACGTACAGAACGGCGTGGCGTTCTGGAATCAGTATCAGGATGCGCTTAATCGTGCGTATCAGGTTTACGGCGTGCCGCCGGAAATTATCGTCGGTATTATTGGCGTAGAGACCCGCTGGGGCCGGGTGATGGGCAAAACTCGCATCCTTGATGCGCTGGCGACGCTGTCGTTTAACTACCCGCGTCGCGCCGAATATTTCTCCAGCGAGCTGGAAACGTTCCTGTTGATGGCGCGTAGCGAAAAAGATGATCCGCTTGACCTGAAAGGCTCCTTCGCCGGGGCGATGGGCTACGGTCAGTTTATGCCTTCTTCCTATCGCCAGTACGCGGTGGACTTTAACGGCGATGGACATATCAACCTGTGGGATCCGGTGGATGCCATCGGCAGTGTGGCGAACTACTTTAAACAGCATGGCTGGGTGAACGGCGATCTGGTGGCGGTACAGGCGATGGGCCAGGCGCCGGGGCTGAACGACGGTTTTAAAACCAAATACAGCGTCTCGCAGCTGGCGGCAGCAGGATTGACGCCGACTCAACCGCTGGGCAACCACCAGCAGGTAAGCCTGCTGCGGCTGGATATCGGCACGGGATATCAGTACTGGTACGGTCTGCCGAATTTCTACACCATTACTCGCTATAACCACAGCACCCATTATGCAATGGCCGTCTGGCAACTGGGGCTGGCGGTTTCTCAGGCCCGCATACAGTAATCCTGACTTACGGACTCCTCTCCGTTCTAAGACGAGTCCGTAACATTTTGCAGCATTTCCTTTCGTTGACACCAATTTACATTTTGCTCATCTTTCAATATTGTTACGTTATAACGTTTTGTTGAGGTGAGAAAATTGATTTCCATACTGATGGCCTCTGGTGCAACGCGGCTGGCAATCGCCTGCGCCTTACTGGCCGTGCTGTGGCTGGCGACCTGGTGGGCGGTGTCGTTGCCATGATTGAGCTTGATCATCTGGTGGCAGGCTACGAGGGCCTGGCGATTACTCCATCATTGAGCGGCACCATAGAGATGGGGAGCATGACGGCCATCGTTGGTCTGAATGGCTGTGGTAAATCGACGTTGTTGAAGACGCTGGCCGGATTTATTCCGCCGGTAAGCGGCCGACTGAGCTGGCGCAACGGGCGGCCCATTATCGGTTGGCTGGCGCAGCGGCATGCGCTGGAGTCCCAGTTTCCGTTGACGGTGCAGGATGTTGTCAGCCAGGGCGCCTGGCCGCGGGTGTCGTTACTGCGCGGGTTGCGCGGAGAGGTGCGTCAGCGCATCTCTGCGGCGCTGGAGCGGGTAGGGATGTCGGCGATGGCGAAAACACCGATCGAGGAACTTTCCGGCGGTCAGTTTCAGCGCATGTTATTTGCCAGAGTGATGGTGCAACGGGCGCCGCTGGTGATGCTGGACGAGCCGTTTACCGGCATTGATGAAGCGACCAGTCGCGAACTGATGGCGCTGATCCTCGACATGCATCGGCAGGGCCAGACGATCCTCGCGGTGCTGCACGATAACCAGCGAGTGACCGACTATTTCCCGGAAACGATGCTGTTGACGCCGCAGCGCGCCCGCTGGGGGAACACGCCCGATGTGCTACCCGCATTTAACTCCGTGAGGCTGGCATGATCTGGCATACCTTTTTTCAGCCGTTTATCGAATTTGGTTTTATGCGCCGCGCGCTGGTGGTGTGCCTTGCGTTATCGCTGAGCACCACCATGCTTGGCGTCTTTTTGCTTCTGCGGCGCATGAGCCTGATGGGCGATGCGCTATCTCACGCGATTTTGCCCGGGGTGGCGGTGGGCTACCTGCTTAACGGAATGTCTCTGTTGGCGATGAGCGTCGGCGGTTTTATCGCCGGGATTGTGGTTGCGCTGGTGGCGGGGTGGGTCAGTCGTCGCACGCCGTTAAAAGAGGATGCCAGCTTTGCCGGATTTTATCTCGGCTCCCTGGCGCTGGGCGTCACGTTGGTATCGTTGCGCAGTTCAAACGTCGACCTGTTGCATCTGCTGTTTGGCTCGATTCTGGCGGTCGACAGCGATTCTGCGCTGTTTGTTGCCGGTGTCGCCAGCCTGACGCTGATGTGTATCGCCCTGTTTTATCGCGGACTGGTCAGCGAAGCTTTCGATAGCGTCTGGCTACAGGTGAACTCCCGACGCTTGCCCGCGCTGTTGCACGGTCTGTTTCTCGCCTTGCTGGTGCTCAATCTGGTGGCGGGATTTCAGGTTCTCGGCACGTTGATGGCGGTGGGCGTCATGATGCTACCCGCGGTGGCAGCGCGCTGTTGGATGAAGACGCTGCCGGGGATTCTGTTGCTGGCGGCGCTCATCGGCGGCTTTTGCGCGTGGATGGGGCTGAGCCTGTCATGGGCGGCGAATTTGCCTGCCGGGCCCGCCATTGTGCTGACCGCCAGCGGCATCTTTTTTGTTTCAGTGTTTTTTGGCACGCGCAGTCGGCTGGTTGTCGGCTGGCGTAAATTAATGGGGTAAGAAAATGATGAAACGTACCGGGATCTTGCTGGCGCTGGCGTTAGGCCTGGCATCGCAAGGGGTAATGGCGAAAACGCTGAATGTGGTGAGTAGTTTTTCCGTTTTAGGCGATATTGTACAGCAGGTTGGCGGTGAGCATGTGCATGTGGATTCGCTGGTGGGCCCTGACGGCGACCCACATACCTTCGAACCATCGCCGAAAGATAGTGCGCTGCTCAGTAAGGCTGATGTGGTGGTGGTGAATGGCCTCGGACTGGAAGGCTGGCTCGACAGATTAATTAAAGCCTCTGGTTTTAAAGGCGAACTGGTTGTTGCGTCCAAAGGCGTGAAAACCCATACCCTTGATGAAGACGGAAAGACGGTAACCGATCCGCACGCCTGGAACAGCGCGGCAAACGGCGCGCTGTATGCGCAGAATATCCTCAAAGGTCTGGTTAAGGCCGATCCGCAGGATAAAACCGCACTGGAGGCCTCCGGCAAAGCCTATATCAGCCAGCTCAAAGAGATCGATAGCTGGGCCAAAAAACAGTTCAGCGCTATTCCGCAGGCAAAGCGTAAGGTGCTGACCAGCCATGACGCTTTCGGCTATTTTGGCCGCGCTTATGGCGTAACCTTCCTCGCGCCGCAGGGCCTGTCTTCGGAAAGTGAAGCCAGCGCGGCGCAGGTGGCGGCGTTAATCAAACAAATTAAAGCAGACGGCGTGCATACCTGGTTTATGGAAAATCAGCTCGACCCGCGACTGGTTAAACAGATCGCCAGCGCAACGGGCGCGCAACCGGGCGGCGAACTTTATCCTGAAGCGCTCTCCAGACCGGGCGGCGTGGCGGACAGCTACGTGAAAATGATGCGTCATAACGTGCAATTGATCGCTGCGAGTATGAAATAAATGAAGCCGGCCCGTGATGGGCCGGTTAGTCATGCCCATTCGATATCTGTTTTCTTTCTGAGCGCCGTAGACTAAAGCTTCATTCAGCAATAGCTGTATGCCGTGATTCTGTGCGCGCTCATTCCTGATAACCTCGAATTCAACTCTCTTATCGGCGGCGAATGGCGGTACGGATAAGCCTGACCGTTCCCGGCTAATGCTGAGCCAGCGTGGACGATGTTTTTCGCAAGACCCCTCGTAAAATTGCCACTTCATCCCCATATTTCCGCTGAAAGTGCTATCTTTGATGGCTTCTTTATATGGCCTACGTGGGGCAACGAATGACTGATTCAGAATTAATGCAACTGAGTGAGCAAGTGGGGCAGGCACTGAAAGCGCGCGGCGCAACGGTGACCACGGCAGAGTCCTGCACCGGCGGTTGGGTAGCCAAAACGCTTACCGATATCGCGGGGAGCTCGGCATGGTTTGAGCGTGGTTTCGTCACTTACAGTAATGAAGCGAAATCGCAGATGATCGGCGTCAATGAAGAGACGCTACTCGACCATGGCGCGGTGAGTGAACCGGTTGTGGTGGAGATGGCGATTGGCGCCCTTCGCGCGGCTCGCGCGGATTATGCGATATCGGTCAGCGGCATTGCCGGACCGGATGGCGGCAGTGTGGAAAAGCCGGTTGGGACCGTATGGTTTGGCGTTGCCAGCGCCAGCGGCCAGGGGGTTACCCAATGCGAATGTTTCTCCGGAGACCGTGAGTCGGTGCGCCGTCAGGCAACGGCGTATGCGTTAACACTCCTCTGGCAACAATTTCTACAAAATACTTGATACTGTATGACCATACAGTATAATTGCCTCAACAGAACAGAATTGACTATCCGGTAACACCCGGCATGAGAGGAGTTAGAATGGCTATCGACGAAAACAAACAGAAAGCGTTGGCGGCAGCACTGGGCCAGATTGAAAAACAATTCGGTAAAGGTTCCATCATGCGCCTGGGTGAAGACCGTTCTATGGATGTGGAAACTATCTCCACCGGCTCGCTTTCTCTGGATATTGCCCTGGGCGCTGGCGGCCTGCCGATGGGGCGTATCGTCGAGATTTATGGGCCTGAATCTTCCGGTAAAACCACGCTGACTCTGCAGGTCATCGCTGCGGCGCAGCGAGAAGGTAAAACCTGTGCGTTTATCGATGCAGAACACGCGCTGGATCCCATCTATGCGCGTAAGCTGGGCGTTGATATTGACAACCTGCTTTGCTCCCAGCCGGATACCGGCGAACAGGCGCTGGAAATCTGCGACGCGCTGGCCCGTTCCGGCGCGGTAGACGTCATCGTTGTCGACTCCGTTGCGGCGTTGACCCCGAAAGCGGAAATCGAAGGCGAAATCGGCGATTCTCACATGGGCCTTGCGGCACGCATGATGAGCCAGGCGATGCGTAAGCTGGCGGGTAACCTGAAGCAGTCCAATACGCTGCTGATTTTCATTAACCAGATTCGTATGAAAATTGGCGTAATGTTCGGTAACCCTGAAACCACCACCGGTGGTAACGCGCTGAAATTCTACGCCTCCGTTCGTCTGGATATCCGTCGTATCGGCGCAGTGAAAGAGGGCGATAATGTTGTCGGTAGCGAAACCCGCGTTAAAGTGGTGAAAAACAAAATTGCCGCGCCGTTTAAGCAGGCTGAATTCCAGATCCTCTACGGCGAAGGTATTAACTTCTTCGGTGAGCTGGTCGATCTCGGCGTGAAAGAGAAGCTGATTGAGAAAGCCGGTGCCTGGTACAGCTACAACGGCGATAAAATCGGTCAGGGCAAAGCGAATGCGATCTCCTGGCTGAAAGAGAATCCGGCTGCGGCAAAAGAGATCGAGAAGAAAGTCCGTGAACTGCTGCTGAGCAATCAGGATTCCACACCGGATTTCGCGGTTGATGGCAACAGCGAAGCAGAAACCGCACAAGATTTCTGATATTGTCTGCACAGACTAAAAAGGGCCGCTTCTGCGGCCCTTTGGCTTTTTGATTAGCGAGGCTTCCGTGACTGAAACTTCATCCCGCCGCTCTGGCTATGCTCGCCTGCTTGATCGCGCTATGCGAATTCTCGCCATGCGCGACCACAGTGAACGGGAGCTAAGACGTAAGCTGTCAGCTCCGGTCATGGGGAAGAATGGCCCGGAGGTACTGGAGGCGACTCAGGAAGAGATCGATAACGTTGTCGCGTGGTGCATTGATAACCGCTATCTGGACGACGAACGCTTTGTTCATCAGTTTATTGCCAGCCGCAGCCGCAAGGGATACGGCCCGGCGCGCGTCCGCCTGGAGCTAAAGCAGAAGGGGATCTCTCGTGAGACGATAGAGGCAGCCATGCGCGAGTGCGAAATTGACTGGGCGCGGCTTGCCAAAGAGCAGGCGCAGCGAAAATATGGCGACCCCCTGCCCACCGTATTTGCCGAGAAAGTCAAAATTCAGCGCTTTTTGCTCTACCGCGGCTATCTGATGGAGGATATCCAGGAAATCTGGCGAAATTTTGCAGATTGACCCATCCGGGATTTTACTTCCCCGTGAAGAAAACTTATCTTATTCCCACTTTATTTTCGTGAGTAGCCTGCCGGTCAATACTGGGTAGGGGCTGCCAGCGACATTTCGTTAGCTTGATTTCAGGATAATTATGAGCAAGAGCACCGCTGAGATCCGTCAGGCGTTTCTCGACTTTTTCCATAGTAAAGGACATCAGGTAGTTGCGAGCAGCTCCCTGGTGCCGCATAACGACCCGACCCTGCTGTTTACCAACGCCGGGATGAACCAGTTCAAGGATGTTTTCCTTGGTCTCGACAAACGTAATTATTCGCGCGCGACTACCGCGCAGCGTTGCGTTCGTGCGGGTGGTAAGCACAACGATCTGGAAAACGTCGGTTACACCGCGCGTCACCACACTTTCTTTGAAATGCTGGGTAACTTCAGCTTCGGCGATTACTTTAAGCAGGATGCTATTAAATATGCATGGGAACTGCTGACCGGCGAAAACTGGTTTGCGTTACCAAAAGAAAAACTGTGGGTGACCGTTTACGAAACCGATGATGAAGCCTTTGATATCTGGGCGAATGAAGTTGGTGTACCGCATGAGCGTATTATCCGCATCGGCGACAACAAAGGTGCGCCCTTTGCTTCCGATAACTTCTGGCAGATGGGTGATACCGGGCCGTGCGGGCCGTGCACTGAGATCTTTTTCGACCACGGCGATCATATCTGGGGCGGCCCTCCGGGAAGTCCTGAAGAAGATGGCGATCGCTATATCGAGATCTGGAACATCGTCTTTATGCAGTTTAACCGTCAGGCTGACGGGACGATGGAACCGCTGCCGAAACCGTCCGTTGATACCGGGATGGGCCTGGAGCGTATCGCTGCTGTGCTGCAGCACGTAAACTCCAACTACGAAATCGATCTGTTCCGCGATCTGATTAACAGCGTGGCTGGCGTGACGGGCGCGACCGATCTGTCTAACAAATCGCTGCGCGTTATTGCTGACCATATTCGTTCCTGCGCGTTCCTGATTGCCGATGGCGTTACGCCGTCGAATGAAAACCGCGGCTACGTGCTGCGCCGCATTATTCGTCGTGCTATTCGTCATGGCAACATGCTGGGCGCGAAGGATACTTTCTTCTGGAAACTGGTTGCTCCGTTGATTGATGTCATGGGCTCAGCGGGTGAAGAACTCAAACAGCAGCAGGCTCAGGTTGAGCAGGTACTGAAAACTGAAGAAGAGCAGTTTGCCCGCACCCTGGAGCGCGGACTGGCGCTACTGGACGAAGAACTGGCTAAACTGAAAGGCGATACGCTGGACGGAGAAACCGCTTTCCGTCTGTACGATACCTACGGTTTCCCGGTTGATCTGACCGCAGACGTCTGCCGTGAACGCAATATTAAAGTTGACGAAGCGGGCTTTGACGAAGCGATGGAAGAGCAGCGCCGTCGCGCGCGTGAATCCAGCGGTTTTGGTGCCGACTACAATGCGATAATTCGTGTTGACGGCGCCTCTGAGTTTAAAGGCTACGACAGCCTGGAACTAAACGCTAAAGTGACAGCCCTGTTTATCGACGGTAAAGCGGTTGAAACAGTGAATGCGGGCCAGGAGGCGGTGGTTATTCTGGATCAGACGCCATTCTACGCTGAATCCGGTGGTCAGGTGGGCGACAAAGGCGAACTGAAGGGCGCCGGTTTTTCCTTCCAGGTCAGTGATACCCAGAAATACGGTCAGGCGATTGGTCACATCGGGAAACTGATCGGCGGCTCGCTGAAATCAGGCGATGCGGTTCAGGCCGATGTCGATCAAGCTCGTCGGCAGCGTATCCGTCTGAATCACTCCGCAACGCACCTGATGCATGCGGCATTGCGTCAGGTTCTTGGGACGCACGTCGCGCAGAAAGGTTCTTTGGTCAACGACAAGGCGCTGCGTTTTGACTTCTCGCATTTTGAAGCGATGAAGCCGGATGAGATCCGGGCGGTAGAAGATCTGGTCAACGCGCAAATTCGTCGCAACCTGCCAATCGAAACCAATATCATGGATATTGATGCTGCGCGTAAATCAGGCGCTATGGCGCTGTTTGGTGAGAAATACGACGATCGCGTCCGCGTGCTAAGTATGGGGGATTTCTCCACGGAACTGTGTGGCGGCACTCACGCCTCGCGCACCGGTGATATCGGCCTGTTCCGTATTACGTCTGAGTCCGGCACTGCCGCAGGCGTGCGCCGTATTGAAGCGGTCACTGGCGAAGGCGCGATTGCATGGCTGCATGCGCAAAGCGATCAACTGAGCGATATTGCGCAGTTGCTGAAGGGGGATACCCACAGCCTCGGCGACAAAGTGCGCGCCGCGTTAGAACGCAGCCGACAACTGGAAAAAGAGCTTCAGCAACTGAAAGAGCAGGCTGCGGCGCAGGAGAGCGCAAGCCTCAGCAGTAAAGCGGAAGAGATTAACGGTGTTAAACTGCTGGTCAGCGAGCTGGCTGGCGTTGAGCCGAAAATGCTGCGTACCATGGTGGACGACCTGAAGAATCAGTTGGGTTCAACGGTTATCGTATTAGCCACGGTTGCAGATGGTAAGGTTTCTCTTATTGCCGGAGTGTCTAAGGATGTGACAGACCGCGTGAAAGCAGGGGAACTGATTGGTATGGTCGCCCGGCAGGTGGGCGGAAAAGGGGGCGGTCGTCCGGATATGGCGCAAGCCGGTGGTACGGATGCGTCTGCTCTCCCTGCTGCGTTGGCCAGTGTGAAAGGCTGGGTAAGCGCAAAACTGTAATAACTATAAACAATAGATGCTGCCGTTCCCGGATGGCGGCATCTTGCGCGAGAAGCACTGATAACGATAAAGTCGGGTTGAAGTTGTGTATATCGGCTAAACTTAGGTTCACAGAATGTGATGCCGCGGCTGCTTACACTGTAGGGTGTTTGTGATCGCTTACGTTTTGGCGTTATATGATAGATAATGCCGGGATACGAGAGCCCGACTCTTTTAATCTTTCAAGGAGCAAAGAATGCTGATTCTGACTCGTCGAGTTGGTGAGACCCTCATGATTGGAGATGAGGTCACTGTGACAGTTTTAGGGGTTAAGGGTAACCAGGTACGTATTGGCGTTAATGCCCCTAAAGAAGTCTCTGTCCATCGTGAAGAGATCTACCAGCGTATCCAGGCTGAAAAATCCCAGCAGTCCAGTTACTAAGGTTTTCGCGCCTCGCTATTCGGTGAGGCGCCTCTCTCTGCCCGCTATTTTCCTCACTTTTCTTCTTCGATTGCTTCTCTTTTTTGACTATTCCCTGATATCCGTTATAGCTATTTTTTCCTTTCATAGCGGTGTGATCGTCAATTTCTTGTTGATAAAATACTCTTTTTGCCGTTTTCACCGTCTAATTGCGCGGGAAGTGTGCAAACGAAAAAAAGGTCTCGAAAAATCGTTTGACTTATAGGTACCAGAAAGTAATATGTGCGCCATCGCAGCGACGAAGAGCGCAAACAAGTTCTTCGAAGCACTCGTAAGAGGCGTGTGGTGAGGTGGCCGAGAGGCTGAAGGCGCTCCCCTGCTAAGGGAGTATGCGGTCAAAAGCTGCATCCGGGGTTCGAATCCCCGCCTCACCGCCATTTTGCATCCGTAGCTCAGCTGGATAGAGTACTCGGCTACGAACCGAGCGGTCGGAGGTTCGAATCCTCCCGGATGCACCATCTTCTCCAGGGGAACAGCAGCGCTGTTGTCTAATGGTCTGCAAGAAAGCAGCCAGTGCCGGAGAAGATAACGTTGCTTCCAAAAGCAAGCCGCGTAGCCATTCTCCTTACGCAGTGTGGCAAGTGTTAGATGTGACACTGCGCGTAGTAAATGTAGTAAACAAGTTTCTTATGCATCCGTAGCTCAGCTGGATAGAGTACTCGGCTACGAACCGAGCGGTCGGAGGTTCGAATCCTCCCGGATGCACCATATTCTCCGAGATAACAGCAGCGCTGTTACTTCATGGTCTGCGAGATAACCGCCAGCACCAGAGAGAATAACGTTGCCCTGGCAACGGCCCGCAGGGCGAACCGCGTGAGTCATCCTCCTTACGCAGTGTGGCAGGTGTTAGATGTGACACTGACGCGTAGTAAATGTAGTAAACAAGTTTCTTATGCATCCGTAGCTCAGCTGGATAGAGTACTCGGCTACGAACCGAGCGGTCGGAGGTTCGAATCCTCCCGGATGCACCATTATTCTCCAGAATAACAGCAGCACTGTTATTTCGTGGTCTGCGAGATAACCGGCAGCACCAGGGAGGATAACGTTGCTTCAGCAACGGCCCGCAGGGCGAACCGCGTGAGTCATCCTCTTTACGCAGTGTGGCAGGTGTTAGATGTGACACTGACGCGTAGTAAATGTAGTAAACAAGTTTCTTATGCATCCGTAGCTCAGCTGGATAGAGTACTCGGCTACGAACCGAGCGGTCGGAGGTTCGAA